>PLIR01000464.1 GCA_003139415.1 Myxococcales bacterium | reverse complement strand
CGACGCGGGCAAGATCGTCGAGCGATACGACGAGCACGTCGAGGATGTGCTCGTGAACGTCTTCTACGCGCTCGCGCTCCGCGCCCTCGCCCGACTCGACGACGAGCAAGCAACCGTGTACGCGCGGCGAGCGGCGCGGACTGAAGCCGCGCTGCTCGAACGCTGCCTCGATGAGCGTTCTGGGTTGTTCCTTTACCTCGCGGGTCGGGGCGAGCGCCCCGTCGCGGTGTCGACCTGGTCGGCGCTCGCTCCGCTGGCGCTGACCGAGCTCCCGGTCGGCGTGCGGCGGCGGCTCGTCGAGGAGCATCTGCTCGACGGCCGCGTCGTCGAGGCCGTAGCTGGGCTTGACGCTGACGGTCTGCTCGATGCCGGTCGTCAGCTCCTTCGCGTGCACGCCGAGCAGTCCGTCGGCGTCGACTTCGAACGTGATCTCGAGCCGCGCCATGCCGGCGGGCATCGGCGGGATCCCCTTCAGCGTGAAACGCGCGAGGCTTCGGTTCTGATCGACCATCTCGCGCTCGCCCTGAAGGACGTGGACCTCGAAGCCCGTCTGGTTGTCCTCCTGCGTCGTGTACGTCGCCCGCGCGCGCGACGGGGTCGTCGAGTTGCGGGGCAAGATCTTGTCGACCACGCCGCCCCCGACCTCGATCCCGAGCGACAGCGGGATGACGTCGAGCAGGAGAACGTCGTCGCGCTGCCCCACGCCCGCGAGCAGCTCGGCCTGCACGGCGGCGCCGAGGGCGACGACCTGGTCCGGGTCGATGTCCGCCAGCGGTTCGCGCTGGAACAGCTCGGCCACGTACTTTCGCACGGCCGGGACACGGGTCGCGCCGCCGACGAGAATGACGCCGTCGATGTCCGCCGGCTTGAGCGACGCGTCCTTGAGCGCCCGCCTGCACGCGGTGCCCGTGCGTTCGAGCAGCGGGCGGATCAGATCCTCGAACCGCTCGCGCCGCACCGTCACCGGGACGTGCCCCGGCACGACGGCCTGCACCTCGCCCTGCGTCGTGAGCGCGTGCTTGGCCTTGCGCGCCTCGTCGAGCACGAGCCTCACGAGCTGCGGCGTCTGCCGGGCCGGATCGAAGCCCAGAGCCGCGAGCAGCTCGTGCGCGATCGCGCGGTCCATGTCGTCGCCGCCGAGCTGGCTGTCACCGCCCGTCGAGCGGACCTGGAAGACGCCGTCGTCGAGCACGAGGAGCGTGACGTCGAACGTCCCGCCGCCGAGGTCGTACACCGCGAACGTGCCGTTTTGCTTCTTCTCCAGGCCGTACGCGAGCGCCGCCGCCGTTGGTTCGTTCAGTAAACGAAGGACCTCCAGGCCGGCGAGGCGGGCGGCGTCCTTCGTCGCCTGCCGCTGCGCATCGTCGAAGTACGCCGGCACCGTGATGACGGCGCCCCCGACGTTGCGCAGTTCGTCTTCGGCCTGCGCCTTGAGCGCGCGCAGGATGTCGGCGCTCACCTCGACGGGGGTCACGACGCGCTCGCCCGCCACCTTGAAGCGCACGGTGTTCGACTCGCCAGGCGCGGCCGACACGAACTCGTACGGTCCGAGGCGCCGCGTCTCCGGATCGTCGGCGCCGCGCCCCATGAAGCGCTTCACGCTCACGATCGCGTCTCGCGGATATTCGGCGGCGAGCGACGCCGCGCGCCGGCCGACGACGACGCCGCCACCCGGCTCGTAGAGCACGACGCTCGGAACGAGCGCCTCGAGGTCGCAGTCGACGATGACCGTGGGGCGCTCGCTCTTGACGTACGCGACGAGGGAATTGGTGGTCCCGAGGTCGATGCCGATCGGACGCGGCGGAGCTTTGGGGTCGAAGATCTCGAACAGGGCCATGGGTCTCGCCGCCTACGCCGCCAGCTCGTCCTCGATGAGGCTCACTTCGTCGAGGAAGCGGCGGTAGAAGCGCAGCTCGGCCAGCTTGCCCGCGAGCTCCTGCGCCTTGCCGGCCGCGAAGCCTTCTCCCAGCGCGCGCTCGACCTCGGCCGCCTGCGCCTCGACCGACGTGGCCATCTTCCGCACCGCCTCGAGATCCCTCGCCTGCTTTGCCTCGGCGAGCGCCTCGCGTTGCTCGAGCATCTCCATCAAAAATTCCGGCGACGCCGTGCTGCGCGCTTCTTCGCCCGTCGCGACGCCCGCCAGCGCGAGCAGCGCGTCCGCGCGCCGGATCGGATCGCGCACGATGCGCCACGCCTCGTTCACCTCGACCGCCTTGCTCAGCGCGGCACGCCGCTCGGTCGCGCCCGCGTCGACGTAGCGGTCCGGATGAAGGGCGCGGGAGAGCTCGCGGTGCGTCTTCTCGAGAGCCGGCAAGTCGACCGTGAACGTGCGAGGGATGCCGAGCGTGGCGAAGGGGTCCATGACGGAAAGGCCGGGAGCCGCGCGAAGGGCGGCTCAGACGTTGAACGACGTGCCGCAGCCGCAGCCGCTCTTCTCGTTGGGGTTCACGAACTTGAACCCCTGGTGCATCAGAGTCTGCTCCCACTCGAGGACGGTGCCGTTGAGGTAGATGAGGCTCTTCGGATCGACGACGACCGTGACCTTGGTTCCGTCGGCCGCGACGTAGTCGAGCACGCGGTCACGCGCGTGGGGCGGCCCGTCGTGGAACTCGACGACGTACGTGAATCCCGAGCACCCGCCCCCGCGGATCCCGAGGCGCAGGCTCGCCTCGAGCGTGCCGCGCTTCTTCATCTGGCGCGCGATGGCGTCGACGGCCTTCGGCGCGACGGAGAGCGCGAGCGTCTTGGTGGGCTTGGATTGCTCGGTGGCGTTCATGGGACGTTCACGTCTCGCGTGTCCGCAGGTTATTCGGCCGCGCGGCGCTCCTGCTGCTTCTTGCGGTAGTCGGCGATGGCGCTCTTGATGGCGTCCTCGGCGAGGACCGAGCAGTGGATCTTGACGGGGGGCAGGTTGAGCTCCTCGACGATCTGCGAGTTTTTGATCGCCTCGGCCTCGTCGATCGTCTTGCCCTTGATCCACTCGGTGGCGAGCGACGAGCTGGCGATGGCCGAGCCGCAGCCGAACGTCTTNNGGGGCTTTAGCCCCTGAAGCTCCCGCCAGGATTAGTGCGCGGAAGCCGCTTCCACCGTCTTCGCCGCTTCCGGCTCGCCCTGCTTCTTCTTCCAGTCGCCCAGCGCCGCCTTGATCGCATCTTCCGCCAGCACCGAGCAGTGAATCTTGACCGGAGGCAGAGCCAGTTCGCGGACGATGTCCGTGTTCTTGATCGCCAGCGCTTCTTCCACCGTCTTGCCCTTGACCCATTCCGTCGCCAGCGACGAACTCGCGATCGCCGAGCCGCAGCCGAACGTCTTGAACTTCGCGTCCTCGATGACGCCGCTCTCGTTGACGCGGATCTGCAGCCGCATCACGTCCCCGCACGCCGGCGCGCCGACGAGGCCCGTGCCCACGTTGGCGTCCGCCTTGTCGAGGGTGCCGACGTTGCGGGGATTCTCGTAGTGCTCGATCACTTTGGTGCTGTACGCCATGGCCTATCCTGTCTTTCCGAAACGCCTGTTAGTGAGCCGCCCACTGGATGCTCTTCAGATCGATGCCCTCTTGGTGCATTTCCCAGAGGGGGGAGAGCTCGCGGAGCCGCTCGACCTTGGTCGAGACGAGATCCGCCACGTAGTCGACCTCTTCCTCCGTGTTGAAGCGCCCGAGGCCGAATCGGATGCTCGAATGGGCGAGCTCGTCGCCCACGCCGAGCGCGCGGAGCACGTAGCTGGGCTCGAGGCTCGCCGACGTGCACGCCGAACCGGAGCTCACGGCGCCGTCCTTGATCGCCATCATCAGGCCCTCGCCCTCGACGAAGTTGAAGCTCACGTTCAAGTTGCCGGGCAACCGGTGCTCGAGCGAGCCGTTGACGTACACCTCGTCGAGCCGCGACATGAGCTTCGACTTGAGCCGATCCCGCAGGCCCGCGAGCCGCACGCTCTCGGCCTTGCCCTCGCGCGTCATGATCTCGCACGCTTTGCCGAAGCCGACGACGAGGGGCACCGCCAGGGTGCCGGAGCGCATCCCGCGCTCGTGCCCACCCCCGTCCATCTGCGCCACGAGGCGAACGCGCGGACGGCTGCGGCGCACGTAGAGAGCGCCGACGCCCTTGGGCCCGTACATCTTGTGCGACGTGAGCGACGCGAGGTCGACGTTCATCTTCTGCACGTCGAACTCCACCTTGCCGACGCCCTGCACGGCGTCGGTGTGAAGGAGCACCCCCCGTTCGCGCGTCAGCTTGCCGAGCTCCTCGAGCGGCTGCACCGTGCCGATCTCGTTGTTCGCCAGCATGACGCTGACGAGGATCGTGCGGTCGGTGATGGCGCGCTTCACGTCGTCCGGGTCCACCCGGCCGTCTTGCGCGACGGGCAGATAGGTAACCTCGTAGCCCTCTTTCTCGAGGCGCTTGCACGTGTCGAGCACCGCCTTGTGCTCGATCACCGTCGTGATGATGTGGTTGCCCTTGTCCTTGTAAAACTCGGCCACGCCCTTGATGGCAAGGTTGTCGCTCTCGGTCGCGCCGCTCGTCAGCACGATCTCCTTGCTGTCCTTGGCGCCGATGAGGGCGGCGATACGCTCGCGGGCGTAGTCCACGGCCTCCTCCGCCTCCCACCCGAAGGGATGGTTGCGGCTCGCCGCGTTGCCGAACTTCGTCGTGAAATACGGGATCATCTCCTCGAGTACGCGCGGGTCGACCGGCGTCGTCGAGTGGTAATCCATGAAGATGGGGAGCTTCGGAGGCATGGCGGTCTTTCGGGGGTCGTGGCGTCAGGGGGCGCGGGTGCCTCGGCGCGGCAGGGTCGGTTGCGCGCCGGCCGCGCGGAAGCCGAGGACGAGTTCCGGGACCTCGTCGGACTTCTCGTGCAAATCGCAGCAGTTGCAGGCGCTGAGGAGCCGCTGCGGTTCGCACACGTCGTTGCACGTGTCGAGGTAGTCGAGGCTGGAGGCCAGCTCGTGCTCGAGCGCCTCGAGGCGTTGCCGCTGCTGGCGGGTGTCCTCGAGCTTGCGGGCGTAGACTTCGCGCATGCGCTTCATCGCGTCGGGCGCGCTGCCCGCACGCTCCCACTCCCTGACGATCGTCTGGATGTCGCCCAGGCTGAAGCGCATGTCTTGCAGCTTGCCGATCCACCGGATGCGCGTAAGCGCCTCGCTGCCGTAGAGGCGGTAGCCCCCCTTGGAGCGCGCCGCGGGCTCGAGGAGACCAAGCTCCTCGTAGAGGTGGATGGCGCGCACCGTCTTGCCGGTTTCTCTAGCAAGATCACCTATCTGCATCAGGTCGTGCCGAGCCCGGACATCGTCGAGCGAGCGGACATGACTCCCGCTGACGGCCGCGTCAGCCCCGAGGCTCGGAGCTGCTTCGGCGGCAGGCAGGATGGGGAGGCGATGATGGTCCGGCATCAGACTCGTACCTTACAGTCTTACGTACACGTCATGGTGTAGTTAGATCCCACCAGGAGGGCCGTCAAGCGCGACCTTCTGGGCGCAGGACCCGCTTCAGTTGATCGGCTGGCCGTCGGCGCGCTGGGCGCCTGCGGCACGCGCCGTCTCCGACCCATCGGCTGGGGCGAAGAACAGCCGTTCGGCCGCGCGGCCAAGGGCAAGGGCGAACGCGAGAAGGCCCAGGGCGATCACCGCGCGAGACGCGACCACCGTCGCGGCGACTGCGGGTTCGATCGCCGGAGCGCTTCGCAGCCCGACAACGAGCGCGGCCACGACCAGGGCAAACGACAGGACGGCAGCGCCGGCGCCGGCGCGCTTGCGAAGAACCACCTCGTCGACCGATACGGCGTCGCGGCGACCCGGGGGTACCGTCGCCGTCAGCAGGCTGCGCCACCAGCTCGACCTGGCTACCGGTGCATCGGTGGTGGGGCCGGGAACATTGAGGCTTGGAGCCTGGGAGTCACGGGCATCCGGTTCGAACGACGGCAACCGGGGCGCAACCGCCACGACCGCCGACGGCGGCGACGAAATGGAGAAAGGCGGCGGCGGTGCTGACGAAAACTTCAGCGGTCCAATCGGAGGAGGTGCGATCGGCGCCATGCGCGTCGTCTTGAGGTGATCCTCGGGGACCGTAGACGGACGCGACCTTCGCTCGATGTCGCGGTCGGACTCATCGGCCGTGAGGTCGAATTTGCGGTCGCTCATGGCCCATCGATCCCACCGTGACTGGGCGTGCGCCAGGATATTCGTCTGTAGGACAAGATTCCGCCGTGACGCGAAACCTTCAGCTTGGCGCACGGGTCCGTGCGCGCGCCTCTTCGCCAGCGGCGAGAACACTGGGCCGAAGCGACTGGTCGATGCGAAGCCAGACGCGCTTCACCTCGTCGGCGACCTGGTGCTCGTCGAGCACCTGCTCGAGCAGGCGGTGCCGGCGGTCGAAGTGACCTGCCAGAAGGGGAAGGGCGCTGTGGACTTCTGGCAGCGGCCTGCCCCGGTACTCGTGCGGCCCGCCGAGGAAGTGGCAGGTGAAGGCGAGCTGCTGCAAGACGATGTGCTGCTTGTCTTTGCCCTGGAAAAGGAAGCCGACGATCGGGTCCTCGAACAGCCGGTCGTAGAGCGATTGCAGCACCACGCGCACGCCCGGCTCGCCGCCGATCGCCTCGTAGAGCGTCTTCACGCGAAGGTGACCTCGACGCCCTCGGCCTTCACGATGCGCGCGATCGTGCCGAACAGATCGTCGCCCCGGCCCTTGTCGTCGAGCCAGCGCCGCCCCGCCGGGTCCCACGAGAAGTGCCAAGCCTGCGCATTCGCAGCCAGCCAGATCTGACGCGCCGAGCGCTGCGTATTGACGACGCAGCGGCGGCCGCCCGAGAGCGTCAGCGTGACGACGTCCCCTACGGTGTCGACGTCGACCTTGTCCGGATCGACGTCCTCGAACGCGTCGAGGATGGCCTTGAGCGCGTCATCCGCCAGCCGCTGGTACGTGCTCTCATCCATGGTCGTCGCCTATAGCGCATCCCCCGACCAAAGCCGCCGGGCAGCTCGAGACATTTGGAAACGAGAGGGAAGAACGCGTGCCAGAACCGCGCGAAACCGAGCGAGTTCGCCGGCGGGGCGAGGAGACGTACTCAACTACGTTGACGACCCCCGACGGCGAAATCGCGAAGGTATCGCGCGGTTATGGCATGCGTTCTAGTTGAGCGAGTGCGGCAGCGCGAGCAGAAATGGCGCGATGACGGCGTCGAACATGCGGCCGTCGGGACGCTGCATCTGGTAGGTGCCGCGCATCTCGCCCCGCGGCGTCTGCAGGACGCAGCCGCTCGTGTACTCGAAGTGCTCGCCGGGACGAAGGTGAGGCTGATGGCCCACGACGCCCGGACCGCGCACCTCTTCGACCTTGCCCATGCTGTCGGTGATGGTCCAGTGACGTGACCGGAGCTGCGCCGGCTCGTTGCCCTCGTTCGCGATCTTGACGGTGTACGAGAAGACGTACCGCCCGGCGAGGGGAAGCGATTGCTCGGCGATGTGCGAAGCACGAACCGTGACGCGAATGCCGTCGGTGACTGCGGTGGAGCTCTCGGTTGCCGCCATGCGAAAACGATTCTTAGCGCCCCGCGCCCGGCTTCGCGAGCAGGAACTCAAGGGGCGCCGCGAGGGGGAGGTCGCGACGTGGACCGCGGCACGGGACGGGACGAGGCCGGGGCATCGCCGCCCACCAGGCGGCACCGAGCCACCATGGGGACGTGATCGGACAGGCCGTGGAACGGGGCGGACCGGTCCCCGAAGGGGTGGGTGCCGTCGAAGTCGAGGAAGCGCAACCCAGGCCCCGTGAACACGTGGTCCAGGTGCATGCGCATCCGCAGGAACCCTGCCGTGGGCCAGCTGGCCAGTTCGGCGGCCGAGAAGCGGTAGCGTTGGGCGAAGGCGTCCACCCATCCCCGGTCCTCGACGAGGTATTGGTACACGGGTGAACCCGGGAGCGCGTTGAAGTCCCCGACGACCGCGAAGTTGTCGCTCGCGCGCTCCCGTTCGACGAACCGGGCGAGGTTCCGCGCCTCCTCGAGCTGATTTCGGCCCCACCCGAGACGCCGGGGCTGGGTCCAAAACTCCGCCGCGAGGGTGCTCGGCAGGCTCAGGTGGGTGTTGAAGATCTCGATGGCGCGATGCGCCCGCGCCCGTCGCTCGCGGAAGCGCACGTGCGCGCAGATGCGGGTCTGCTTGAGGCCTCGGACGGTCTGCAGCCGGCGGTGGGTGATGTCGTGCGGCGTCGCGGCGTTGTGGTGGTCGACCTCGAAGTCTTCATGGGCCAGGATCGCCAGCCCCGTCGTGTAGACGTGCGTGCGGGCCGACAGCCGATAGGCGTGCGCCGGGAAGTAGTACGCGCGGTATGCGTCGGACTTGCCGGCCGCCAGGAGCTCGGACGACAGCATCGTCATGAACCGCTCGAGCTGCGTCTCGTCGCCGGGGTGCGCCACGGTCGACCGGATCGAGCGCGTCTCGACCTCCTGCAGGCAGACGATCGAGGGCAGAGGGTCGAGCGCGGAGATGGCCGCCGCGATCCGCTGCATGGCCCGCCGCGTGCTGGCGAGCCCGCGCGTCGCGTGGCCGAAGTAGCGCACGTTGTAGCTGACGATTCGCAGACTGGACACGGGTCGCGCGCTGCCCCTTTACGCGTCGAGAACTGCGCAGATCGAGCGCACCTCGTCGTCCGAGACATCGCGCTGGCGATCGGCCAGCGCCTGGAAGGCCTCGAACGCCCGGGCGAGCTTGCCGCCACCGAGCTCGATGCCGAGCTGGCGCGCCTTGGCCGCGAAGCCCGCGCTGCCGGACAGCTTGCCAAGCACGATCTCGGTGCCGATCGGATGCCCGATGCGAGCCGGGTCGATGCACTCGTAGTTCTCGCGGTGCTTGAGCACGCCGTCCTGGTGGATGCCGGACGCGTGACGGAACGCGTTGCGGCCCACGATGGCCTTGTTGGCCGGCACGCCGATCCCGCTGCGCGCCTCGACGAGCTTCGAGAGCGGGTAGATCCCGGTCGTGTCCACATCGGTGTGTACGCCGAGGCTCGCCCCGTGCACGGCGATCGCCATCACCACCTCCTCGAACGAAGTGTTGCCGGCGCGCTCGCCAATGCCGTTCACGCAAAGCTCCACCTGGCGGGCGCCGGCGCGTACCGCGGCGACGGCATTGGCGGAGGCCATGCCGAGATCGTTCTGCCCATGAAACGAGAGCACGGCGCCATGCACCTCGGGGACGACTTCGCGCAGGTGCCCGAAGAGATCCGCGACCTGATGGGGCAGCGCGTAGCCGACGGTGTCCGGGATGTTGATCGTGCGCGCGCCGGCGGCGATCGCCGTCCGTACGAGCGCGGCCAAAAACGCGCGGTCGGCGCGGGTCGCGTCCATCGGCGAGAATTCGACGTCGCCCACGGCGTCGCGCGCGCGAGCCACCATGGCCGCTGCCATCGCGAGCACCTCGTCGTGCCCGCGCCGGAGCTGGTGCTCGAGCTGGACCTCGCTGGCATTGACGAACACGTGGATGCGCGGACGGGCGGCACCGGCGAGGGCCTCGGCGGCGGCATCGACGTCGCGCGGATGGCAGCGGGCGAGCGCGCAGACGCTGGCCGTGCGCACGTGCCGGGCAACGGCCTGCACCGCGCGCAGCTCCGTGGGCGACGCCGCGGGGAAGCCCGCTTCGATGACGTCGACCCGCATCGCGGCGAGACGGTCGGCGATGTCGAGCTTGTCCTTCTGGCTGAAGAGGACGCCGGCGGCCTGCTCGCCGTCGCGCAGAGTCGTGTCAAAAACGATGATTCGGTCGGACATGGCAAACTCCTGCGGTTCGCCGGACGGCGGCAGGAGGCGGGTACGACCAGCGTAGCCCTCTCCCATCGCCGGCGGCGGGGGAGAAGGTCGGCACGCGTCAGGCCAGCAGCCGCCCCTCCCCCGCCCTTCGAAGAAGGAGGAGGTTGAAGAGCGACGGCGTGAGGCGGGTGACGTGCACTGGCGATTTATTCGATAACGTGAGGCCCCCGTCACTGTCAAACCCCAGGCAACCCGCGTGCGCCGCTTCGCCCTCGTCCTCGACGTAGCTCCCCACGTGGCTTTGGCCTTCGCGCTCGCCTGCGGCGAGGCATGCGAGCCCGCGCGGGCGCCCGGGTCGACGCCGGCACCATCGTCCTTGGCGGCAGGCGGCAAACGAGCCGGGGAGGCCCCGAACGATCCGTTCGCGGACGCCGAAGCCAGGGCGTCGGAGAGCGTAACGGGCGCGGGGGATGAACCCGCCCCTGCGTCCGTGCTCATCCTGCACGGCGCCGTGATGACCGCCGCGGGCCAGCGCTTCGACCCTGGCTACGTTCTGATGGAGAACGGGCGCGTCGCCGGCGTCGGCGGGGGCGACGGACCGAACGCGCAAGGACGCGCGGTCGTCGACGCGCGCGGCAAGTTCGTCACGCCGGGCCTCATCGATCCGCACTCGCACATGGGCGT
>PLIR01000239.1 GCA_003139415.1 Myxococcales bacterium | reverse complement strand
AAATGCCCTGTTGCGCCTCAACCAGACGACGGCCGTCTTCGTCGAGACGGGCGAGGCGAACGGCTATGTTCACTTCAAGCGGGTCTTGATCAACGTGGATGAGGGCGAGGGGAGTCCGTTTCTCATCATCAGAAAGGGGCTCGAAGAAGGGCAGAAGCTCGTCGTGAACGGTTCGATCCTTCTCTCGCAGAACCTCTGAGCGGCGACGAGACCACGGACACTGTCGGCTCGGGAGCTATCCCCCCTCGTTGCTGCGTTCGAGGAGAATCGCGCGGAACGTGCGGATGCGACGTCCGAGGTCCTCGAGCGAAGCCGTGCTCGTCGCACCCTCGAGCCACGGCAGAGCGGCTTCGTCCTCGAGGCGCGCGTGGTCGCGGAACGCCGCCTGCAGGTCGCGCAGATGCGCCTTGCGCCATCGCGGATGTAGGTTGCGCGCCGTGATCTTCGCGAGCAAGAGCTGCATCCGCTGCTGCAGATCGCGCAGCTCGACCAGCTGGCGGTGCCAGGCGCGTTCGACGATGGGGTAAAGAAGGGAGGCGTCGGCAAGCAGGTGCGCGGCCACGTCGTAGGCGCATTGCCGCAACGTCGCTCTCTCGACGTCGGGGTCGTTCAGCAGCAGGGCCAGCGTCTGCTCGATCCGTCGATGTTCTGCGCGAAGCTGGCGGGTCGCGAGCAACGGAGGAGCGTGTCGGTGCCGCGGCATCGTGCGACAACGACACTCGTGTTGCGGGGCAACGTGTCCGAAACGGGGAACGCAAATGCGATGACTGCGAACGTTTGACCGCATGGGACGCTGCGGGCAGCATACGGCGCGCCAGTTCATATTACGGGTATGCAATGCCCTCATCGACGTCGCAAACCGAAGTGTTCAGCGTGCTCTCGTGAAGCCCCGCGATCGGCTTGCGTCGGGTGCGACGCGGGGCGACGGAGACATATTACGAGTTCGTCAAGGTCCGAGTGCGTTCCGGGCGCATCCCGCCGAAGTGGCGTGGTGCGTGCTACCGCACCGCGACCGTGAAGGTGCTTCTGCTCGAGGACGAAGGCAAGCTCGCACGATTCCTGGCTCGCGTGCTCTCGGAAGAAGGGTTCACCGTGGACGTGTGCGCCCGGGGTCCCGACGCGGTCGCCCAGGCCGATGGCACCTACGCCCTCGTCGTCCTCGACTGGATGGTCCCGGAGCTCGACGGCCTCGCCGTGTGCCGCGCGATTCGCCGCAGCGGCAACGCGACACCGATTCTCATGCTCACCGCACGCGGCGAGACCCGCGAGCGCGTGCTCGGGCTGGACGCGGGCGCGGACGACTANNCGACAGGGTTACGCGCGAGGCCACGCTCTCCGACGCTTCTTTGACGCTGACGAATCGTGAATACGCGCTCCTTCTTCACATGATTCATCGCGCCGATCGGGTGGTGAAGCGATCCGATCTCCTCGCGCACGTGTGGGGGATGAACTTCGACCCGGGCTCGAACCTCGTCGAGGTACACGTCAGTCGCCTGCGCGACAAGTTCGGGGACTACGCGTGGATGATCGAGACCGTGCGCGGGGTGGGCTACCGCCTTCGCCGGCAACGCGCGGCATGAGCCTCGGAGGTCGATTCGCNNGTAGGGGTGACGTACAACGCGACGCAGGAGCGCCAGCTCGATGCCGTGCTTCTGACCGAAGCCGAGGCCGATGCGGCCGAGGCGGCGTACTCCGAGGACGCTCTCGCGGGGCACCCACCGGTCCTGCGTCGCGGCGACCTCGGGCCCATCACGAAGTTCGGGGCGATCTACGACGCGGCCGGGCGATCGATCGTGTGGACCCCCAACCTCGAACAGGGTCGGCCCGCGTGGGAGCGAATGGACCATTCGCTCGGGGTACCCTTCGACCTCTGGTGGAACAACCTCCACCTTCGTGCGGTCCTCGTCGATGTGCACGGTCATCCGGGGCAAGCCCTCTGGCTTGCCACGCCTAGGACGGACATCGATGGGGACGCCCGCGCGTTGGCGCGGCGGATGGTGCTTGCCGCCTTTCTCGCGACGGTGGCATCGGCCGTGGCAACTTCCTGGGTCTCGCGCGTGCTCACGCGGGACCACGAGCGTATCGCCGCCGTCGCACGCGCCGTCGCAGCGGGCGACCTTTCGGCGCGGGTCGCGTCGACATCGAGCGACACGGAGATGGTGCAACTCGGCCGCGACATCGACGAAATGATCTCGCGCCTCGCCATCCTGGTCGAAACGCAGCAGCGTTTCATTGCCAGCGCTTCGCACGAACTGCGCTCGCCGCTNNTCGCGCTCGCGCGCGCCGGCGCGTCGCAGCTGCCGCGCGAGCGGGTAGAGCTGGCGGACGTCGTGCGCGCCACCGTCGCTTCCCTACGCGCAACCGCCGAAGAGGTCGGCGTGACTCTGGAGACGGAGTGCGACGGGGCCGCGATCGAAGGCCACGCCGGCGATCTCGAGCGCCTCGTACGCAACCTGACCGAGAACGCCGTTCGGCACTCAGGTCGTGGCGGCCACGTGCGAATCACGACGCGTGCCGGATCCACCGAGACCACGTTGACGGTCGCCGACGACGGTCCGGGCGTCCCCGAAGACGCGCGCGAGAAAATCTTCGAACCGTTCTTCCGATTGACCTCGCAGCGCAACGGGCACGCGGGCACGGGTCTGGGGCTCGCGATCGGCCGCAGCATCGCCCGCGCTCATGGGGGGGATCTTTGGGTCGACGACGCCTCGCCGGGCACGCCCGGTGCGAGGTTCGTCGTTCGCTTGCCGGCCTCGCAAACGGGCGCTTGAGGCCGCCGCGGAAAGCCGCGTCACCGCACCGACGACAACGTCGATGCGGCAACGTCGTGCTCTGGATCGGGGACCACCAGTCGCCCGTGATCGCGCCAGCCCTTACGGCAGCTCGGGCGAGGACGCGTAACCCACGGACGCTCCGGACGCGCTCGCGAACGACGTCGCGCGGGCGAGGATCTCGTGCGCCTCCGAGCTCGAAGCGCCCTCGATGGAGACCTTCAGGCTGTCGCCCGCCGCTTGGACGCGGATCCGGACGACGGAGTCCGGCAAGAAGAAAGGATCGCTCCCTGCGGCAAACGCCGCCGCCCGATCGCTCGTCCGCTTTGCGCTATGGCACTCGAGCGCGCGGTTCAACCATTCTGCCGTCTCGCCGCCTGCCGGGCGCACGTAGACAGCCGCCCCGATCAAGCGCGGGTTGCTCGTCTTGCTGCTGCCCCCACCGGAGTACAGCGGCGAGACGCGCTCGACGGCTTTGCCATTGATGATGTCGGCGACCGCTCCGTCTTCGGTGAAGCCCGTGCACCGATTCTGGGCGAAGGCGGCGGCCTGATCGGGAGCGGCGGCCGCCGGGCGCGATGCCTCCGAAGAGGCGCATCCGCCGAGCACCGCTTGCCCGAGGACGAGCGAGAGAGGAGCGAAGAGAGCACCGAGCCGAACCTTGGAATTCATAACGACCTCCTTGAGGGACGACGCAAATGTATCCACGCTCTTCCTCAATAATTTATATTAACCGATAGGCTCCGCATCAGAACTTCATAAAGAAACTCCCCAGTCATGACGAAGGCGTAATCTTCGTCAGGGCGAAGGTCGCACACCCACCTCGAAGTCGCTCCACGGGGCACCCGGTCGCGCGCGATCGAACACGAGCCGACCATCGATGTAGACGAGGTCCGCGTGGGCGTAGACGCTGAGAGGATCTTCGCTCCAAACGACGACGTCGGCACGCTTGCCGAGCTCGAGCGTGCCCACCTGATCTTCGATTCCGAGGACCCACGCCGGGTTGGCCGTCAGCCAGCGCAGGGCGTCGTTCTCGTCGAGCTTCACGCCGGCCGCTCGGCCCGCCGCGAGGGCCTTCGCCGCCGCCTGATTCAGGATCTGGATCGCGATCGGCGAATCGGAGTGCACCGCCGCCCGCCCGCCGGCCTCGGTGAAGAGCGCGAGGTTCTCCGGGATTCCGTCGTACGCCTCCATCTTGAAGCCCCAC
>PLIR01000548.1 GCA_003139415.1 Myxococcales bacterium | reverse complement strand
GTCCACCGGGACCTCAAGCCCGACAACCTCGTGCTCGAGCCGCTCAAGTCGGGGCGCGACTTCGTGAAGGTGGTCGACTTCGGGCTGGCCAAGATCCTCGAGGACAACGAGAAGGCCGCCGGCGCCCGCGCATTGACCCGTCCGGGCCTGGTCTGCGGCACGCCCGACTACATGAGCCCCGAGCAAGCGAAGGGAGCGACCCTCGACGGGCGCAGCGATCTCTACTCGCTCGGCATCGTGCTTTACGAGCTCCTCGCGGGGCGCGTGCCCTTCGAGGCGGAGTCGGCCACCAGCACGCTGCTCAAGCACCTGACGGAGGCGCCGGTCGATCCGCGGGAGGTCGCCCCGGACCGCGCGATCCCGGCGGCGTTCGCCGAAGTCGCGCTGCGGGCCATCGCGAAGGCCCCCGGCGATCGCTACCAAACGGCCCACGAGTTCTCGGATGCCCTGAAGCAGGCGCTCGACGGGATCGAAGGGGCGCCGAGCGGCGAGGTGGGCACAGGGGTCCGGTGCCGCGCGTGCGGGGCCCTCAACCCGCTCGATCAGAAGTTCTGCGGCGAGTGCGGCGCGCCCACGGCCGGCCGCCAGTCCTCCACCGAGCCTGGACGCCCGTCGCCCAACCCGGCCCTTCCGCCGCTCACGCTCGACGCGCTCAGCGTCCGGACGCTGGCCGAGGGTACGACGGGCCGATCGCATCTTCTGCCGTTGCTCGCGCGAGACGACGCTACGGCGTGGCTCGACGAGCGGCATCACCAGGCCGAGGTCGTCCTCGCCGCCGCACACGTCGTGGGCGAGCCCGGCATGGGCAAGACGCGGCTCGTCGGCGAGATGCTTGGCCGATGGGCCGAGGCAGGCGACGTCGTCGCGAGCGTCGGCCCCGACCCCGCGTGGGCCAAAGTGGGGGACTACGCCGTTCGAGCCGCTGTGCGAGGACTCGCGGGCTGGTCCGATGCCACCGTCGATCCGAGCGCCTGGTCGGGCGCGACTGGCGAGGCCGCCCAGGGCCTGATGCACCTCTTCGGACGCGCGAGCAAGGCGCCCGGCCGAGGCGAACTTCCCATGCCCGGTCGCCGCAGCGAGGTGGCCGCGGCTTTGCGGTGGGCCCTCGAGCAAGGCGCGCGTCGGGCGCGATCGGGCGTCACCGTCCTTGCGGTCGACGACCTCGACTTCGTCGACGGCACGAGCCGCAACGCCTTCGTGGACGTCCTCGCCGAACCGCCGGCCGTGGCAGCGCTCGTCGTCGTCACCTACGCCCCCGGGGCGCGCCTCGTGAGCGCGTCGATGCCAGAGGAGATGTGGTCGGTATCGCCGCTTCCCTTCGATGCGTTCGCGGCCCACCTGCCGCCCAAGCTCGCGACGCGCGGCGCGGCGCTCTCGCCGCTCCATGTCGAGCAGCTGGTCGCGTGGTCGCGCGAGACGAGCGAGGGCCCCCCGGAACGCTTGCCCGAGCTCATCGCCCGGCGCACCGAGCGCCTGTCCCCCGACGCCCGCCACGTCCTGCACGCGCTGGCCATCTGGGGCGACGACGCGCCCGCCGAGACGCTCTTGCGGATCCTCGGCACGGAGTCCGACGTGACGGCGGCGGTCGCGGCCCTGACGCGCGCGCGCATGGTCCTCGTCGAGGCGGCCGGAATCCGCATCGTCCACCCGCTGGTCCGCCGGCTGGTGCTCTCCAGCATCCCCGCCGGGCGCCGCCAGGAGCTCGCCGAGCGAGTGTACGCGCTCGCCGCCGACGCCCCCCTCGACGTCCGCGCGAAGCACGCGATGCACGCCGGGGGCTCGTTCGAGGCCCTCTCCCTGCTCGACGCCGTCAGCACCCGCCGGGCCGCCCATGGGGACGTCCTCGGCAGCGTTGGCGCGCTGCGGCACGCCCTCGACCTCGCCCGCCGCGAGCTGCACCGCGGCGAGCTCGACGATCCCCTCTCGGCGGTGCTCGTCTTCGCCCGCAAGCTGGCCGAAGCCCTCATCGCCTCCGAGCAGTGGTCCGACGCCCAGGGCGTCCTGCGCGAAGCGCTCGGGATGACCCCTCCGACGAGCGAAGAGCGGCCTCGCCTCGCCGCGCTTCTCGCCCGCGCCCGCGACGACGTTCGCGCCAGCAAAAGCTCGGCGCCGCCGCTTCGTTACCGCGTAGGCGGATAGATGGCGTGCGAGCGGGGTCTCATTCGCGTTTCACGCTGAAACCCCCGCAACTCAACCCCCCCGTGGGGCACACTGGATAAGCAGGCACATAGTGCCCGAATGAGGCCGCCGTCGCGCGGGGAGAAAGTCCATATGCAAAGTTCCACCACTCGTGCACTGTGGCTCAACGTGGCCTTCACGGGGCTCCTCGTCGCGTGCGGGGGCTCGGGGAGCACGAACAACGGCTTCACCAACTCCACGGGGGGATCGCTCCACGACGCGACCGCGGGCAACTCCTCGGGGACGGGAAACAGCTCGGGATCCGGCAACTCGTCCGGGAACACCGACAACAATACCGGCGGCGGCGACGACTCGTCCTTCCCCCCGCCCTCGGGCGACGACTCGTCCTTCCCGAGTTCGGGCGACGGCTCGGGGGCCGACACGTGTTCCCAGGACAGCGATTGCGCAGGCTTCTGCGACGGCGCCACCTGCTGCTGCGACGTCGGCGGGTCCAATCTCTGTTATTCGCCCCCGAGCGGTTCGTGCCCCTCGGGCGGCGGCGGCGACGACAGCGGCCCCCCCAGCTCGTCGGGCATGGGCGGCATCTGAAAACGCCACGCGGCGAGCCCTCTCAGGGGTCGCCGTTCTCGGAAGCGCGGAAGTCGCTTCACTCGATGCACGGTTGCTCTAGAGTGTGACCCGGGTGACCCAAAAGGCGGGGCTGGGCGTCCTGGGCCTGGCGTCAGGAAGCGTCGTGGCGGGAGAGGTGCTGCTGACGCGGCTCCTCTCCGTGTGCACGTGGTACGGGCTCGCGTTCCTCGTCCTGTCGATCGCCATGCTGGGCACGACCGCGGGCGCCCTCGCGGCCGCACGCGCCCAGGCCGAGGGCGAGCCCCTCGAGCCGTGGGTGGCCCGGCGGCTCGTGGCCTTGTCGTTGGGACTCGTGCTCGCAGCGCTGGTCAGCGTGAGCGTTCCACTTGCCTTCTATCCCGACGTCACGTCGCTCGCCTCGGTCGTCGTCGTCGTGACGGCGGCCACGGTCCCCATGGCCGCGGGAGGCGGGGTCGCGGCGCGGCTCATGGCCGAGCTACCGGTCCCCGTTTCTCGCGCGTACGCCGTCGACCTGGCGTGCGCCGCGCTTGGCGCTCTGGCGCCGCTGGCCCTCCTCGGTCCGCTCTCGGGCCCGAGCGCGCTCATCGCCGTCGGGGCGGCCGCCGCCGTCGCGGCGCACTTCGTCGACCCGCGGACGCCCGCAAGGTACGCCTTCGCGCTCTGCGTGGGGCTCGTGCTCGTGACGGAGCTGACGTCGCACGGCGTCGTCGTCCGGTACCCGAAGGGCAAAGCGCGGATCGAGGAGCCGCTCGCGTTCGAGTCGTGGAACCCGCTCTCGTACGTCGCCCTCGCCAACTTCACGGTGCAGCCGTTCTCGGTCTGGTCGCCCGGGCTCGCCTTTCATCCACGAAATCACCTGCAAGCGGCCGCGCTCATCGACGGCGAGGCCGGCACGTTCGTCTACGCCTACGGGGGCCCCAAGCACATCGATCGGCTCGATCTCCTCGCCGACGACGGGACGGCCATCGCGCACGTCATTCGACCCGAAGGCACGTCATGCGTCATGGGTGTCGGGGGTGGACGCGACCTCGAGACGGCGCTGCTCGTCGGGCACGACCGCGTGCGCGGCTTCGAGATCAATCCCGCGATGGTCGCGATGCTCCACCACGTGCACGCGACGTCGCCGGTGCTCGACGATCCGCGCGTCAAGGTCACCCTCGGCGATGCCCGGACCGAGCTCGCGCGGTCGGACGTGCAGTGCCGGGTGCTCCAGGCCTCCCTCGTCGACACCTGGGCCGCGACGAGCGCCGGCGCCTTCGCCCACACCGAGGCGACGCTGTACACGCTCGAGGCGTGGTCGCTCTTCCTGCGCCGCGTCGAACCCGACGGCGTCCTCACCTTCTCACGATGGTACGAGCCGACGAAGCCCAGCGAGACGTCGCGGCTCGTGGCGCTCGCCGTCGGCGCGTTGCTGCAGCGTGGTGTCGCGCGGCCCCGTGAGCACATCGCGCTCATCACGGGCGGCCTCGTCGCCACCCTGGTGGTCAGCCCCGCGCCGCTGTCCGAGGGGGACGTCACGAAGCTCAAGGCGGCCGTCGTCGAGCGAGGCTTTCAGCCGCTCATTCTTCCGGGTCAGCCGGCGGCCGGGCAGCTCCTCGATCGGCTGCTGGACGCACCCGACATCGCCTCCCTCGCCGCCGCCGGTGAGGCCGAGCAGCTCGACACCTCGCCGCCCACCGACGACCGTCCCTTCTTCTTCCAGCTCCTCGCGCCGCGCGCCTGGCTGCACCCCGTCGCGGTGCTCCAGCGGTTCTATGGCGATCGCCGGGGCATGCTCGCGGGCAACGTCGCGGCGGCGCTGGAGCTCGTGCTCGCGGGCCTCGCGAGCGTCCTCGTCGCCGCGGCGATGCTGGGGCCCACCCTGGTACGCGCCGCGCGCGATCGCGACTTCGCCCTCCCCGGCCGCGCGTCGGCGATCTACTTCGCGAGCCTCGGGGCGGGGTTCATGCTCACCGAGGTGGCGCTCGTGCAGCGCCTTCACGTCGTGCTCGGGCACCCGACGTACGCGCTCATCGTCGTGCTCGCGGGGTTGCTCGTCGCCACCGGGATCGGCAGCGCGCTCTCGCCTCGGATCGTGCGCTCGCGGCGGGCCGTGACGATGACGGCGATCGTCGCGGCGGCGATGCTCGCCCTCGTCTCGATGGTCGTCGGACGCCTCGCGCACGCCACCCTCGAGTCCTCCTTCGCCGTCCGCGTCGCGTGGTGCGGCGGCTGCGCGGGCGCGCTCGGGGTCGTCCTCGGGATGCTCTTTCCTTCCGGGCTGGCTTTCACGGTTCGCGCGCGCGCGGCGCCCGTGGCCCTCGCGCTCAACGGCGCCACGAGCGTCATCGGCGGCGCGCTGGCCGTCGCGCTCTCCGTGTCCCTGGGCATTCCCGCGACCTTCCTCACGGCGGCCGCCTTCTACGCGCTCGCCGCCGCTTGCGGCCCCTCGCGCTGGCGCCCCATCGACGCTGCGCCATGATGCCGCGCGGCCGCCTCGTCACGGTCGCCAAGGCGGCGGCCTGCGTCGTCTTCGCAGGGCACATGGCCGCAACGTGCACGCAGCACATCCCCGCGGGCTCCGCGCTTCGCCCGCTCGCCGCGCCGTTCGTTCACTACGACGAGCTGACGGGCATCTGGCAAAGCTGGAACATGTTCACGACGCCGCCGTACTTGCACGCGTACGACGTCGACCTCGAAGTCCTCGAACGGGACGGCACGTCGGGCGCCGCCGGGCCCATGCTCCCTGGCATCCGCCGCTACGACGGCTCCCTCCGGGCCGAGTCGTTCTTCACCTGCGTCGTCGACGATCCCTCGTGTTCGGCGTACCTCGCCGGGTACTTCGACCGCATGTGCGCCGCGCTCCACACCCGGCTCGGCCACGGCGGGCAGCGGATCGTGCTGCACGAAGTCTACGATCGCCTGCGGCTCTTGCCCGACATCCGCGCCAACGGCGTCATCGCCAGCCGCGAGGAGCACCGCTCCAAGGCCTTCGACTGCGGCGGCTGACGTGAAGCGGGCCTTCGACTTCTTCTGGGGGCCCGCGGATCCAAGGACGTACGCGCTCGTCCGGATCGCCCTCTCGCTCGCCGCGCTCGCGAACCTGATCCTGCTGTGGCCCGTCCGCGACGAGTACTTCGCCCAGGGCGGGCTGGTCTCGCTCGCGGCGGCGCGCGCCACGGCCTCGGGGGGCCTTTGCGGGTCGGTGTTTTACGTCGTGTCATCGCCGACGGGCGTGACCATCGTCATGCTCGTCGCCGCGGCGGCGATGGTCGCGCTCTGCGCCGGCTACTGGATGCGCTTCAGCGCGGCGGTGGTCTGGCTGTGGCACCTGTCGTATTCGGGCCGCGCCTTTCCCATCTTGCACAGCTGGGACGCGCTGCTGCGTATCTACTCGCTGCTCGTGCTCGTCTCGCCGATGGGACGGGTCTGGAGCGTCCTGCAGTTGCGCCATCCGCGCCCGGCCGACGCCGACCGCGTCCCCGTCTACGGCCTACGCCTCATGCAGTGGCAGCTCGTGGTCGTCTACGTCACGACGGTCTGGCTGAAGCTACCGGACGAGTACTGGCGCAACGGGCAAGTGTGCGCGTACTTCAGCATGTCGTTTTATTCGCTGACCTCGAACAGCACCTTCTTCGCCCGGCACGAGTGGCTTTCGGCCATCGAGACGTATCTGTCCCTGGCGATCGAGGCCTCCGTGCCTTGGCTGCTCTGGATGAAGAAGACGCGGCTCGTGGGCTTGGCTGCGGGGCTCGGGCTGCACTTCGCGATCGCCGTCACGTCGACGCTGGCCATCTTCTCCATGTGCATGGTCCCGGGCTACCTCTCGTTTCTCGACGGCGACGACATCGATCGCATCGCCGGGCTGGCGCGCGCGCGCCCGCGTGCGCAGACGCTCGTCGACCCGTAGAGACAGAAGGTTGCCTTTCGGGCCACCAAAACGGGCCACACAAACGGACCCTTCTGAGACGTGCTTTTCGTGGATCGGCAGGCCCACATGCCATAGGCTGCGCGCGGGAACGAGGCGGCCGATTCCGGTCGCTCGACAGGGGCAAGGGCTACTCATGAGTTCATTCACCAGGTCGCGCATCGGTCTCATCTCGGGGACGGCGGTGGTCTTCGCCCTCGGCGCAGCTGCCGCGTGCAGCAGCAGCAGCGGCGGTGCGGTCGCGCCCCCTGCGAGCGAGCCCGAGCTCACCAACGAGGCGGGCCTCCCCGAGCCCCTGCCGGACGGCGCCACGCCGGCCTTCCTGGGGACGGCTGGGGCATGCACGCCCCTGACGGACGTCACGACCGCCACCATGCTCACGCTCGACGTGGCCTGGCCGGGGACGGCGTCCACGGCCATGTCGCCGGCGACGCCGCAGCCGCAGCTCTACATCTGGCTCTTGTCGCACTACACGGTCACCGGCAACGCGATCTCGGGCAACACGTGGACGTGCGGCGACGAGACGCCGCCGTTCACGCTGACGGCGCTCGGCGACTCGACCCAAGGCGAGTCGTCGGGCCAGACGGCCACGCTGCAGATCACGTTCAAGAACGAAGTCTGGGACGCCATCATGCAGCACATGAACGGCGGCAACGGCAACCCGTCCACCGGGTCCATCGGCGGCTGGAACATCGGCAGCTCCTTCCAGGTCAACCCGGCCACGAGCGTCCTCGGCCTCAAGCCGACGAGCACGTACGCCAACCCGTCAACGGAGTGGCCGAAGTCCGAGTCGCTCATCAGTCCGTCCGACTACAGCGACGACGACAACGACGGCCATCCCGGAATCACGGCGACGCCGCTCGGCACGTCGGGGACGTCCACGCCGTACGTGCTCCCGGTCACCAACCTGACGTCCCCGCCGTCGCCGCCGGCGCAGGCGCTGTTCGTCACCACGCGCACGCAGCTCAGCCTGTATGGCAAGAGCACGAGCTGCATGGCGGGCGAAGGGACGGCCACCGTCACGCTCCTCAACAACCACGTCATCGGCTGCGAGATCCTCGGCTACGACGTCGATGCCGGCCCGGACGCCGACACGACCGAGCTGTGCGACAACGGGGTTCCGAGTGGCGCGCAGACGGAATTCCTCGACACCAACACGACGCAGTACACGGTGATGTCGGGCACCTATCAGACGGTGCAGCTCCAGGCTGGAGACGGCGGCACGGCGACGTGCGAAGACGTCCGCAACGCCTTCCCGACCCCTACGACCATGTAAGCACGACCGTCGCACCGACCGTCCCCGTTCGCAAGACAGACGTGCAGGGTGCGGCTGGCGCCTCGCGTGGCTACCCTCTCGGTCATGGACGACGACTACTTCGACGCGCTCCGTCGCACCGGCAAGGCCTGGGAAGCGTACAGCGACGCGGCCGGCCGCGAATCGACCGAAGCGGAGAGCGCCCGCTGCGCGACCCTCTGGACCCAGTTCGAAGACGGCGTGGCCAAGCTGAAGACTCTGCGCGAGCGCCGCCGCCGCGGGTGAGCCGGCGCCGCACGCGCGCGTGCGAGCCTGACAGACGCGCGTGCGCGCTGGAGAGGCGCACCGAGGCGCCGCAAAGACGTACCGCCGTGACGTTTTCGAGCGCGTGCGAGCTTGAGCGATGCGACGGACGGTGACGACCGCGATCGCCTGAGATCGGAACAGGCGCGTGCAAGCCAGAGAGATGCATCTGTCTGCGATGCACGCGCCCGTGTCAGCCTCGCACACGCGCGCGCAAGCCAGAAGGATGCATCTGTCTGCGATGCACGCGCCCGTGTCAGCCTCGCACACGCGCGTGCAAGCCAGAAGGATGCCCGTGTCGCCCCAAGGGGTGATCCCGTCGGTCAAAAGAAGGTCTTTGTCAGCCCCGTCGGGCCGACTGTGTGCCTCGCCGCCGCGTCTTTCACCCGGACGCCAGTCCCCCTCGGCGCGAGGGAACTGCCCGAGCAAGACGCCCGGCAGGCGCAACGCGAAACCGTAGCTCCCGCAAGGAGAAACCGACCCGCGGAACCGAAGATTGCTCAACGATTCCGCGTAGTCGGGGCGAGAGGATTCGAACCTCCGACCCCCTGGTCCCGNNCTCGCCGGGAGCGCCGCCCGCGCCGAATCGCTGCGGCGGCAAAGACCAGCGCGACGGCGAAGCCGGACCCCGCCGTGCCGCGACCCTCGCCGACCCTGCACCCGCACCCGCCACCCCCGGATCCCGCCAAGCCCACCCCACCGTCCGCACCCGCCTCGGCACTCCGGCCCG
>PLIR01000495.1 GCA_003139415.1 Myxococcales bacterium | reverse complement strand
CGCCCACGCCCGCGCCCGCGCCCGCGCCCGCGCCCGCGCCCGCGCTCGAGCCCACGCCCATCGAAATGAGGCCCCCCATCCCCACCGCGATGGCCGAGTCCCTCCACGACCTCGGCCTCGATCCAAAGCGACTCCCCCGGCTCGAGAAACTCGAGCCCCGGGCGCTACGCGCAGTCATGAAGCTTTTCGCCAAGTCGCTCGGCATCAAGTGCCCCGACTGCCACCGGGCGGGCGACTTTGCCGCGCCCACACGGCGAAAGACGATCGCGACGCACCTGTGGGACGACTTCGTCGCGAAGCTCTCGATGGCCGATGGCGCTCCTGTCTTCTGCGATAGCTGTCACCAAGGGCGGGTCCAGCAGCTTGACCGCCATGACCTGAAGGCCCTGACGCAGTGGATGGATGAGAACTTCGTCGCGAAACTCGGGCGCCTCGACGCCAAGCCGACGGATTGCGAGACGTGCCACGTCGACATGGAGATGAAGCTGCTGGCGAAGTGGGAGTCGGGGGCTCCTCCGTAAGGCTGGGGCATTGGGCTCGCCGGGGCCGCTTTCCCCAAGCCCTCTCCCCAACCTTTCCCCCGATTCTTGACGCTAGAACACGTGTTCAGGTAACGTCTGCCGCACGATGCAAGGGCTGACGCAAAGGCAGCAGATGGTCCTCGACTTCATCCGGCAGTCGATTGTCGACCGCGGCTACCCGCCCACCCTTCGCGAGATCGGCGCTCGCATGGGCATCCGTTCGACGAACGGCGTCAACGACCACCTCCGTGCCCTCGAGCGCAAGGGGTATTTGACGCGCGAGGACATGAAGTCGCGCGCGCTGAGGCCCACGAACATCGGGTCCACCACCAACGGCCAGGCCGTCGCCACGGAGCCGGCCAACGACGTGGATCTCGTCGAGGTCCTCATCCTCGGCCGCGTGGCGGCAGGGTTGCCCCTCCTTGCAGAAGAGCACGTCATCGACACGGTCCGCGTCGACCGAACGCTGCTGCGCGGCGGCCGCGAAGTGTTCGGCCTCAAGGTGCACGGCGACTCGATGATCGACGCCGGCATTCTGAACGGCGACTACATCTTCGTCAAAAAGCAGATCTCCGCCAATCGAGGCGACATCGTGGTTGCCCTCATCGGCGACGAAGCCACCGTGAAGTACTACTTCCCGGAGAAAGACCACGTCCGCTTCCAGCCGGCCAACAAGAACATGGCCCCGATCTACGTCCGGGCTGGAGACTTCAAGCCCACCATGCTCCTTGGCGTCGTGGTGGGAGTCTTCAGGCGCGTTTAGGTCGCTGCACGTCGAGGCGCGCGGAAAGACGCCCCGTGAACGCTGTTGACCGCGCCTTCGAGCCAACGCTACCGTCGTCCTTCAGCGATGAATAGAGCGATTGTCGTCGCGCTGGGGGCGGGATTGGTCCTGGCCTCTCTCGACTGCGGAGGGGTCCAGTACGCCGTCGTCGTCAACTTGGCCGCGGCGCGCGTGGCGGAGGCCAAGGCGCTCGGCGCCGATCAGCTCGCCCCGTACGAGTATTACTTCGCCAAAGAGCACCTCGAGCAGGCGCAGTTCGAGGCGGCCGAGGCCAGCTACTCCGACGCATCGAACCTCGCCGAAGAGGCCGAGGATCACGCCAACACCGCGATCCAGCTCACCGAGAAGGCGCGGCGCGCGCGACAATGATGATCCCGCGCGCCCGATCCAAGCCGGCCAGGTTGGCGCTGGCCCTCGTCGCGGCTCTGTTCGCGAGCGGCTGCTCCCAGGGGCCCGCGCTGCGCGGCAAGATACGAGGGCTCTCCACGACCGTCGCGGACGCGGAGAAGAACGGCGCCATGACCTGCGCACCGCGCGAGCTGGCGATCGCCAAGTCGCAGCTCGAGTTCGCCCAGATCGATCTCGATCAGGGAGAGTTCTCGGACGCCGTCTCGCACGTGGAGAAGGCGGAGCCCAACGCGCTCGCCGCCTTCTCGATGAGCCCCGCCGACCGCTGCACCTCGCGCGAGTTCATCGAAGTCGCCGCGCCCCCCCCGCCGGTCGACAAGGACACCGACAGCGACGGCATCCTCGACTCGAAGGACCAGTGCATCCTCGAGCCGGAGGACAAAGACGGCTACCTCGACGACGACGGCTGCCCCGACCCGGACAACGACGGCGACGGGATCCCGGACAGCAAAGATCAGTGCCCCAACGAGCCCGAGGACTTCGACGGATACAAGGACGACGACGGCTGCCCGGATCCGGACAACGACGGTGACGGGGTGGCCGACGTGGACGACTTCTGCCCGAACACCCCGGGCGTCAACGCCGGCGACAAGCCGGGTTGCCCCAAGCAGAACAAGTTCATCGTCGTCACGGAGAAAGAAATCCGGATAACGCAGCAGATCCAATTCGAGTTCAACAAGGCCGTCATCAAGCCGGGAATCAGCTACAAGATCCTCGACGAGGTCGTCAGCGTGCTCGTCGACAACGCGAAGATCGACATCGAAGTCCAGGGCCATACCGACAACGTCGGCGCCGACGCTTACAACATGCACCTGTCTCAGACGCGCGCTGACGCAGTGCGTGCGTACCTCGTGTCGCACGGCGTCCCGCCCGACCGCCTCGTGTCGAAGGGCTACGGCTTCCACCAGCCGCTCGTACCGAACGACACGCCGGCCAACCGCGCGCTGAACCGCCGCGTTCAGTTCATTCGCACCGAAGGCGGCGCGCTCACGACGCCTGCCGCGCCGTCGCTCTGAGCGCGCTTCCCTTCGAAAGCGTCTCAATACCCGATTGCCCCTACGCTGTGGCTTGACCTGCTCTATGCTCCGCGCGCCGGAGGAACCCGACGTGCACTGTCATTCACTTCCCGCCATCGTTCGGCGGCGCCTTTCGTGGCTGGTCGTCCTCGTCGTGACGTTCGTCGCGGCCCCCACGCTGGCGGACCCGGGCACCGAGAAGGCCGCCCAGGCCCTGCAGAAGAAGGCGATCGAGGAAGACAGCCTCAACGTCAACTACGCGGCGGCGGTCAAGAAGCTCGAGTCGGCGACGAAGAAGTGCGGCGCCGACAAGTGCAGCCCGCACGTGCGTGCGACGCTCTTCCGCGACCTCGGCGCGATGCAGGTGCTGAACGGCGCCGTCGACGAGGGGAAGGGCAGTTTCGCCCAGGCCATCAGCCTCGACGCGTCCATCGACCTCGATCCGGCCTACAAGACGCCGCAGCTCGATGGCATCTGGGGCGACGTGAAGAAGAACGGCGCGGCCGCCGGTGGCGCGCCGGCTGCCCCTGTCACGGCGGGGCCGCAGCCCACGGAGGGCGACTTCACGACCACGCCGGCCGCCGAGGCGCAGGTGCGCACGCCGCTGCCCGTCTACGTCGAGTACGGCGGCAGCGAGGAGCTCACCCGAGTCACCGTCAAGTACAAGGGCGCCGGGATGGGCGACTGGAGGTCGCTCGATCTGCCCAAGGTCGACCAGGGCTACGGCGCGCTCATCCCCTGCAAGGACGTCACGCAGGGCTTGATGCTCTACTTCGTGCAGGGCTTCAGCGACAAGAGCGACCCGGTCGCCACGTCGGGCAGCAAGAAGCAGCCCTTCAGCGTCCCGGTGAACGCGCAGCTCCTCGGACCGGCGCCCAGCCTGCCCGGCCAGGATCCCCCCGCCCAGTGCGAGGACGTGGCGGGCGGCGGTGCCGAGTGCCCCCCCGACTTCCCGGGCTGCAGCAAGAAGAAGGCTGCCGACGAGGAGTGCGCGAAAGACGACGAGTGCGACAGCGGGTCGTGCTCCGATGGCAAGTGCGCAGGCAAAAAGCAGAACGGCGAGGAGTGCGCGAAGGACAACGAGTGCACCAGCGACCAGTGCTCTTCCGGCAAGTGCTCGGGCGGCAAGAAGGCCGAGGGCGAGGAGTGCGAGTCCGACGAGGACTGCGACAGCAGCCGGTGCAAAGAGGACAAGTGCGTCGCCGGCGCGTCGAGTGGGCGGAAGGGGCCCAAGGTCTGGCTCGGCGTCAGCGCGTCGCTCGACCTCACGATCCTGCCCGGGGCCAACAACGTGTGCGCCCGTCAGACCACCTATCTGAATCCGCAGGGGTACTTCTGCGTCGTGCCTGGCTACAGCACGCAGTTTCTCGACGTCGGCAAAGACATCACCAACTACAACAACCTGGTGATCGGCGACCACGATCAGGTCGTCGGAGGCTTCGAGAGGGGGGACATCCGGATTCTGGCCACGCTCGACTACGCGGTCGGTAGAAACTCCCTGCTGGGGCTTCGGGCGGGGTACGTCGTGGGCACCGCCCCAATAAAGACGGCGTTCCCGCCGCTGCATCTCGAGGCGCGCTACGCGTACCTCTTCGGGAAGGACGCGGTGAACAAAGTCGGGGTCTCGCCGATGATCTTCATCGGAGCCGGCGCGGGGGAGTTCGACGCCTACGTTCCGGTCAGTGCCACGCTGCAGTGCACGAACAACAACCAGGGTTGCACGGTGGGGAACAAGACCTCGGGCACCGCGAACGCGTGGCTAGCCGCCGGCCCGGTCTTCGCGACCGCGGGCGGCGGCATCCGCTACCTCGCGACGTCCCACTTCGCCATCTTGGCCGCCATCAAGTTTCAGGCCGCGTTCGGCGGTGCGGCTGGGTTTCTCCCAGGATTCGCGCCCGAGGTGGGCTTCCAGTACGGTTTCTGACGTGGGACTTTTTCGCGCTCTCGGCCGGGGCATTGCCTCGTTGACGGGTCGTGGGGACTCGTCCGATACCCCCGCCCCCGCTTCTTCGACGTCCGCGCTGGCGCCGCGAAAGTTCCGCGTCGCGTCGGTGGTCCGCGAGACGCCTGACGCCGTGAGCCTGGTCTTCGAAGACCCGCGCGGCATGCCCAAC
>PLIR01000437.1 GCA_003139415.1 Myxococcales bacterium | reverse complement strand
CGCGGACGCGGGCGCGGGCGCGGACGCGGGCGCGCGGGCGGCGGCGCCCTCGATCTTCTCGGCGCGTGCTCGCTCCTCGGCGCCGAGTCGGTGCACCGTCGCGGGGCGGAGCGTCAGCGAAGCCGGATAGAGCGCGAGGGGATCGAGGAGCGTGGGGTAGCGACCGCAGAGGTCGAGGTCTTCGCGCACGTCGCCGACGAGGACGAAGCTCCTGTCGCCGTCCGGGACGATCTGGACGGCCTTCCCGGTGCGCTCCCCCGGGTCGCCTGCGACGAAGCCCGTCACGCCGGCGAAGATCGGATCGGGCCGGCCGGCGGCGAGGATCGCCTCCCACACCACCATCGGGCCGGCTTCCGGCGAAGCATCCTCGCGCGAAGGAACGCGTACGTGCACCACGTGACGACCGGCGCCGATGGGGATGTCCTCCACCGTCACCGCGGCCTCGTCCGGCAGGCGGCCGTGATCGATCGCAATCGGCACTGTTGCGCCGTTCGCGTCGACGCGGCCGGCCGCAAGGTCCACCCTCACCTCCAGGGGCGCGAGCCCCCCGCCGGCGGGCGCCGTGACATTCGTCGCCGCGAGCGCGCTCCCCAGGGCGACCAGCGACATGAGCGCAAAGGTGATGGTCGCCGCCGCACTACGAACATGATCGACCATGGGTTGTTCCGCCCGATTCTTGCCCGGAGCGACCGGGTCGTGCCACACAAGTTTGCGACCATGCGTGGAAGCGGGCTCGTGACGGTCGCTGGCGCATGCGTAGCCCTCGTGGGTCTCGCGGGGGTGCGCCTCGTGTGGCGGACGAGCCATCCTACGCCGGCGCCAGCGAGCACCCCGGATGCGCGCACGTCCGCCTCGACCGACGCACCATCGCTTGCCCACGTCGAATCGGCCACGGTGCCCATCGCCGGAGGCGACAACGCGCACCCCGAGATCTTCGGTCACGGCGCGCCCCTGATCCCCGCGCCGCTCGCAGGACTCGACCTCGCGAGGATGAAGCGCGAGGGTGATGGCGTGGTCGCGCCCACGGACGCCGGAACCGCGTGGCTCACGGTCGATCCCGATTTCCAGCAGTCGGCGCTCGGCCTGATGGCGGCCCGCCGGATACCGGAGGCGTCGGCGGTGCTCATCGACGTCGCGACCGGGCGCGTGCTCGTGTACGCGAGCCACGTCGAGAAGGGCCCGCCGCGCGACCTCTGCGCGCAGGCGAAGGCGCCGAGCGCCAGCGTGTTCAAGATCGTAACGGCGGCCGCTCTGGTGGAAGACGCCCACCTCGGCCCCGACACGCGCCAGTGCTATTCGGGCGGTGAGTCACGCCTCACGGCGAGCGACCTGCTCGACAACCCGGCGCGCGACCGGAACTGCACGACGCTCGCCGGCGCCATGGGCCACAGCATCAACACGGTGTTCGCGCGGCTCGCGGGCGAGCACCTGTCGGCTCCGCAGCTCGACGCGATGGCGCGGCGGTTCGGCTACGGCCAGAGCGTGCCCTTCGACGTCCCGGTCGAACCCAGCACCCTTCACGTGCCGGCCGACCCGCTCGACTTCGCGCGCACCGCCGCAGGCTTCTGGAACACGACCCTCTCGCCGCTCGAGGCCGTCGAGATCAGCGCCATCGTCGCCCGCGGCGGAGAGACGGTGCGGCCCAACGTGGTCGACCGTGTGGTCGCGCCCTCGGGCGCCGTCGTCTGGTCGGCCACCGAGAGCCCTCCCTCCCGGCGGGCCATCGCGCGGGAGACCGCCGAGCAAGTCGCGGCGATGATGGACCACACGGTCAGCGAGGGCACGTCGTGGCACGCGTTCCACGACGCGCGCGGCCGCGCGTTTCTGCCCGGCATCGAGGTCGCCGGCAAGACCGGCACGCTCACCGACGCCGACGCCCAGCGCTACTACACATGGTTCACGGGCTTCGCGCCCGCGCGCCCGATCGCCGGCGTGCGGCAAGTCGCCGTGGCGGTGCTCGTCGTCAACGGGCCCGCCTGGGAAGTGAAGGCGAACGTCATCGCGCGGGACATACTGCGCACATACTTCGCGTCNNCCTTGAGCTCATCTCGACGGCGGCGCACTAGCGCCCCCGTCGATAGAGCTCTCGGGGATGCGCCCGCGCCTCGCGCCTCGCGCCCGCGCGTGCCTCAGTTCCCGCGCACCCCCCGCAGCAGCACGAACGCCAGCCCCTCCTCCTCCGACGCGCAGTAGACGCCGTCACCGCCGGCGCGGTCGCACACGAGCGCCGCGAGCGCCCAGGCCGTCGTCTCGTCGGTCGCGAACGCCGGCGTCGAGAGCTCCCACATGTCGCGGTCCGGGATGGCGTCGACGATCGCCGACGCGCTCTTTCGCACGGACTCGGGCGCGTGCGGGTTCGATCCCGCCCATCCCCACGTGCGCGACGCCGGCGCGAACGTGCCGATTGCGTGCGCCGCAGCGTGCATCGCCCTCCCTCCTTCGCGCGAGAAGACGAGCCGCTCGTGGGCGAGATCGATGGCGACGCGACCGCCTCTCGGGAAGTCGTGCACCTCCGCGAGGCGCTCGTTCTTGGCGCGGAGCTTGGCGAGCAAGCGATCGCGATCGCGATCGAGGCTCACGCTCGGTGCTCGGACGAGCGCCGGCAACCAAGCGAAGTCCCCCTCTTCGAGACGCACGAACGTGCCCCCGCGCACCGCGTCGAGATCCAGACCGTCGAGCGCGCACAACGCCTCCACCGCCTTCGCGAGCACCGGCAAGAGCGCCCGGACCCCCGCCCCGCCGAAGACCGCGTCGACGCGCGACTCGTCGCCGATCACCTCCTCGACGTCGATGTTGGCCACCGTCGGCGTCCCGTCGGGCGCCAGGCCGACCTCGACGAGCAGCCGCCCCCAAGCGTCGGCCGCCAGCTCCTCGCGCAGTATCGCACCGACGTCCGCGAGGATGTCGCGCTTTATCGCGCGTGCTTCGCGGTCATCCATCGCAGCCCGCTCCTCGCGATCGCCCTGGCTCGATACGCGGCTCAGACGAAGAAGTCGGGGATGAGGTCGGCGCCGGGCGCCGTCTGGTACTTCGAGAAGTCGGTGACGCCGGACGCGCGGAGCAGGTCGTCGTCGATGAAGAAGTTGCCAGTGCACTCGCGGCTCGGGCGGGTCAGGATCTCGTACGCGGCATCCGCCATGATCTCGGGCTTGCGGCTCCCGCGGATCGTGGCATCGCCACCGAGGAGGTTCTGCACGGCCGCCGTCGCGATCACGGTGCGCGGCCAGAGCGCGTTGAAAGCGATGCCCGCCGACCGGAACTCGCCCGCCATGCCGAGTACGCACATGCTCATCCCGAACTTGGCCATCGTGTAGGCCGTGTGCGGAGCGAACCACTTCTCTTTCATGTCGAGCGGCGGCGACAGGTTGAGCACGTGCGGGTTCTCGGCCTTGAGCAGGTACGGGATGCACGCCTGCGAGCACGCGAACGTGCCGCGCGTGTTGATCTGGTGCATGAGATCGTAACGCTTCATCGGCGTCTCGAGCGTGCCCGTCAGGCTGATGGCGCTCGCATTGTTGACCAGGACGTCGATACCGCCGAACTTGGCGACCGCCGCGTCGACCGCGGTACGGACCTGCTCCTCGGAGCGCACGTCGACGACGCACGCGAGGGCGCCGCCGCCCGCGTCCTCGATCTCCTTGGCCGCGGTGTGGATCGTACCGGGTAGCTTCGGGTGGGGCTCCGCTGTCTTGGCCGCGATGACGATGTTCGCCCCGTCGCGCGCGGCGCGTAGACCAATGGCGAGGCCGATCCCTCGGCTGGCCCCGGTGATGAACAGCGTCTTGCCCTTCAGGCTCCGAGTCGGCATGGCGGGGCCGATACTAGAACACCGCGCGCCGGCGCGCCCGGCGCGATCAGGCCGCGCGCTGCCGCTCGTGCCGCAAGATGTCGCGCAGCGCGTCCGCGAAGGCGCGCACGAAGCGCGAATGCGTCTGACCCGACACGGGGCGCTTGCGACGGCTCTCGGCCGAAAGCTGAACCCGCGACTGCTCACCCCGTCCCTTTGCCATGCGCGACATATTGACCGCGCCTTTCCGAAAGGACCAAGCAAAGTGGACTGGAGACAGGCGAATTGTGGGTGCGGGGGCGCCAAAGTCATCCGCCTCAGGCAGCGTCCTTGACGCAGGTCGAGAGCTCGGCCAAGGTCGCCTCGGCGCAGGCGATGCCGTCGGCGCGCGCCGCCGCGTCCGACGGCGCAAATCGGCGCGAAAGGCGCATGTCGGGCGTGAGCTTCCACGCCCCAGGCGCTCTCCGGACGAGCGCCGTGATCTTGCCCGGATCGAGCGGCGTATCTGCGCGCAGGTGCAGCGTCACCGATCGCGCGCTCGCCTCGCAGCCCAGCACGCGCAGGCGGCGCAGCTCCGTCTTGAGGGCCATGAGCTTCACGAGGCGGCGCGCCTCGTCGGGGGGGGGCCCATAGCGGTCCTCCATCTCGGCGGCGATCTCGGAGACATGAGCCTCGTCGATCGCGCTCGCGAGGCGTTTGTAAAATGACAGGCGGACGCCGACGTCGCTCACGTAGTCATCCGGCAGGAGCGCCTCGACGTCGACACTGAGCTCCGGATCGACGTCGTGCAACACCTCTTCGCCTCGCATCTCGCGCACGGCCTCGTCGAGCATGCGGCAGAACAGATCGAAGCCGACGCTCGCGACGTTGCCCGACTGCTCGGCCCCCAAGAGGTCGCCCGCGCCGCGCAGCTCGAGGTCGAGCGACGCGATCTGGAAGCCGCTGCCGAGCTCCGTGTGCCGCTCGAGCGCTTCGATGCGCGAGCGCGCTTCGTCCGTCATCGCCTCGGCCGGCGGCACGACGAGGTAGCAGTATGCCCGCTCCTTGCCGCGCCCGACCCGGCCCCGAAGCTGATAGAGCTGCGCGAGTCCGAAGAGATCGGACCGGTCGATGACCATCGTGTTGGCGCGGGGGATGTCGAGGCCGCTCTCGATGATCGCCGTCGAGACGAGCACGTCGAACTTGCCGTCGACGAAGTCGAGCATCGTCTCTTCGAGGGCGGCCTCATTCATCTGGCCGTGCGCGACGGCAATGCGCGCGGCAGGGACGAGCTCTTGGAGACGCTGGGCCTTCTCGTAGAGCTTGTCGATACGGTTGTACACGTAGAAGCACTGGCCGCCGCGAGAGAGCTCGCGTCCGACCGCTTCGCGTACGACGTGGTCGTCCCAGCGCGCGACGATCGTGCGAACGGCGCGGCGATCGACCGGCGGCGTCGTGATGAGGGAGAGGTCTCGCAGCCCCGTCACCGCCATCTGCAGCGTGCGCGGGATCGGCGTCGCCGTCAGCGTCAGGACATCCACTTGCGCGCGGATCTGCTTGACGCGCTCCTTGGCCGCCACGCCGAAGCGCTGCTCCTCGTCGACCACGAGCAGGCCCAGGTTCTTGAAGTGCACGTCCTTCGAGAGGAGCCGGTGCGTGCCGACGATGACGTCGACCTTGCCCTCCTTCAGCCCGCGCAGCGTCTCGTCGTTCTCTTTCTTGGTCTGGAAGCGCGACAACGCCCGGATGGTGAGCGGGTACCCGCCGATGCGCGCCTCGAAGTTGCGGAAGTGCTGCAGCGCCAGCACCGTCGTCGGGCAGAGCAACGCGACCTGGCGTCCTGCCATCGCGACACGGAAGGCTGCGCGCAAGGCGACCTCGGTCTTTCCGAAGCCAACGTCGCCGCACACGAGGCGGTCCATCGGGCGGGGCGCCTCGAGGTCGCGGTTGACGTCGTCTACGGCGCGCGCCTGGTCGGCCGTCTCTTCGTACGGGAACGTCGCCTCGAAGGCGCGATAGTCGTCGTCCGGAGGCGACAGGGGATCCCCCGCCATCGCCTGCCGCTCGGCGTGAAGGCGCAAGAGCTCGTCGGCCATCTTGCGAACCTCGCGAGCGACGCGCGCCCTGGTGCGGGCGAACGTGCCGCCGCCGAGCTTGTCGAGCTTCGGCGCACCCGCCTCGGCGCCCATGTGCTTTGCAAGCTGGTTGAGCCGCCAGACGGGCAAGTACAGCTTGTCGCCAGAGGCGTACTCGATCGCGATGAGATCGACGGCGTGGCCGCCGGGGATCGCCTTGTGGACGAGCCCCTGGTAGCGCCCGATGCCGTGCTCGGCGTGAACGACGAAGTCGCCCGGCGCGAGGTTTCGCAAGTCCTCGAGCAGCGGACGCGCGGGATCGGCGGTTGCCTTGCGCTCGCGGCGCCGGTGCGCGCGCGATCCGAAGATCTCCTCTTCGGTGACGAGCACCAGCCCGTCGGCCACGAAGACCGCCCCGCGCCGCAGCGGCCCGACGACGACGACGACCGACTCGATCGGTTCGTCGAGCCATTGCGAGTCGAATGTCGCGAGGCGCGCCTGACACGGGACCCCCTGGTGGCGCAGGAGCGTGACGATCCGTTCGGCCTGCGTCTGCGCGCGGGCGGCGATCCAGACGCGCAGGCCGTGCCCACGCCAGTTCGCGATGCGCCGGACGAGCGGCCCAAAGGGCGCGCTCTTGCCCTGGGTGGCCCGCGCGGCCTTCACGGCTCGCGCCAGGTCGTCGTGGCCGCTCGCGGCGAGGTCCAACGGTTCGCGCGCCGTCTCGAACGCCGCCATCCCCTGGCCCGGGGCGCCCGCGACGGCCGTGCGATGCAGGGCCACGACCGCGCGCGAGTCGAGTTCGCGCGCAGCCTCCTGCTCCGGCCGGTAGAACGCCTCGACGGCGAAGGCCGGACCCGACGCGGGGGCAGCGGCGCGCTCCAGTTCTTCGCGCAGCGCGCGCGTCACGGCAGGCGGGTCGTCGATGAGGACCGCGGCGTCCGGCGGCACGTAGTCGAACAGCGAGTCGAGCGCCTCGTAGTAGGCCGGCAGGAACCCTTCGGCGCCGAAGAATGCCCGCCCGTTCGTCACGTCGTCGAGGAGGGCGCGTGTCTTGGTCGTCGGCCAATCGATCGCCTCGGCGAGGTGCGTGACACGCGAGCGCGCCCGAGCAACGGTCGCCTCGTCGAGGATCGCCTCGCGGACCGGCGGAAGCGGCAGGCTCCGGATGTCGGGCGCGTCCTTCTTCGTCTTCTGCTCGGCGGCGTCGAACGGCTTGAGCGACAAGACGAGGTCGCCGTAGAGCTCCACGCGCACGGGATTCTCGGTCGAGGGTGGCCAGACGTCGAGCAGGGCGCCGCGCACCGCGAACGTCCCCGGGTCCTCGACGACGGGGACCCGCAGGTAGCCGCTCTCCGACAGGGAGCGGACGAGCCCGTCCCGATCGATCTCGGAGTCGACCGCGATCCGATCGGCGCGCCCCGCAAGGGCGGCGCGCGGCACCACTTTGCGCACCAGCGCGCCCGCGGACACGACGAGGACGCGCCACGGCCGACCTCGGGCGAGGTGAAAGAGCGTCGCCATCCGGCTCATCGCCGCGCGGCGGTCGGGGCTCACGTCGGCGCGCGGCGCCGTCTCGCTCGACGCGAAGACGAGCACGTCGCCCTCACCCGTCTCTTCGGCCTCGCCGACATCCTCGTCGCGGGCGCCCCGCACCAGGAACCCCACGTCCTCGGCGGCTCGTCGCGCGCTTTCGATGTCCGGCGTCACGAGCACGACCCGGCGTCCGGCCCGGGCCGTCGCCGCCGCGACCGCCGCCGAGGCGCACCCACGCACGCCGGCGACGTCGAGCCGCCCCACCGGAAGGGCCCGGATGCGCGCCGCGACGTCTCGTAGGCGCGATGCGACGATCCCCTCGGGGGGGAGGATCGGCGGCAACGGCTCGAGGGCCGAGGGCTCGGGCGCCAGGTCATCCGCAGCGAGGCCCGTCTGCTCCGCGAGGGTCGAGGTCAGTGTGGACGACGGAGACGGCATCGAGGCGAGATCGGCTACGTAAGGCGGGGGGGGCAGCGGCGCAACCGCGGGCGCAGGCGGGGGCGCGCGCG
>PLIR01000424.1 GCA_003139415.1 Myxococcales bacterium | reverse complement strand
CCCGCCGCCATCGTTCGACACGCCCGTCACGGAAGACAACGTGACGCGCCGCGATTCCACACTCGAGGCGTACGCAAGGCTGCCCCCCGCGTTCGACGCGCGCCACGGGACGGTGACCGCGGGGAACTCGACGGTCGCGACCGACGGCGCCGGTGCCCTGCTCCTGATGACCGAGGCACGGGCCAAAGAGCTCGGGTACGCCCCGCTCGGGTACCTGCGATCCTGGGCCTACTCGGGCACCGACCCGAACCGCTGGCCCCTCATGGGTCCTGCCTTCGCCGCGCCGGTGGCGCTCGACGCGATCGGCGCGAAGCTCAACGACGTTGCGCTCATCGAGATGCACGAGGCCTTCGCCGCGCAGGTGCTCTGCAACGTCAAGATGTTCGGATCGCGCGCGTTCGCACGACAGGAGCTCGGGCGCGACGAGGCGATCGGCGAGGTGGACATGGATCGCTTCAACGTCCACGGCGGATCGATCGGCATCGGCCACCCCTCGGCGGCCACCGGCGCCCGCATCGTGACCACCTTGCTGCACGAGCTTCGACGCCGCGGCGGCGGTCTTGGACTCGTCACGGGGCCCGCGGCGGGTGGGCTGGGCGCCGCGGCCGTGTTGGAGGCGGTGGCTTGAGCGTCGCGCCGACGCTCGCGGTCGAGCGCCCCGACGACCGGGCTGTCTCGCTCGAGGTTCGGCGCGATGGCGTGGCCCTGGTGACGGTCGACGAGCCGCGCGATCCTCAGAGCCTCCTGCACCCGGCCTTTCGCTCGCAGCTCGGAACCGCCATCAGCCGGATCGATGCCGACGCTGCGATCGCCGGCGCCGTCCTCGTCGCCGGTCGCGCCGACGGCTTCGCAGCCGGCGTGAACCTGCGGCTGTTGAAGGCGATCCAGTTCGCGACGGACGCCGAGGAAATGGCCTGGGAATTGGGGCAGGTGCTACGCCGGCTGGCGGCGCTCCGGAAGCCCGTCGTTGCCGCCGTCCGCGGGGCGGTCGTCGGCGGGCGATTCGAGATTGCACTCGCGTGCCACGCCATCGTCGCGGGCGACGACTCGACCTTCTCCCTGCCGGCGGTCCGCGCGGGCCTCGTTCCAGGAGCCAACGGCTTGCTGCGGGTCGCGTCCCGCGCCGGCCTCCGCGTCGCGCTCGACCTCGGCGTCGAGGGCGCGCGCCTCAACGCCGTGGAGGCCATGGCGGCCGGGCTCGTGGACGACGTCTGCGCCGGCCCCATCCTCGTCGACGCCGCAGCCCGTCGGGCCAAGGCCCTCGTGGGTCGCATACCGCGTGGCCCCACCGCACGGAGCGGGTTCTTCGCGCGCGCGGTCGAGGGCAATCTCATCGCGCGCCGCGTCCTCTTCCGCAACGCGTACGAACGAGCCCGGGCAGACATCGGCACCGTGCCCGCGGCGGCAGAGCAGGCGATCCATGTTCTCGAGACGTACGCGTCCAAGGGGTTCGACGCGGCGGGGCGGGTCGAAGCGAAGGCCTTCGGCGAGCTCGTGGTCAGCGAGGCCGCGCATCGGCTCGCGGAGCTGGCGTTTGCGGCCCGCGCCGTCGAGCGCGATTCTGGGGTGGACGACGGCGTAGCACCTCGCGCCGTCCGCCATGTGGCGGTGGTCGGCGGCGGCGCGATCGGGGCGGCGATCGCCTTCTGGACCGTCGGCGCCGGGCCCTCCGTACGTCTCAAGGAAAAGGACGACAAGCTGGCGGGGCTTGCGATGCGGAACGTCAGGGCGCTTCTCGACGCCCGCGTCGCCGCCAAAGAGACGACGACGTTGGTAGCCGACCAGGCGTTCGCGCGCCTGACGAGCACCACGGACTTCTCGGGCGTGCGCCACGCCGATGTCGTCGTAGAGGCCGTCCCGGAGGACATCGCCCTCAAGCGAGCCATCCTTCACGACGTGGAGGCCCTGGTCGCGCCGACGTGCGTTGTCGCATCGACGACGGCCTCCATCCCGATCGCGAGGATCTCGGAGGCGGCATCGCGGCCCGATCGGGTCGTCGGGATGCATTACGTGCGGCTTCGGTCGCAATCGAAAGCCCTCCTCGTCGAAGTGGTCCGCCCCGATCGGGCGTCGTCGTGGGCGGTCGCGACGGCGGTCGCGCTGGCCAAACGGCAGGGCAAAGCGACGATCGTGGTGAAGGACGGGCCGGGCTTCTACACGATGCGGGTCTTCACCCGGTTCGTGTCCGAGGCGTTGCACGTCGTCGGCGAGGGGGTCGCGACGGACGTCGTCGATTCGGCGCTGAAGGGGTGGGGTTTCGCCGACGGGCCGCTGCAGGCGCTCGACGAGCTGGGCGTCGACTTCGTCGCGCGCATCGCCCACGGGCTTCACGGCGCCCAAGGATCCCGCATGACGCCGCCGGGGTCGTTCGCAAGGCTGCTCGCGGCCGAACGGCTCGGCAAGTCGAACGGCCGCGGCTTCTATCGCTACGGCCGCGAGGACGGCACGTCCCCGGCTGCGCCGGGGCGCGGTCGAACATGGACCGACAAGCCGGGCGCCGTCGATCCGCGTGCGTACGAGGTGCTTCGGGTCACGCCGGGCACGCGCCTGCCTCTCGAAGAGGTCCAGATGCGCTGCGCGCTGTCCTTCGTGAACGAGGCGGTGCGCTGCCTCGGAGACGGCGTTCTGCGATCACCGCGCGATGGCGACGTGGCAGCCGTCTTCGGGCTCGGGTTTCCAGCGTTTCGGGGCGGCCCCTTCCGCTACGTCGACACCCTGGGGGCACCCGACGTCTTGCGGCGCGTGCAGAGCTATGCGGACCGGTTCGGTGAACGCTGGGAACCCGCCCCGCGCCTCGTCCACCTCGCCAAGAAGGGCGACAGGTTCTTTTAGGCGCAGCGCGCCGCGCCGCGCGAAGCCGCTTCCATCGGAAAGACATTGCCGGCTTCAGCCCGGGGGGCCCGGGGGCCAGAAACTCATGCTCGGCGCGAAGCGCCTGCTACCGTTTGTGAGACATGATCCGGCGCGGCGTGTGGATCGTTGGTAGCGCCGTCGCGGTCGGCGGGATCGTCTTTCTTGGCCACTGTCCGTGGCTTGGCCGATCGGAGCTCGTCGCGCCGCCGCAGGTCAAGGCCCCGGCGCCGATGACCGTGCCGTCCGCCTCCTCGGCCGCCGACGACAAGGCCCCGGGGGTCGACGACGCCAAGGCCCACGCCTTTCGCCTTCCGGCCGGTGACGCTCCCGCACTGACGTGCGAGGCGGCGAGGGCCATCGTGACGCAGGCCCGCACGCAGCTCGGATATCCGCCAGACCCGGTCGACGCGCGGTCCTTCGCAGACGCCGCGGCCGACTGGCTCGACCCGTTCGGCCTCTGGAGCGTGGCGCCCGACGCCCCCGTCGCCCCGGCCTTCGACCACTTGGCTCGCGACCTCGTCGCGGATCTCGAAGGGCGCCACCGCAATTGCGAAGCGGCGGGCGCGCTGGGCGCGACGATCGTCCCGTGGATCGCCGAGCTCCGCGCGATCTACGACGACGCGACGGCCCCTTCCGCTTCGAGCGAAGACGCGACCGCCGCGGCGTCTACCCCGGCGTTCGAAGGCGCCACGGTGACCCGGCCCGCGCGGGAGCTCGCAGCCGAGCTCGGGCGCCGTGTCGGGACGATCGCACGGGACCTTGGGCCGGCCGGGCGGCGGTACGTCGACGCGGCGCGCGCGCGGTACTTCCCCGACCTCGACGCGAGCGGATGGCAGCGCGTGGTCCTCGCCGCCGCGGTGCGCGCCTACGTTCCATCCATCGATCCGCACGGGGCTTGGGCGCCCCTCGACGAAGAGTCGAGCGTGTACGAGGTCGACCTCGAGGCACACCCGCCAACGAGGCTCTGGGACAAGGCCGAACGCACGGCGATCGGGCTGAAGATCGAGTCGGGGGCCGCGGCGCCGCTCGCCGATGGCGACGTGCTCCTCTCGCTCGGCGGCGTCGCCGCGGCGGGGTTGAGTTTCGAACAGGCCGAACAGCTCGGGTTCGCCGCCTCGGAGTCGCGGCCGCCCGCGACAGCCGTCGTGATGCGGGCGGGGCAAAGGCTCCCGGTCACGGCGTTGCTCGACGACGCCGCCAACGACGCGAAGGGCGCGGCCGCGGCGGCCGACGAGGACGACCTCCCTGTGGAGCGTGTCGCGTACGGCGAGGGCGACGCGGTGCTCGTGGCGATCCACGACGTCCGCGACGACCTCGGCGACGAGTTGACGCGCGTGCTCCTGCGCGAGCGGGAGCGCGACGGGCGGCCCATCGTGGGCGTCGTGCTCGACGTGCGCGGCAACGGCGGCGGATCGACCGACGGCGCCATCGATGCGCTTGGCCTGTTCATCCCGGGTGCATCGCTGTTCCCGATGAGGCGGCGCGACGGCTCGCTCGAGACGGATCGGGCTCCGGAACCGCCGGGCGTCGACCGGTGGACGGGCCCGGTCGCGGCCCTCGTCGACGGCGGTACGGCC
>PLIR01000276.1:399-7469 GCA_003139415.1 Myxococcales bacterium | reverse complement strand
TAGCGCTCGTCGTCCACCAGTTCCGCGCGGAGGGTCGCGAAGAAGCTCTCGGCGACGGCGTTGTCCCAGCAGTCGCCCCTGCGGCTCATGCTCGCGACCATCGCGTACTTGGAGAGGGCCTTGCGGTAGTCGTCGCTCGCGTAGGGGCTGCCGCGATCGGTGTGGTGCACCAGGCCGGCAGGCACGCCCGCGCGGCTGCGAACGGCGCGGTGGAGGGCCTCGAGCGCGAGGCTCGTGTCGTTGGTGTCGCTCATCGCCCAGCCGACGACACGGCGCGAGCAGAGGTCGAGAAGGACGGCCAGGTAGGCCCAGCCTTCGTGAGTCGCGATGTACGTCACGTCCCCGGCCCAGACCTCGTTGGGTGCGCTCGGCTCGAAGTCGCGCTGCACGATGTTCGGCGCGATCGGGTCCGCGTGGTTCGAATCGGTCGTGCGGCGAAAGCGCCGTTTCTGGCGAGCCACGATGCCTTTCTCGCGCATCAGCCGCTCGACCCTCTTCTTGCCGACGCAGATGCCCTTCCTGCGAAGCGCTCGGTGAACGCGTGGACTGCCGTACCGCTTGCGGCTCTTCGTGTGCGCTGCCGCGATCTGGACGGCGAGCTGCGCGTCCGCCTTCGACCGCTCGCAGCAAGGCCGCGTCTTCCAGTCGTAATAGCCGCTGCGAGAGACCCCGAGCACCTCGCACAGGACGGTGACCGGGTAGTGCGCCTTCTCCGCGTCGACGAGCTGGAACATCACCCGTTCTCCTTCGCGAAGAAGGCTGCCGCTTTTTTTAATATCTCGCGCTCCATCTCGAGGCGTTTGACGCGCTTGCGAAGCTCGCGCAGCTCGTCGCGCTCGCCGCTGGTCAAAGTCTCCGGCGCGCCCTCGCCGGCGTCCGCATCCGCGCGCTTCACCCACTCACGCAGCGCGGTCTCGGTCAGATCCAGCTCGTTGGCCACCTGCGTGATGCTCCGGTCGCCAGCCCGGCAGAGACGCACCGCTTCGGCCTTGAACTCCGGGGTGAATGAACGCCGTTTCCTTCGTGCCTGTTGCTTCGCCATCGAACACTCCTCGCGCATCTTCGCGCCTGTTGGGGTGTCCGTGGAAGCGGGGGAGGATCAGTGGTCCTCATAGTCGGTCCTACGGACGACCCATGAATCGAAGTCGTGGCGATGACCGTGGTAGTAGATGACGTGTCGACGATTCGATCGAGTTGGGTCGAACTTAGCGACGTCGTGGTCGTGAACGACCTTGCCCCAGTCGCTCGTATCCCTATCGAGAAGAGTGTCGAGGTGGTTGGTCGTGATGATCGCTTCTGCGTCGTAGCTGAGGAGCGCTGCGTGCGCATCGGCGGGAACAAGATTCTCGTCCGGAACGAGGGCCAGCAAGACGTTGTGCAGAAGACCGGAACCCAGGCGGGTGGCGTAGAGATCGGCGACCGTCATCGCGTCGAACGCACTACGATCAAGCTGCAGGTCGTCGCAGAGGCGCTTGTGCAGTTCCCCCCACGTCGCGAGGTTTGACGCTCGCTCCCCGGAGTCCTTCCAGCGAGCGTTGCGCGAGTAGCCGCGCACGTGCCCGAAAGGACACGCGCCGCGGGCGCCTGCCACCGAAGCGAGGCACGTGCCACTCGCGAGGCCGTGGGACAGCCGGCGAGAAGATCAAGCGTCGAACGGGTAGCCTCTCGGCGGCGGCCAATTCTTTTCGCCTTTCACTTTTCGGAGAAAAGACTTTCTTGGTGCCGTCGCTGAAGGGATGACGGGCGGGTGATGCCACCGCCACGCGCCCGGCGAATGGAGGAAACGATGGCGACCGGCGAGGTCGCGTCCACCTAGCTCGCCGTGGCGGAGCTGCTAGCCTGATTTGGGGTCAAGAATGAGGACGAAGTACCGCACGGGGCTTCCGATAGCCGTCTTCGCGCTTAGCGCCTGTGGGGGGCGATCTATTGGTCCCCTAGAGGCTGCGGCGTCGGACGATGGGGGACAGGATGCGAGCCGGACAAGCTCCGGTTCGGATTCCGGCGGTTCGGGTTCGGGCGGCAACTCCGGCTCGAGCAGTGGTACCACGTCCAGCTCAGGGGCCAGTAGCGGGGGCGCCGTCGATTCCGGGGTGGGCAGCACTTCCTCGTCGGGCAGCTCTAGCTCGAGCAATGGCAGCACAAGTTCGGGCAGTGGGGGGAGCTCCGGCACCGGTGGCAGTTCGACAAGTGGCGGCAGCTCAGGTTCAAGCAGTGGCAGCGGTTCGAGTTCCAGCTCAGGTTCAAGCAGTGGCAGCGGTTCGAGTTCCGGCAGTGGTGGCTCGGGCGGTAGCGGTTCGACTTCCAGTGGTAGCGGCAGCTCCGGGTCGAGCAGTGGCAGCGATGCCGGGGAGTGCACGCCAGGTACGCAGCAGTGCGCGAGCGATGACGCCATCCAGACGTGCGAAGCAAACGGTCAATGGGGGAGCCCCTGGGCATGCGCGACGGGCGAGTGCGCCGTGGGTGCATGTGCCGGGTCAACCATTTCGGGCGCAAGCTGCCAAGCGAGCGGTGACGGGCTCTCGAATTGCGGTTCGGCCTCGGAGAGCTGCTGCACGAGCCTCGAAGTGCTGGGTGGGACCTACTATCGCACCTACGATAACGACGGGAGTGGCGCCACGAAAGAGGCCGATCCGGCCACGGTGAGCGGCTTCCGTCTCGACAAGTACGACGTGACCGTGGGGAGATTCCGTCAATTTGTGGAGATCGTCTTGCCCGCCGAGGGAGGGGTGGGCTGGTCGCCAGCGGCCGGGTCAGGCATTCATGGGTATCTGAACGGGGGCCTTGGACTGGTGAACACGGCGAACCCGGGGACGTTCGAATCGGGCTGGGTTACCTCGAACGAGAGCGTTGTCGCGCCGACGGACGCCAATCTGACGTCACAGGGCGGCACGTGGACTTCCTCGCCCGGTAGTCAAGAGAATCTGCCGATGACCGGCGAGAACTGGTACGAGGCGTACGCATTCTGCATCTGGGACGGTGGCTTTTTGCCGAGCGAGGCTGAATGGGAGTTTGCGGCGGTTGGGGGGAACCAGCAGCGCGAATACCCTTGGGGCTCCACCGCTCCCGGCGAAGGAAACCAGTACGCAATCTACGGCGATGGTAACGGCAACTGTTACTATCCGTACGACGCACTTGCGGACTGCAATGGCGTCTCGAATGTCGCGCCGGTCGGGACTCCCACACTCGGCGCTGGGCTTTGGGGGCAGCTCGACCTCGCCGGCGAGGCGTGGGAGTGGGTCCTGGATGGGTTCTCCTCGTACGCGGATCCCTGCATCAATTGTGGCTATCTCACGGACGCATCCTGGCAAGTGATTCGCGGGGGCGCCTACTACGAGCCTCTGACGTACATCCTTCCTGCGTATCGTTATCGCCTCTACCCGCATAGTCGAGCCGGCGACACCGGTTTCCGATGTGCTCGGGATCCGTAGGCCTGCTTCGCGCATTGAAACCTTGGAGCTGGCGGGGCCCCTATTTCCGATGGTCGGAGCGGGTGCGTTTGCCGCGCAATCGGCCGTCGGGGGTGGACTATTCATCGATGATAACAGTGGGGAGGTCAGTGCGGGGAGCTTTGTGTCCTCCGGTGCATTGGCGACTATTAACCAGAATTCGGAGGCTTATGTGTTTGGCGCTTCCGCCGGTTACGGGGTTGGGGATGACCTGACCCCCAACGCTGGTCCGTCGATTCCGATTTAGTTGACTTCAACCCGATTCTCGACGTCCTGACAAGTGACTTGTTGACCCTCGCCTTGCAGTGGCGAAGTTACTTGAGCGGCGGCAGCCCCCGCCGAAGGCGGCACCTTGCGGCGGGCCTCGTCGGCGAAGGTCTTCGGGGTCTGGTAGGCGGACCCGCAGGATCGCCCGGCCCCAAGCACCACTTCCCGGAGACATCGCATATCGGGCCAGGCGGCTCGGAGAAGATCAGCGGACGGGGCACGCAGGACAGCGGCTCGGCTCCCGGCAGCTCGCCCGGAGACGCCGGGACTTCCTTCCACGTGACGCCGTGATCCACGGTCTCGAAGACGCGGCCATCCACGGCCCGCGCGAGGGCGACCGGACCCGCCGACACGATGCGCTCGAAGCGCTCCGGTGCTCGGTAGACGGTCCCATCCGGGAGGATCTCGACGCGGCCAAGTCTATCCCCGGCGCGTACCCAGCCAAGCAGACTCCCGGCTGCCGTGAGAGACCAGTCGCGGTCCACCCACGAGTCCACATCCGGTATCGGGCAAACGGACCACAGCCTGCCGCGCAACAGCGCTGCTCGTACGTCGAGGGGAGTCGCGGCCCAGCGATGCAGCGCGGGGGGAGTCCCGTCGACGAGTCCCCAGGCTTCGGGGTCACCGTCGACCCCGTTCACTACCAGCGCGACGGCTCCGTCCGCCCGCGGCACCCATCGAACGGGTTGGAATCGCAGTGGCCCTTCCCGTCCGGCGGCTTCGATCAAGTGGCGGTGCCCGGAGCCGTCGGCGTGCAAAACGGGACGACCCTCGTGCTTCGGCTTGCAGATGCCCGCGCCGAAATTCAAGGTCATTCCGCCGTCGTCGCCGATCGAGAAAGGCTTGAGCATAGGGCCTGGCCCGTTGTCCATCAGGGTCGTTCGCCCATCGACGGCATATGAAAAAATGATGATCCCCAGATCACGTTGTCCATAGACGTCAGCGGCGGTCGGCAAGTCGTGACCGGTCCTGCAGGGAAAGAGGACCTCCGATGAAAGACGCACGCCCGGGCCGCACTGCACGTCCGCGGCAGGCACGTGCGTCACGGTGGTCACGGCTCCGGTGTTCATGTCCACACGCACCAGATCTCCGTTCACAACATCGAGAGCGGCGGGTACGGCGTCGTGGTCGAAGCGGCGGTCGGCGGGCACCCCCCATCGGATCGCGTGGCGAAGGGCCTCGTCGGCGTCGCGGTCGGCTTGCTTTTCCGACGGCATGACCACGGCCCGTGGCATTTCCCGGAATAGCGGCTGCGGCGCCCGAAGCCTTCCGGCGCACGAAGCCAGGAGCGACGCAAGCACCCAAGCGGTCCGGCGGCGCATGGACCAGCAGAATAGACTCGCGCGGGGACGAACAGCGGGGGCAAGGGGCACGTCACCGGAACCGGGGGCGCACTGGGTCGAACGCTGCGCCAGTGTGCTACAATGCCATTATGCGTGCTGGCAAGACGAAGACCACGAGCTTTTCGCTCGACGAGGCGACGCTCAGCAACCTCAAGGCGCTCGCAGGCCGCCGCCACAAGGGGAACGTGTCCGCCCTCCTGGCGGAGATTGCGTCCCGCGAGGCGAAGTTCGCCGCCGCCGAGGCCTATTTCGAGAAATACGGCGCCCCACCGCTCGACAACGCGGCAGTGGAGCGCATCGAGGCCGAGTGGCGAGGCGAAGCGCCGCCGAAGAGGCCGCGACGGCGCGCAGCGTGACCTTCACGTTCGACACCGGCATGCTGATCGCCCTCGAACGGCGCAAGCGTCGGGCCACGGATGCGTTCCAGGCCATCGTTCGGCGGGGGACCTTGCCCGTCGTTCCCGCGGTCGTCTACGCCGAATGGTGGCGCGGACGGACCGACGTCCGCGAGGACATCCTCGCGGCGGTCATCGTCGAGGATATGCCGCCCCTTCTTTGTCGCGCCGCGGGAGAGGCTCTCGGCGCGGTCAAGGGATCATCGCTTGCCGATGCCGTCGTCATGGCATCGGCGGCGTTGAGAGGGGGCGGCGTCGTCTACACGGGGGATGTGCAGGACTTACGGCGCTTGCAGCGTCATTTTCCTGGGGTGCTCGTCCTGCCGGTTTGAGCCTTGGCCAAGCCGCTGTCGAATGGGCCTTCGTGGCGATGGACCCGGCGCCGACGGCGCGTTGCTCGAGACCCTGAGGCCCTCCATCCTCAGGGAGACCTCGATGGCCGCGCCCCTGGCGCGCTCCCGCGTCGTCCTGCGCTCGAGAAGCTGGGTGACGGCGTTGTGGACCGGGTCCTTTGCGTCGAACGACGAGGCACAGTGTTCGAGCGCGCGCTTCTTGAGTGAGTGGGGCACCCCTCTCGCCGAGACGACCATGGCTCCGGCGCATCCACGCGCCGCTTTCGTCGTCTCGGGCCGCCGACGAGCCGAGCGGGGCGCGACTGCGCGAGAGAAGGGGATCCTTCTCGTGGAGTGGCGCATCTCTCGAGCAAACCCGTGAGGGAGAACGTCAAAGCGACGCATCCCTTTCGCTCGCTCACCGATCCCTCGGACGGGGTCGGGTGCGAGAATGGGCAAGCGAGGCGTTCTTCTCGCAGACTGCCCTCTCTTCCGGCCCTTCCCGAGCGTCTCGGTGACCGATTCGCCGATCGGCGAGGCAGAGGGAACCCCGAGAGCGAGACGAAGGTGCGCCTTCCTGACGGAGGCGCGCCCCTCTCTGGCTCGCTTCACGCCCTTCCCATCGGGCTCGTGCACCTTCCAGGGTGGCGCACCCGCCCCAAACCGGCACTCGCGCACTTTTTTGAGAAAAGCGCTCGGGCCCGTGAGGAATTCGCCCTCCGACTCGGCATACCCGGGTGAGAGACGCCGAAGCGGGCACCCTCCACGCACTGGGGCGTGGGGTGCCACGCGNNCTCACGAGCACGACTTCGGTCGTGCTCGAGGGGTCCTCGTACACGCAGGCGCAGATCACGTCGAAGCTTCAATCGATCGTGACCCTGCGATCCGACGTGGACGCCGCCAAAGCCGCGACCAAGGCAAAGCTTGCCACCGAAGCAACCCAATCGCCGGCTCTGCGCAGCTTCATGACTGCGTACGAGTCGTACGTGAGGGGCGCCTACGGTAGCCAGCCGGACGCACTCGCCGACTTCGGTCTCCAGCCGAGGAAGGTGCGTGCGCCCGCCACGGTCGAGGCCAAGGCAGCGGCGGTCGCGAAGCGTGCGGCGACGCGCGCGGCACGACACACGATGGGCAAGGTGCAAAAGCAGGTGGTCAAAGGCGACGTCACAGGCGTCGTCGTGACCGCCGTCACTTCGGCACCGACGCCCACCGTGACGACGACGATGCACTCGACGTAAGAGCCGAGGGCATCGTGGCACAACAAGGGAAGGGGGAGGGTCGTTCGAG
>PLIR01000276.1:0-349 GCA_003139415.1 Myxococcales bacterium | reverse complement strand
TGCCGCCTGCTGCCGTGCAGCCGGGAGCCGACGAGGAGGACGAGGACGGCGAGCACGATATCGAGGCGGGGAGCATCAGGAGCCCCGCGAGCGCCGGCACAACGAATAAATTGCCTACGCTCTTGGTGAGAATAATGTCTACGACGATAGCATGCCGCGAGCTAGCGCTGGCCCGGACATTTTTGAGGCCAGCGCGAAAACTCGGGTGATGGGCGTTGACTTCGACGTCCTCGTCGCCGCCGGTCAACCTCCGACTCTTCGGTCGGCTCCACGAACGAGGCGGTAGCTCATGTCGCGGGGCGAACCCCCGTTCAGGCCGTTCGAGCGTAAACTCTCGCCGTGTCCCGTC
>PLIR01000529.1 GCA_003139415.1 Myxococcales bacterium | reverse complement strand
GTCGGGAGTCTCGAGAGACAAAGACTGGAGACAGGCGCCCTGCGGGTCTCCCACGATCACGACGACCACTGCGGACGTGCCCAAGGCCTGGAGGGCATCGGCAATCTGCTTCAGCAAGCGAGCCTGATCGGGGCGCGCGAGGGAGCGCGCAGGCTCGGGGGGCTGACCTGCAGGCACCGATCCAAGGGTCGGTACAAGCCCAAGATGGCGGGCTCGGCCCACCTCCGCAGTTCGAACAACGGGCGCGGTCGCGCCACCCTCGATCTCGACGCCCCGGATGAATCTGTACCCGCGGCCGACGACGGTCTCAATGACCCGCTCGCCGAGAACGCGCCTCAGATCGTGCATGTGCGTTCGAACGAGGCTCTCGCTCATCGCGATCCGGCCCCAGACGGCTTCTACAACCTCGGAGTAAGCAACGAGCCGTCTCGGATTTTGCGCGAGAAAGCGCAAGATCGCGAACGGCTTGCGGCGCAGCCGCAGCTCGCATTCGCCTCTCCAGAGTCGCTCCTCCGCGAGATCCAAGCGGAATGGCGGGAATGAGAGCACGGCAGCTGGCGCAGGGTGCCACGGCCGCGAGCTTCTCCCACGCGATCCCGGGGAACACCGGGTCGGTCGGCTTGCCCGGAGATATCTCGAACCATCGTTTGAGCATCACGATGACGGATGCGTTCAAGACCCAGGAGCGCGGGCGATCGGTCTTGTTCTCCTCGAGCGACACCAGCCCATTCTTCAGGTTCACGTCGGCGCGCGTGAGGCGCTGCTGCGCTAGCCAACTCACGCCGAGAGCATCCGCGTTGACGGCCGCCAGGACCCCGGAGCAGGGTGGGAGCCCTGGAGCATACCGCTCCGGGTGATGGGAGAACCCGGTGAAGCGCATCGCCGAACACAGGGCCAAAGGCAGGAAGATCGCCGAGGGCAAGGCCGCCACGAAGCTACCGGTCGCCATGACGGGCAAGGCAAGCCCCGCGAAGGCTGCGGAAGGCAACGAGCCGGTGTTCGCCTACATCGCCAGCTTGCCGCAGCCGCAGCGCGGCATCGCCGAGCGTATCGATGCTCTGGCCGCCAAGACGCTGCCTGACCTCAGACGTTCGGTGAAGTGGGGGATGGCGTACTACGGCGTGGGCGGGGGCTGGTGCTTCTCGTCCGGCGCCTTCGTCGGCCACGTGAAATTGATGTTCATACGCGGCACGGAGATCAAGCCGGAACCGCCGGTGGAGCCGGTCGGGATGGGCAAGTCCACACGAGGCGTCGAGCTGGCATCCCCGGACGATCTCGACGAGCGCCAAGCGGCGTCGTGGATGAAGCAGTCCGCTGCCATGCCCTTCGTCGGGGGGAAGAGGCGATGACGAAGAAGGACGCGCCTCACCAGGAGTGGCCCTCGCGGGGCTGCGTGCCAACGAGGCCCGTTACTTCAATAACAAGTACGACCAAGTCTTCGCGGTGGAGCCGGCGCTCCAGCGCTTCGTTACCGTCCCTACTTCGTGAGCTTTGCGGCCAGTAGGTCCACCTGCTCGATCTTCGGCGGGGTCGCGAGCAGCTCGCCGGCCTTGGCCATCAGCGTCGCGGCGACCGGCCCATTCAAGTGGGCCTTCCTCCCGGCTTCGTCGGGGAACGCATCGAAGATACCGAATTCATTCTTCGAGAGCCTGAGCGCGAACCACACGACCGTCGCGGGCTCGGCTCGGGCGAGCGGAAGCGCGCCTGCGAGGAACGTGGCGACCTCTTCCTCCTTGCCGGGCTTGGCGACGAGACGCACGAGCAATCCCACATTAACCATGAGGTACCTCGCTTTCGGTTCGACAATCTAGAGAAGCGCCTGCGCGATCCCAAGTAGCGCAAGCGACAACGTCGGTAGCGATCGCGCCAGAGTCGGAATCGATCCATCGACGTCGCTTTCATCGCTCCCACGGGTGCTACGTTCGAGGCCATGCGGATCTCGGTTCTCGTGCTGGACGGGGTCTTCGACAGCGGTCTCGCCGTGGTGGTCGACACCTTGGCGATGGCCAACGACCTTCTCGAGGGCCCCCGCCGGTCGAGCCGCAACGAGGTCACGGTGTGCGGCCTCCGGCGGACGGCAACCACGCAGCAGGGCCACAAGGTTCCACTCGCCCCCGTGCGCGGCGGACCTCGCCCCGACGTTGTCGTGGTGCCGGCTCTCGGCTGCAAAACGCGCGAGACCGTGCTCGCCGCGCTGGAGCGGAGCGACATTCGTGACGCCTGCGAGCTGCTGCGCGCGTGGAGGAAGGCGGGCGTGCGCGTCGCGGGGGCTTGCACGGCTACGTTCGTCCTCGCCCACTCGGGTATTCTAGATGGGGGTCGCGCGACGACGACGTGGTGGCTGTCGCCCCTCTTCCGCGAGCGCTTCCCGCGCGTCACCCTCGATGAGTCGCGGATGATCGTCGACTCGTCGCGCGTCGTCACCGCAGGCGCCGCTCTCGCGCACGTCGACCTCGCGCTGTGGCTCGTACGCCAGCGGAGTCCCGAGCTGGCGCACATGACCGCGCGGTATCTCGTGTTCGACGCGCGCCCCTCCCAGGCGGCGTACTCGATGCCCGACCACCTGGCGCACGCGGATCCCATGGTCGAACGCTTCGAGAGGTGGGCGCGACACCACCTCACGGATTTCACGCTCGAAGGCGCCGCCCGCCACGTCGGCGCGAGCGAGCGTACGCTGGAGCGCCGCACGCGCGCCGTCCTCGGCAAGACGCCGCTCTCTTTCGTCCAGGACTTGCGCGTGGAAGTGGCGGTCTTCCGCCTGCGGACCACCAAGGCGTCGATCGAAGACATCGCCGCCGTGGTCGGCTACGGGGATGGCGTCACCCTGCGCACCCTCCTGCGCAAGAAGACGGGCCGCGGCATCCGCGAGCTCCGCGCACTCTCCGTGCCTCCGGGTGAGCCGCAGCAGCGTGGCGACGCAAGCACTCGGTGTTGATGACTTCCTTGGTCCACGTAGGACCACGCCGACTCTCGAAGTCCACTCGGCGACGTTGCCGGCGAGGTCGAGCGCCCCCCGCCGGTTCGCGCCTTTCGGAAAGGTGCCGATGGGCGCGGTCGTCGGCCACCCATCCCGCAACTCGTACGTCGCCGAGCGGCCCCACGGGCCACCCGAGGGGGTCGGCGGGTCGTTCCGCCGGAACCACGCCAGGCATTCCGTGCCGCATCCTCCGTGTTGTTCGTCACCGTAACCCCGTAGACGACCTTGCTCAAGTGGACCTCCCCTTGGCACGGCGTCGTCCGCCTTCGGCCAAGCGGGCCTCGAGCAACATCCGCACGAGGTTTTTGGGGAGCGGGTTCTCGGGGCCGAAGTGCAGGGTGCTCTTGGTCTGGCTGAACTGCTCGGTGGCGCGCGCCAGAGTCTTGAGCGTCGTTCCGCTGAACGGGTAGTACGAGCAACCCTTCGAGGTCGCGGAGAACCCAGCGATGGTCCTCCCTTGGTAGCGGAATGCCGGGATGCGGTAGCTGATGCACTCATCGACCTCGGGGACGAGGGTGTGGATTGTCCTGCGGAGCTGTTGAAGCAGCGCTCGATCCCTTGGGCTCACGCCCGCGAGGTACTTGTCGATAGCCGGGTCGCGTCGCATCTCTGGTAGAGGAGCTTCAGCGGGATCGGACGACACGCGCACCGCCACGTCCTCACCTTTCGATCGAAAGTTACGGCTCCCAGCAGTACGCTGCAGGAGCACTGGGGGGCGTCGCGTCGAGCCCGCCGCTTTGGATGCATATGGTGTTTTCGCCCGCGTCTGTGCAGGCCGTCATCTGGTTAGTACGAACGCCGCAGGCGCACGCATACACCGAATTTTCAAAGCACGTCGAATAGGCGGGTTCCCCACACGTCGGATCCACGGCGACGGTCCCGTCGTCGCAGAAGGCGCACGACGCGTCTGTTTCGACGCACGTCCCACTGCACACCATGCCCGCGTTGACGTAGCCGTCGTGGCACCCCGACGGAGCATTGTGCCAGCACATCGCGTTGGGCAGCGACGACGCCGCGTCCGCGCACTCGGGGACGGTGCTCTCCACGGCGGTGCAGATTCCGGCACCGACACAGTAGGGGTTGGGCCCCGCGCAGTTCTGGCCGGCCTCGTAGAACACGTACGGGTAGCCATCCTTGCATGTGCTCGGGTTGTTCTGAAAACAAAACTCTGCACCGCCGCCATCGGCGCACTCGGGCACTGGGTCGGGGGACGCGACGCAGGTGGCCCCAGACGAAGGGAGAACCGCGCAGTACTGGTCAGGGGCGCTGCATATTTGACCGATGACCCATCCGGTGCAGCTATAGCCGGGCGAGCAAACCTCGGTCGCGTTCCCGCTGCAATGCGACGGGTCGCCCTCGCTGCACCCGCATCCCGTCAGGGACGGTGCTTGCAGCAAGAGCGCGAGCATGAGCCCCCAGGACGCCTGATCGGTTGCCGACATCGATCCACGCTCGGATGCCCCCCGAAAGCTCATCGGTCAATTCTACGCTCTCCCTCGGCTCCGCGGGCTCAAGGCAGGTCCGCGCGGCGGGAGGCCGGGTCCGCGCGGCGGGAGGCCGGGTTCGCCGGGTCCGCGCGGCGGGAGGCCCGGTCCGCGCGGTTTGAAGGGTGTTCTCCGCGTTTCAGAGCGCCTTCGCCGGATTACAGACCCGTCGCCCTCCCATTCAAGAAGGGGTCCGCGCGGTTCGAGGCGCCTTCTCCGGGTCTCGAGCCGCGTGCTTGTCGATATCAGACCCTCTCGAAAGGGTTCGAGGCCCTTCATTCGCGGCAAGAGTCAGGCTTTTCGCCTTTTGACGGCGTCTCGAAGCGAGAAAATGGCGCCTGATACGAATGTGACGTGACTCCTTCGCGGTGGGAGACGCCTTGAAATGATTGGACCTCCCGTCAAACCGCGCGGACCGGGCCTCATACCGAATGCGGGGGTCAATACAACGGGTATGGAAGAAATCGTAAGTGCAAGAAGCCATCTCATTCGGTTTACCCATCGAAGGGACACGGGGTTCGAGCATGGGGCTCCGAGCACGACCGTCCCCGAAACGATCACAACCGACGGAGACAAGCCATGAAGATCAACCGCGCCACCTTCAAGACGCGCGACACCCGCGTGATAGCGGGTATCGACAAGCACATCGCCGCGTCCATCATGATCGACGGGACGCCCTACACGCACGCCGACCCCAAGGCGGTGTTCCAGTCCCCGATCACCGTCCTCGACAGCAACGCCGCGTGTTGGCGCACCTCTCGCCCCGTCGCCGGGCCGTGTCGGCCGCCGCGCAGGGGCTGCGCCGGCCGGCGAACCTTGCGCGTGACGCCGTTCTCCGAGGCCGCGAATGGCCCTGAAAGAGTCTCCGGCACGATCGATGCAAAGGCGAATGGCCCGGAGGTAGTTATGAGCCCCTTTCTCGCTTCGTCGATCGCGTGCAGCTACATGGCGTCCGTTTTCGTCGTGTTCGGCGTCGTTCCCCGACGGCTTGCGAAAGGGAGGGCGTCGTGACGGCGGAGGTAGCCGGCCGCCGCGCGTTTCACGTGGTGCTCGGGCTGAATCTGACAGACACCGCATCGAGCGGTCTCGCGCTCGAGCAGGGCGCGCGGATCGCGTCCCGGATCGAGCCGAGCCAAGTTCACGCCGTCTGCGTGATGCCCGAGGATACGAGCGACGCGCTCGTGGCCCAGGCCGCGGGCCGCGCGCGAGCTTACGTCGACGAGAAGGTGGCGTCGCTCGGCGTCTCGGGCCCCGTCTACGCGGTGCACGTGCGGCGGGGCGACCCCGCGCGCGAGATCGCGCAGGTCGCCGCCGATCTCGACGCGGACATGGTCGTCGTCGGAACCCACAAGGTCCCGGAGCTCAAGACCCTGTTCATCGGCTCGACGGCATCGCGCGTGATGGCGCACACGACCTGCCCCGTCGTGGTAGCCGGGCCGCGCCCCAAGCCCGAGGCTTCGCACGTCATCGTCATCGAGCCGCCATGTCCGCAATGCGTCGCGCGGCGCGTCGAGACGGCGAACCGCGTCTTCTGGTGCGATCGTCACCTGGAGAACCACCACCTGCGCGGCCGGCACGTGTACTCGTACGCGAGCGACGTACCCTTCGGCGAGTCGGACATGTCCGTCGATCCACGTGGAGGGTGAGCTGACGGACGCTGGGTGTGGGTCTCGTCGTCGGTCGCGTTCGGAGGCGGACGCCGTCAGCGCGATGAACGGAATGGCCGCCGTGGCCGGATTGGCGCGCAGCTGCGCCAGCGCCGTGAAGCCGTCCATGCCAGGAAGGTTGATATCCATGATGACGGCATGTGGACCGCGCGAGATCAATCGCCAATTGCAGTGCTTCTTGCGCCGGCTCTCCGAAGTCGATGGGAACGATGATGTGCTGAAAACGGCCCACGGTGGCCTCCTGAGGGTGCGACTCGACCTGCAAGAACTCAGCCCCGCACTGCAACGGTGCGGAAGCCCAACAGTTCACGTCGCGGCACGCAGAGCGGACGCATTTCGCGTCCGGCAGGACTGACTGAAGGGGAGTGGTTACCGTCGTGCAATGGCACCGGGTCGATGTCTGATGCACGGGCATGTCGTAATCGCAGGCGGCGAGCGACGATGAAGCCCGAACGCAGACCCGAGTCCGGCTCGCCGGTGGTCGAGGGCATCGCAATCGGCCGGGCCGTAATATGGGCGAGCGACCCGGAACCCCCCAGTGTCGCGGGAACGCCCCTCGAGGAACACCGGCGGCTCACCCGCGCACTTCGGCGCGCGACCCACGCTGTCGAGGATCTCGTCCGTCTCCTGCCACCCGCGGAGGCCGAGCTCTTCGTGCCGGAGGTCGCGATCTTGGCGGAGCTCGGTCCGCTGCTGCTCGCGCGCGTGGAGGGGGGTGCAACCGCGGAGGGAGCGGTCAACGATGGCACGTCACAGGTCTCGTCGGACCTTTTGCTGGATGCCCGCGCGCGTCTGCTCGACGGTCTCGCCGACGACCAGCGGTCCGTGGAGTCACTGCTCGAAGGCCGAGACGGCGACCGCGTGCTCGTCACCGAGTCGCTCACTCCCTCCGTCGTCGCGATGCTTCCGGCCCGGGTGGTCGGGATCGTGGCGGCGTCGAGCGGCACCGTGCCGAGCGACGGCGAGTACAATTCGCACGCGGTGATCCTCGCCCGTGGCCGGGGCATTCCGCTCACCTTCGTACTCGCGAATGTCGTGCTCGAGATCGCAGACAACGACACGGTGGTCCTGGACACGACGGCGACCTGCGCGTCGGTGTGGGTGGCACCGAGCGAATCGATTCTCGCGGAGGCGCACGGGCGGCAGGACCAGTGGAACCTCGCGCGCGGCCAAGAAGAGGCCAAGGTCGCGGCTCCGCTCGCGCATCTCGGGCTCGAAGTGCACGTCAACGTCGGTTCCGTGTACGAGCGCCTTCCCGCGTCGGCCGATGGGATCGGACTCTTGCGAACGGAGCTCTTATTCTCCGCCCATGCCAGGGCGCCGAGCGAGGTGGAGCAGTTCGCCGCGCTGCGCGCCATTGCGGGGCCCGTCGGAGCCGCGCCCGTCGTGGTGCGCCTCTTCGACGCGGGGGGTGACAAGCCGCTCGAATGGCTGAAAGCGCCCGCCGGCTCGCCGCGCGCACGCGGCGTCGAGCTGCTGTTCATGCACCCTGCGCTTCTCGAGACCCAGCTCCGGGCGATCGCGCGGGCCGCCGCGCACATCAGCGTGCGTGTCCTCTTGCCGCTCGTCACGTGCGCCGGCGATGTCGAACGAGTCCGCATGCTGAGTCACGGAAGGCTGGAGGTGGGCGCGATGATCGAGACGCCAGCAGCCGTGAATCGGACCGACGAAGTCGCCGCAGCGGCCGACTTCATCTGCATCGGCACGAACGACCTCTTCGCGATGGTGGCCCGCAAGGATCGCGCAGACCCTGCGCGGTCTCTCGACGCCCGCGCCCTCCGCATGGTCGAACACGTCATTGCAGTCGCCCACGCTCGGGCTCGCAAGGTCAGTGTGTGCGGGGAGATGGCAGGCGATCCGTACGGCGCACGGATCTTGGCGGGACTGGGGGTCGACGCGATCAGTGTCGCCACCGCGCGCTTCGCCAAGGTGAAACTTTCGCTGCAGGACGTCTCGATCGACGATTGCCGTCGGGCCGCGCGACAGGCGCTGGAATAGGCTGGACTGGATGGAGGCCGCCACTACATCGAAAGCATGCAGCGAGAGCCCAAAACCAGCGAAGGCGAGGGGTGCCTGACGCGATTCCGAGAAGGTTCCGACAAGTCCCTAGGGCCTGAGCCCAGCCCCGCGCCCACGTCTGCGGCGGGAACGGGCGCTCTGTTCACGTGCCCCATGCACGCGGACGTCGTCCGGGACGGGCCGGGAGTCTGCCCCATCTGCGGAATGGCTCTCGAGCCACGTACCGTGGCGCTCGAGGAGGCTCCCAACCCGGAGCTCGTCGACATGACGCGACGGTTCTGGTGGTCGGTCGCCCCAACGGCCATGGTCGTGCTGCTCAGCATGGCGCAGATGATTCCCGGGCAACCGCTCGGGCATGCGATTTCGGCGCGGGCGCTCCAGTGGGTCGCATTCGCCGTGGCGACTCCCGTCGTCGTTTGGGCAGGCTGGCCTCTCTTCGAACGCGGTGCGGCCTCGATCGTCCACCGCAGCCTGAACATGTTCACCTTGATCGCTCTCGGCACCGGTACGGCGTACGTCTTCAGCGTCGTTGCGACGATCGCGCCATCGCTCTTTCCTGCATCGCTTCGGGGGATGGATGGGACCGTCGGTGTCTACTTCGAGGCGGCGGCGGCGATCACGTTTCTGGTTCTCCTCGGACAGGTGGTCGAGCTTCGCGCGCGCCGCCGAACGGGGCATGCCATCCGCTCGCTCCTTCAGCTCGCACCGAAAACGGCGCGACGGGTCCGCGCCGACGGCACCGAGGACGATGTGTCGCTCGACCGGGTGCAGCGGGGGGACCGGCTGCGCGTTCGCCCCGGCGAGCGAGTGCCCTGCGACGCCACGGTGGTCGAAGGCTCGAGCGCCGTCGACGAGTCGATGGTCACCGGAGAACCCGTGCCCGTGCCGAAGGCGCTCGGTTCCGCGGTCACGGGCGGCACGGTCAACGGAACGGGTAGCCTGTTGGTCCAGGCCCAGCGTGTGGGCAGCGACACGCTTCTCGCGCAGATCGTTCGGCTCGTCAGCGAGGCGCAACGGAGCCGTGCGCCGATTCAGCGCCTCGCGGATCGCGCCGCCGGGGTCTTCGTCCCGGCCGTGATCGGGTCGGCATTGATCACGTTCGTCGTATGGGCTCTGGCCGGGCCCGACCCCCGCCTCGCACGCGGACTCGTGTGCGCCGTCGCTGTCCTCATCATCGCGTGTCCCTGTGCGCTCGGCCTGGCAACGCCCATGTCGATCATGGTCGGTGTGGGCCGCGGCGCCACCATGGGCATCCTTTTCAAGGACGCACGGGCCCTCGAAACGTTGCAAACCGTCGACACGATCGTCGTCGACAAGACGGGGACGCTTACCGAGGGCAAGCCGAGCGTCGTGTCCATATTTGCGGCGCCCGGATTCGAGGAACACGAGATCGTTCGACTGGCGGCGAGCTTGGAACGGGGCAGCGAACACCCGCTTGCCGGGGCGGTCGTCGCCGACGCGAAGGCCAAGGGCCTCGAGCTCGACCCGCCCACGAATGTTCGGTCGATCACCGGAAAGGGAATCACCGGTCAGGTGGCCGGACGCCGGATCGGTGTCGGGAATCGGGGTTTGCTCGAGGAGCTCGGCGTTCTGCGGACGAGCCTGGACGGGATCGCGGAATCGCATCAGACGCAGGGTGAGACCGTGATCTTCATCGCGATCGAGGGCCAGGCCGCGGGGTTTCTGGGGATTGCGGACCCCATCAAAAAGGAAGCCCGAGACGCCATCCGCGCACTGCAGGACGACGGCGTTCGACTGGTGATGCTGACGGGCGATACGCGGACGAACGCCCTCTTGACCGCTCGAACGCTCGGCATCGACGAGGTCGAGGCTGGGGTGCTCCCTGCGCAGAAGGGCGAGGCGATAAAGCGGCTCAAGGTGCAGGGTCGAATCGTCGCCATGGCCGGCGACGGNNGTCCTCCTGGGGGGAGACCTCCGAGGGCTTGCTCGTGCGCGCGCCTTGAGCCGCGCAACGATGCGCAATATCCGTCAGAACCTGTGGCTCGCGTTCGCCTACAATGCTCTTGGCATTCCGATCGCCGCCGGCGCGCTCTATCCGTCTCTCGGCCTGGTCCTCAGCCCGGTGATCGCCGGCGCCGCGATGGGCCTCAGTTCGGTCTCGGTCATTGCGAACGCACTGCGACTGCGCCACGTGCGTATTTAGCGCTCTCCCATCCTAGCCCCGTCGTCCCCTTGCACGCGGCCAATCCGCGCGTTACATACTGAACCGAATGGCTCAGTATGCGAGTGCCCGCCTCGACGCCTCGTTCGCCGCGCTCTCGGACGCCACCCGACGCGGCGTTTTGGAGCAGCTCGGACGCGCAGACGGTTCGATCACGGACCTCGCCGAGAAGTTCCACATGACCCTCACGGGCATGAAGAAGCATGTCGGCGTCTTGGAGCAGGCGGGGNNCACGCTTCGACGAGCTGGACAAGGTTGTCGATGAACTGAAACGGAGGGAGAAGGTCGATGGACGCAAGAAGAGAAAGTGAGCCCACCCCCGTGAAGAACCGCACGACGGTGGAACGGAGGTCCGAGCGCGAGTTCGTCGTCACGCGAACCTTCAACGGCCCGGCGCGCCTCGTGTTCGAGGCGTGGACCAAGCCCGAACTGCTCAAGCTGTGGTGGGCACCGAAGTCGACGGGCATGTCCCTGCTTTCCTGCGAGGCGGACGTTCGTGTCGGGGGCAGCTACCGCTTCGTCTTCGGCCACGACGCCTCGAAGACCATGGCGTTCTTCGGCAGATACATCGAAGTGATACCGCACTCGCGCCTCGTCTGGACCAATGAGGAAGGTGATCGCGGTGAGGCCATCACTACGGTGACCTTCGAGGAAAAGGGTGGCCGGACGCTGCTGGTCCTGCACGAGCTCCATCCCTCGAAGGAAGCTCTCGACGATGCCATCGCCTCCGGGGAGGGGCTGCGCGAGACGTTCGAGCAACTGGACGAGCTTCTCGTCACCCTGGGAGCCTCTCGATGACGGCGATTCTCGGCGACGGTCCCCGCGCTCTGCGCCAGGCTCACCGCCGAGGCGATGCCAATGCACGTGCGGAAGCGCGCGTGGCTCGCGCGCGACCATGCCGTCTGCGGGCGACTCGTCTTCCAAGCTCGAGGTGCCGCTTGCGGCCCCGGGCATGACTAATGCCGCCACGTAGCCCACGAACATGGGCGTCATCGATACCCGGCGTGACCAGTTGTACCCCGTCCTCGACATGGCGCAGATGGAGAGCGCCAAGCGCTTTGCCAGCTCGCCCGCAAGAGCCTTCGCGCGCGGCGAAGTCCTCTTCGATGTCGGCGCGCGCAACATTCCCATCTGGCTCGTGCTCGAAGGCTCCCTCGAGGTCGTCCGTCGGGACGGCCTCGGCCACGAGAGCCCCGTCGTCGTCGAGCGTGTGGGTCAGTTCAGCGGGGAGATCGGCCAGCTGTCGGAGGGGTTGGGCGCCGTGGTCGAGGCCAAGGCGGGACCGGAAGGCTGCACCGCCCAACCGATCGACCCTCCCCACCTGCGGGCCCTCATGGTTGGCGCCGCCGAGCTCGGCGAGATCATCATGCGCGCCCTCATCCTCCGGCGCGTCCGATTGCTCGAGGCGCGTGGATTCGGGGTTGTCCTTTTGGGACGGCCCGGAACGCCCGACGTGGTGCGACTCCAAGGATTCCTCGCGCGCACTGGCTATCCGACCACGGTGCTCGCCTCCACGGACGAGGAAGGTCGCGCGCTCGTCGACCGGTTCGGCCTACAGCCCGACGAGCTTCCGGTGATGATCTGCCTCGACGGGACCATGCTGAAGCGTCCGACGGACGCAGAGGCAGGACTATCCCTCGGCATCACGCCGAAGCTCGACCCAAACAGAGTGTACGACGCGGCGGTGGTCGGTGGCGGTCCGGCGGGACTCGCAACGGCGGTCTACGCGGCGTCCGAGGGCCTCTCTGTGTTGGTGCTCGACCAGCGCTCCTTTGGAGGGCAGGCGGGAGCGTCGGCCCGCATCGAGAACTATCTCGGCTTCCCGACGGGCATTTCCGGTCAAGCCCTCGCCGGCCGAGCGTTCACCCAAGCGCAGAAGTTCGGGGCCGAACTGGCCACCCCCGTGGAGGTGTCACGCCTCGTCTGCAACCGCGCAGACGAGCCAGGAGGCGCGATGCAACTGGAGCTCACCAACGGCTCTATCGTCCGTGCGCGAACCATCGTCGCCGCCTCCGGGGCACGCTATCGCCGCCCGAACATCGCCGACCTGGCGACGTTCGAGGGTGCCGGCGTCTCCTACTGGGCATCTCCCGTAGAGGCAAAGCTGTGCGAAGGCGAAGACGTCGCGCTCGTGGGCGGAGGCAACTCCGCGGGGCAGGCCGTCGCCTTCCTCGCGCCGAAGGTCAGGCGGCTGCACGTGGGCATCCGGGGCGGCGGGCTGGCGGCCTCGATGTCCAGGTACCTCGTCGAGCGCATCGCTGCCCTTCCGAACGTAGAGATCCACACACACACCGAAGTTACAGCGCTGTGGGGCGACCGGACGCAGGGCTTGAAGGCGGCCACGTTCCGGAACTACGCGACGGGTGCCGAACGGACCAAACCTCTTCGACACCTCTTCATCTTCATTGGCGCCGATCCGAACGCCGCGTGGCTACAAGGTTGCGTGGAGCTCGACAAGAATGGGTTCGTCGTGACGGGCTTTCCGGTTCCCGGCGCGCGAGAGCCTGACCGCCGCGTCCTTCCGCTGGAGACCTCCCGCCGGGGGGTCTTCGCCATCGGTGACGTGCGGGCTGGCTCGACCAAGCGTGTTGCCGCCGCGGTCGGCGAGGGGGCGGCTGTCGTGGCCCAGCTTCATGCGTTCCTTGCAGATCGATGACTCGATCCCTTGCTCGATACCTATTGCGCTGCGCGGTGGTACACGTGGCGGATGCGCGTCCTCACGATCGCCGCAATAGTGGTCTTCTGCGGGTGCCCGCCCAGCAGCGGCAACGGCTCGAAGAGCACCGAACCAGTGACCACGTGCACGAGCGTCGGCCAGTCCTGCATCTTCGCGCCAGGCAAGCTCGGCCTGTGCGTCGAACGTACCGCGCCCTGCGAGGGCGCCGGGTGCATCATCTGTCAGAGCCAGCACTGAGCGTCCGGCCCCGCATCGATCGCAGCAGCAGCGGCGCTACGGCGTGGCCGCGCACGAGGCGCTCACCGGCGTCGTCACGTAACCATCGATGACCGGGACGACGAGCGAGGCCTGACCCGCCGGCGCCGGATATCCGTAGAGGCTCGATGTGGTGCACGTCGTGCCCGACCCTCCGAACGAAATGCTGTACAGGCCAGAAGGCAAATCGGCGAAGCCGCCGTGAGTGCCCGCGCTTGCGTCCGCGACGGGCAACCCACCATCGTCGAGGTAGGTGGCGGCGTGGGGGGCGTTGTCCATCCCGATCAACGTCACCGAGACGCCCGGAACGGGCGGCCCCCCCTCGGGCGCGGCCACGAAGAACGCGAGGTAACCGCCGGCGTCTGCGGCCGCGGTCATTCCCATGAAGGTCTGGGGTGCGGCCGCCGGGAAAAGCGTGTTTTCCGCGGGCGGGAGGACGTTCTCGAACTCCTGCAGCAGGAGCACACGGAGCGAGGGGAGAAAGCCCTGCTTCTCGAAGGTCAGCGTGACGTAAGCGGCGCCGGGGACGCCTATCACCACGAAGGAGCCGTCTTCGTCACTGGTCGCGCATGCGGTGGTGTTCTGCACGCACACGGTGGCCCCGGCGAGGGGACTCCCGTCGGCCGCGTGGACGAACCCGCTCACGAAGGCTTCCGGGCCCGAGGGGGAGGCGCTCGCATTCCCACGGCCAGTTTCGGCGTCGGTCGTATCCGCCGGATGGGCGGCAACGCCCCCGCATCCCGCGCCGGCCAAAAGCGAGAGCACCGTCCCAGCACACCCCGTAGCGCGCATCGCCATTGGCGAATTCGGCCTCCTTGCAGCCCCACCATCCGCCAAGTAGGTGTGTGTCAGGCTGCAAGCCGCGGCCATGGCGGACGCGCTCGAAGTTCAGTCCCCGGCGCTCACGGGAGCGCGCCGACAAGCCGGACGCGATTGTCGCTTAAGCAACTTCGGATTCCGCGCTCGCTATGGAGCCGCCGGCCAAGCCCGGAACGCCCCGACGACGAAGTCGCGGAAAGCGGCGACGCGCGCCGGGACGTGCGTCGCCGACGGATAGAGGACGTAGAGCGACGCGCCCTTGCCCTCGAAGGCCGGCAAGACGCGGGCGAGCCGGCCCGCGGCCACGTCCTTTGCGCAGACGAGGCGCGGCATGAGGCCGATGCCTCCGCCCGCGAGCACCGCGGCGCGCACGTAGCTGAAGTCGTCGCCGCCCATGCGCCCGCGGACGGGGACATCGATCGACGCGGCGCCGTCCGACAGCCGCCACGTCTTCGCCAGGTCGTCGGCGCGGAAGAGGATGCACCGGTGGTCGGCGAGGTCGCGCGGCGACGCGGGCGTGCCATGCGTGTGGAGGTAGCGCGGCGATGCGAAGATGCCGTGCGTGAGGTCGCCGACCTTCTTGGCGACGAGCGAGGAGTCGGCGAGCCGCGGCGTCGCACGGACGGCCATGTCGAACCCCTCGTCGACGATGTTGACCGCCCGGTTCGTGAGGGCCACGTCCACCTGCACGAGCGGGTAGCGTTCGCTGAAGGCGACGGCGACATCGGCGAGGAAGGCGACGCCGATGACCGCCGGCGCCGACACGCGCAGCCCGCCCTTCGGCCCGCGCGTCGCCGGCTCGCGCGCCCGCGACG
>PLIR01000208.1 GCA_003139415.1 Myxococcales bacterium | reverse complement strand
GCGACGCACGCGCCCGTGTCAGCTTGGAGGATGCCCGTGCGAGCCAGTAGGCCGCGAGGGTAGCCCGGCGCTGCTCAACGTTTGAGGACTCTGCCGTCGGCGTCGACGGTGAATGGCGGGGGGAGGACCTTGCGAACTGCCGCTCGGTCGGCATCCGGGATCCGCCAGGCGCGAGCCCCGAGGCCCTCGGCCACCTTCGTGCGCACGCGCACGCTCTCCTCGTCGAGGAGGAGCTTCACCAGGGCCGGCAGGGCCTCGGCGTCGCCGTGCGCGAGGAGCGTGGCCGCCGCGTGGAATCTCGCCGGCTCGTTGACGTCCTCGAGGAAGCGTTCGACCTCCTCGCGCATGCGCGGGTGGTGGTGCTCCTCGAGCTCGGTGAGGAGCTGGATCTTCGGATCGATGAACTTGGCGTACTCGGTGTCCCAGCGCGACAGCCACTGCAAGAGCTCCTCGGCGTACTCCTCCTCGGCGACGAGCTCCTTCATGATCTTCATCGGCCACGCGAGGCTCTCGGCCCGCTCGGCGAAGGCGCGCACCGGTTCGATCGCGTCCTTGCCGGCGCGAAGGACGCCTCGGAACGCAGAGTCCTTTTCTTCCTGGTCCGTGATCGACGGATCGGCGTGGAACGTGAACCGCTTCATCAGGACCGTCACCGCGTCCGCGGTGCCGATCTCCGAGAGAGCCTGGATCGCCTCCTGCCGGTCGTAGTTCTGGGCCCGCTTGTCGACGCGGTCCGCCCACTTGGCCGCGGCATTGACCTTGGGACGAGCCCCCGCGTCACCGCCCTTGAAGAGATCGAACAGACCCATCGTGGTGACTACCGTAGCTTGCGAAGCAAGCGAGGCCACCCCCCCGAAGTCGGCTCAGAGCGGAACGGCGAGGAGAACGACCTCTTTGTTCCGCGCGTGCACCTGGTAGCGGACGGGGCGCCCGTACTTCTGCGAGGCGTCGTGCTCCATGCTCTGGATGCGGGCCGCGAAGGCCTGCTCGCTGATGTGGTCCGTCGCCTCGCCGATCGCCTTCTTGGCCGTGATGTATTCGCGGTAGATGCGCGTGTAGTACTGCGCCTTCGGCTCGAGCGCGAGGCGGCGGGCGACGTCCGGATCGATCGTCCCCTCGGCCGACTGCTGCATCCGCTTGTCGTCGACCTCCAACGAGTCCGTGAACGTTGCGGCAGCGCCGGCGCTCGGGGCGCGCGAGACGCGGCCTTCTTCGTCCGTCGTGTCCTCTTCGACCCCCATCAGCTGGTTTAGCAACTGGTCGATGCGGAAGGCGAGACCCCCGAGCTCCGCGTGGTCGAGCTCGAAGCGCTTGTCGGCCTGGCCGTTGAGAATCGCCAGCAGGCCCTCTTCCAGCATGTCGATCGGGCGCGTGATGTAATTGCCGAGCAACCACCCCGCCACGATGACGAGGACGAGCCCGATCGCGACCGCGCCGACGATCGGCACGAGCGCGATCCCCGTGGGATCCTGGATGAAGGACGCCGGAGCGACGGCCGCCAGGAGGGCGCGCTTGCCGCCTTCGAAGCTCGGCAAGGGCGACACCGCGACGACGAAGTCGCCGTCACGGACGACGTCTGCCTGCTCGTGCAAGAGCGCGTTCTTGAGGGTGTCCTTCGCCGCCTTGTTCACGGAGTCGTCGAGCTGAGGGGCCGTCTGGGCCGAGTGCGCCACGACCTCGAAGCCGTCGCCCTTGGGCACCACGAGCACCAGCGGGTGCCCGGCCGTCTCCTGGCTGATTCGCGAGAGGGTGTCGTCGAGCGGGCGCCCAATGACGATCGCCCCCGCGACCTTGCCCTGATCGTCCCTGACGCCGACGTACGAAGCCAGATAGCGATCGTGCTCGAACCAGACATCCGACCCGGACTGCCCGGTCGTCAGTGTCGCACGCAGACCCGCGTGCCCCGCGCCGATGTCGTCGCCCCGGTTCATGTTCGAGCTGTTGCGGCCCACGATCTTTGCGCTCGTGTCGACGAGCGCCACGAACGTTGGCACGTCGTGCTCGAAGAACGGCGCGTTCTTCGCCTGGGTCACGATGTCGTCGCAGCGCTTCGTCGCGGCGTCGCTGCGCGCGGCCGGCGTCGCCTTCGAGATGGCGTCCAGCGTGGCCGCGTCGTTGGCGAACGAGGCGAGCCAGCGCTCGGCGCGGAGCCCGTCGAGCTCCACCCACCCCGCCGCGCCGTTCACGCTGCCCTGCGCGCTAGCCGCAACCTGGTCCTTGTTGCCCGCCGCCGCACCAAGCGACGACTTCACGAGCAAGAACGACAATAGCCCCATCACTGCCACGATCAGAGCGTTAACCGCGATGATCTTCGTTCGCATTGGCCCTCGGATCCTCCCAAGCGTTGCGGTGGTCGTCCCTGCCCCGCCGTGGCGCCGCGTCTGCGAGCCGGCTTGCTGCGTCCCTTCGCAGCGACCAAAACGCTACCATTCGCGTGGAGACGGCGGCAACATGCGAGTAACGTGGCAAGCACGCTAGTCGTGCCCGATGACCGCGCCCGTCACCGCACCGTCGCCTTCCGCGCTACTCGTCGACGATGCGCGCTTTGACCGACACGCCCCCCCTGGTCACCACCCCGAGCGTCCAGAGCGTCTGAGCGCCGCCCGCGACGCCATCGCGCGAAGCACGGCGCGCGGCGTTCGGTTCGAAAGGGTGGCACCACGGCCCGCCACGGACGAGGAGCTCGCCCGAGTGCACGACCCACGCTTCCTCGATGCCCTGAGCCGCCTCCGCGGCGAAGCCGGCTACCTCGATCCCGACACCTACGTGTCGGCAGACAGCGTCGAGGTGGCGCGCCTGGCCGCGGGATCGCTCGTGGCGATGGTGGACGCCATCCTCGACGGACCAACCAAGAAGGGGGCCGCGCTCCTGCGGCCTCCGGGCCACCACGCCCGCCCGTCGCGCGCGATGGGATTTTGCTTGCTGAACAACGTGGCGGTGGCCGCAGCGCACGCGCTCTCCCGCGGCATCGAACGTGTCGCGGTGGTGGATTGGGACGTGCACCACGGCAACGGCACCCAGGAGATCTTCTGGAGCGACCCCCGCGTGCTCTACGTCTCGACCCACCAGTCGCCTTTTTATCCCGGGACGGGAGATGCCGAAGAGGTCGGCCACGCGGAGGGAAAGGGCTACACCGTCAACGTGCCGCTCGCGGCGGGCGGCGGCGACGCCGTGTACCGCAGCGCTTTCGAGCGGGTCGTCCTGCCGGTGCTCGAGGCGTACCGGCCGGAGCTCGTGCTCGTCAGCGCCGGATTCGACGCTTCGGTGCGCGACCCTCTCGGCCAGATGGAGCTGACGCCGCAGGCTTTCGGGTGGATGGCGCGGGAAGTCGCCCGCATCGCCGGGCAGTCGGCGGGTGGGCGGATGGCCCTGGTTCTGGAGGGCGGCTACGATTTGACCTCCCTCGAGGCAGGTCTGGAACGGGCGCTCGACGGAATGCTCTCCGGCCGCGCGGCCGACATTCCGTCGTTGCCCGGCACCGATGCCGGGGTTTCGCGAGCCGCCTCATGGGCGAAGAAGGGTTGGTCCGGGGTCGACTGAGGGCCCACTGAGACGGGGGCCCTGACGGGGGGGCCTGACGGAGGGCGGACAGGGGGGGCTTGAAAAGCCCCCGAAGATCGACGTAGAGGTGTCCCCCCCGACTCTTTAGGAGCCTCCATCCGTGCAAGTCTTGTCCCTCGAGGCGACAGGTACCGGCGTCGTCGCGCTACTCCTCGCTGGCGGGTTCTACGTCCGCGTGAAGCGGTCCCCCGAAGGCAACGATGCCATGGCGCGCATCGCCCGGTACATCCGCGAAGGGGCGATGGCGTTCCTCATGCGGGAGTACAAGGTGCTGGCGGTCTATTCCGCCGTCGTCTTCGTGCTGCTTTCGTGGAAGCTCGGGCCCGAAGCGGGCGGAGCCTTTCTCCTCGGCGCGTTCCTCTCGCTGCTCGCCGGCTTCATCGGCATGAAGGCGGCCACGTACGCGAACGTGCGGACGGCGGAGGCCGCCCGCGCCCACGGCAAGCCGGCCGCCTTGATGACGGCGCTCGACGGCGGAGCGGTGATGGGTCTCTGCGTGGCGGGCCTCGGGCTGGTCGGGATCAGCGCCATCTTCGGGAACTTCCCCCACGACGAGCACTTCGGCACCCTCATCCACGCTTTTGCAGTGGGGGCGAGCTCGATCGCGCTCTTCGCGCGGATCGGCGGCGGCATCTACACCAAGGCGGCCGACGTCGGCGCCGACATCGTCGGCAAGGTGGAGGCCAACATCCCCGAGGACGACCCCCGAAACCCAGGGGTCATCGCGGACAACGTCGGCGACAACGTCGGCGACATCGCGGGGATGGGCGCGGACATCTACGAGAGCTACGTCGCCGCGGTCGTCGCCGCGATGGCCCTCGGCATGACGTTGCCGGCCAAGCAGCTGCGCGCCCTCGCCCCCGACGCAACATCGGAGGAGACTCTTCGCCGCTTGGCGATCGAGCTGCCGTTGCTGCTCGCCACGCTGGGGCTGGCCGTGTCGATCGCCGCGATCTTCCTGATGCGGGTGCTAAAGAACATGCCGCCCGGCCAGGTGCTGCGGATCGCGCTGCTGCTGCCCCCGTTCCTCGTGGTCGCGGCGGCGGCGGTGGTGCTGCCCTCGATGGGGATCGGCGGGTCGGCGGTCAAGACGCTCGCGGCCGGCGCGATCGGCGGCGGCATCGTGGGCCTCGTCACGGACTACTACACCTCGATGGGTCCGATCCGGCGCATCGCAGAGAGCTCGCTCACCGGCCCGGGCACGAACGTCATCTGCGGCCTCGCGGTGGGGCTCGAGAGCGTCGCCATCCCCATCGTCACCCTCTGCGTCGTCGGCTGGATCGCGAACGACCAACTCGGCCTCTACGGGATCGCGATCGCGGCGGTCGGGATGCTCTCCGGGACGGCCATCGTGATGACCGTCGACGCCTACGGGCCGATCGCCGACAACGGCGGCGGCATCTCGGAGATGGCGGGCCTCGGCAAAGAAGTGCGCGCCATCACCGACGAACTCGACGCCGTGGGCAACACGACGGCCGCCGTGGGCAAGGGCTTCGCCATCGGATCCGCGGTGCTGACGGTCGTGGCCCTCTTCGCCGCGTTCAACATGGCCGTCAACGCGACGAGGCACCTGCGCGGTGAGCCCGACCTCGTGCTCGTCCTGACCGACTCCAAGGTGCTCATGGGTTTGCTCTTCGGAGCGATCCTGCCTTGCATCGTCGGCGCCACCACGATGACCGCCGTGGGCCGCGCCGCCGGCGCGATCGTCCAGGAGATCCGCCGGCAGTTTCGAGAGATCCCGGGCCTGCTCGAGGGCAAGCCCGGCGTCGACCCCGAGCCGAAGCGCATCGTCGACCTCGCGACGTCCGCCGCCATCAAGGAGATGATCCTCCCGGGTTCGATCGCGGTGCTGGCTCCTCCGTTCCTCGGCATCCTGTTCGGGGCCGAGGTGCTCGCGGGCGCGCTCGCGGGCGCGCTCGCCGTCGGCGCCACGATGTCGCTGATGATGGCCAACGGCGGCGGCGCCTGGGACAACGCCAAAAAGTTCATCGAGAAGGGCGGCTTGCCCGGCCACGCGAAGGGCTCGGACGCGCACAAGGCGGCCGTCGTCGGCGACACCGTGGGCGACCCATTCAAGGACACGGCGGGCCCGGGCATCTCGATCTTGATCAAGGTGATGGGCGTCGTTTCGCTGCTGATCGCGCCGCTCATCGCGTAGCGCGGGCGCGGGCGCACACAC
>PLIR01000552.1 GCA_003139415.1 Myxococcales bacterium | reverse complement strand
GGCGGGGGCGGGGCGCTGACGGGCTCCGGAGTTGGCGCGGGCGGCGCAGCGTTGCTGGCGGCCGGCGCGGGAGTGGAGACAGTCCAGGAGCCGGTCGTGGGAGCAGGGATTGTCGTGGCGACAGGGACAATCGAAGAGGGCGGCGAGGGTGCGGCCACGTGCGCGCTGGCTTCCGGCGTCTCCGGCGATCGCCACGGGTGCGTCGCCAGGAATGCGGCGCCGGCGCATAGAAGGAGGACGCCGCCCCCCGCGGCGATCGCCTTGTCGCGTCGGCTCGCCGCCCGATGCTTGCGGTCTCCATCCGTCGATGCGATGGCCGGCGACACGACCCCGCCCTGAGCCGTGCTCCCGGGAAGCGGCGGGACGAAGAGCTCTCGCGGGGGCAAGACCAAGGGCAGAGGCCCAGGCCGCGGCGCGGGAGGGGAAGGCGGCGGCAAGGGCGCGGCCGGGATGAGCAGCGGCGCGGTCGCGGCAGGCGGCGGCACGGCATGGGCCGGCGGTGCGATTTGGTACAGCTGCGGCACGGTCTCGACGATCGGCGGCAAGGACGAAGGCTCGATCGGCAGCGGCGTGTCGTCGCTGGGCAACCGCGCCGTGTCGACGGAGGGCGGTACGTACGAGTCGCCGTACAGATCCCCCATCGCGTGCATCCGTGTCACCTCATCGTCGACGGTGTCCGGCGCCGCGTCCCACTCGAGCTCGTCGATGTCCGCCTCCGGGATCATCGGCGACGGCGTGGCGGCGGGTGGCGGAGGCGAGGCAAGGGGAGGCGAGGCAACGGCAGGGGGCGGGGGCGTCGGGCTCTGTCGCGGCGGTTTCAGTCGCGGCGGCGCGACGGGCGGAGGCAGGCGAGGGGCGATGACTGGCGCGCCGCCGACCCCGACGAGGGTTGTCTTGCGCTCTTCGACCATGTCGGGCAGGCCCCCGATGAGGGTCAGTTCTTCCCGCTCGAAGCCAGCGTCGCTGTCCTTCGGCCGCCTTGCGGGTGGGGCCGCGGCGGCCGGCAGCTCCGGAAGCGCGAGGGCGCCGCTGGGCCGACGGGGTGGGGGCACGGGCCGCGGCAGAGTCGACGAGACGGCGCCGGGCGTCGCGCTGCCGACGCCCGTCAGGGTCGCCTTGTGCCAGGCCGCGCGCGGGCGCGCTCCAGCGACGGTTTGGGCGCGCACGGTCGCCGGAAGGGCCGGGAGCTCGGGCCCGCTGGCGGTGTCGGGCAGCGCGGGCGCCGCCTCGGCCTCTGCTTCGTAGCGACGGCCTGCGTCGGGGCGCGCGGCTAGCAGCTGGTCAATGACGATCCGCGACGACTTGTCGACCCGTAGGAACTGAACCCCGATCCCGACCGGCCGGTCGGTCGTCCCCTCTCCGATCGTCGCCCGCCTCCACACGACACGCCCGACCCCCGCGATGAGGGTCTGCTTGTCGGCGATCCGGACATCCAGCTGCAGCAGCGTTCCGATCTCGAAATCCCTGTCGGTCTTGACGAAGATGCCCCGACCGCTCACGTCAGCCGCATGCCTCTCGATGAACTCACCGACGGTGGCGCTTTTGTAGCGGACGCTCAGGCTGACAATCGTCATGGCTGCTATTCGCCGAGGAGATTTCCCCCGGACAGCGGGCGACGCATCAATCTATCAAGGAATTTCGCCTCACGGGCCCGCGGGACGCGGCTCGGGCGTAGGGACCCTGTACTTGGGCACCCAGCCGCTCGTGTCCTTGAAGAGTCTCACGGCGCGGATGGTGCGCGACGCCGTGAGTAGGAAGCGGTGGTGGCGCCCCGCCGGCACCACGATGAGGTCCGCCGTCTCGACCAGGATCCGCATGAACCGATCCCCGCGGCTTCGCACGTCGAAGATGCCCTCGCCCTCCAGGATGAAGCGGACCTCGTCGTCGTCGTGCAGGTGCTCGTCCACGAACTTGGCGCAGATCGCGTCGATGCCGGGCGTCGTGGGCCTCAGCTCGACGATGTCCTGCTGCACGTACCCGCGCTCGCGCTTGAGCGCGTCGAGGGGCCCTTGGAACGCCTCGACCGGGAACCTCTCGTAGGGAACCCCTTCGCCCCGAAGAGCTTCGGCGCTCAAGGCTGCGCCGCTGTCTAGCCACTTCGCGTGCACCGCGGTGCCTCCTCTCCCTCGGCCGCCTAGGTGGCGGACCTCCCGGTCTCGTCGCGCACTTCGTGTCGCCTCGCGGCCCCTTCGCTGCTCGCTGGAATCGCCGCGGGATCGAGGCCGAGCGCGACCATCCGCACCGCAGCCTCGAAGAGGTAATGGTAGCACTCGGCGTGCGTCTTGGCGCTGATCCAGTCGCGCCCCCAGACGTACACGCCGTGCCGTCGAACCAGGACCGCATGGGCCTTCGGGTGCGCGCGCATCGCGTCGGCCATGGCGTCGGCGAGGTCGCACTCTTGCGCCGTGTTGTCGATGATGGGGACGACCAGCTCGTCGTGATACCCGAGGCCCGTCACGCCCTTCATCATCTCGAGGTGTGTGACGCGGAACACGTGCCCGAACACCAGCGTCACCAGCATGGCGTGCATGCCGTGCGAGTGAATGACGGCGCCGGCCTGCCGCAGGCGGTAGGCGTTGAGAAAGAGCGGCAAGCACGCGGAGAGACGGAGTCCATCGCGCGTGGGTCCGCGAAGGACGCGCCCCTCTTCGTCTAGGGCGAAGATGTCCTCGGCGGCCATGCGCTCCTTTTGAACGCCGCTCGGCGCGACCCAGATGCGCCCGTCCTGCCTCACGCTGACGCCGCCCCCCGTGCCGGACACCCAGCCGAGCGCGTAGAACTGGCGGCACAGGCTGACGATCAGCTCTGCGGCGTTGGGATCAGAGGAGGAGTCGCTGGCGTCGGTCACAGGCGTTCCCCGCTTTCCACGGCCCCGGCGGGCGGCTCTTGCCGGGGTCTCGAAGGCCCACGAGACGGGCCGACAAGTCGGTTCTCTTACTAGAACGCCCCGCCGGCCGATAGTCACTTGCCGGCAGGCCCGGGGCAATTCACAGCCGGGAGGCGCGGCTCAGGAGCAAGGCGCGCTCGCGATCGTTGTGTGTCAGCGATGCGGCGCGCTCGAGCTCCGTCCGAGCCTCGGCGGCGCGCCCGAGCTTCGCGAGGAGGTCCGCGCGCACGGCCGGGAGCAGGTGATAGCTCGCCAGCGCGGGCAATGTTCGCAGCCCGTCGACGATCGCGAGGCCGGCCGCTGGCCCCTCCGCCATCGATACCGCGACGGCGCGATTGAGCTCGACGATCGGCGACGGGTCGACCTCACCGAGCACCGCGTACAGGGCCGCGATGCGCGCCCAGTCCGTGTCCTCGGCGCGGGGCGCTCGGGCGTGGCACGAGGCGATCGCCGCCTGCAGCGCGTAGGGCCTTCGTGCGCCGCCGAGCTCCTCCGCCCGGGCCAGCGCCGCGAGCCCTCGCCCGATGAGTAGGCGATCCCAGAGGGCACGGTTCTGGTCGAGCAGGAGCACCGGCTCGCCCGAGGGCGTCTGGCGTGCCCCCATGCGCGATGCCTGGATCTCCATGAGTGCGACGAGGCCATGCACCTCCGGCTCCTCCGGGGTCAGGCCCGCCAGCACGCGTCCGAGGCGCAGCGCGTCCTCGCAGAGGTCCGGGCGCACCCACGCCGCGCCCGCGGTCGCCGAGTAGCCCTCGTTGAAGACGAGGTAGATCACCTCGAGGACCGACGACAGGCGGCTCGCGCGTTCGGCGCGGCGGGGCAGCTCGAAGGGCACCTGCTCTTCGGCGAGGGTGCGCTTGGCGCGCACGATCCGCTGCGCCACCGTGGGCTCGGCGACGAGGAACGCGCGCGCGATCTCGTCGGTCGTCAGCCCGCAGAGCAAGCGCAGGGTGAGCGCCGCCCGCGCCTCGCGTGAGAGCACGGGGTGGCACGCGATGAAGATGAGGCGCAAAAGGTCGTCGCCCACGTCGTCCCTCGAGCCCTCGTCGGGAGCAGGCTGCTCACGGGGGAGGGTGTGGGCGAGCTCCTCGTGCTTGCGGTCGAGGGTCTTTCTTCGCCTCAGGACGTCGATCGCTCGGCGCCTGCCCGTAGCTGCGAGCCAGGCGCCGGCGTTGTCGGGAATGCCGTCGGCCGGCCAGTGCTCCAAGGCCGCGACGAGCGCGTCCTGCGCCAGCTCCTCGGCGAGCCCGACGTCGCGAACGACGCGCGCGAGCCCCGCGATGAGCCTTGGCGCCTCCATCCTCCATATGGCGTCGATCGCTTTGCGCGCTTCCGAGTCCGTCACGGCCGGGCATCAGAGCACCTTCGTCGACCCGCACAAGGGCGGCCGTTTCGTTCTACTTGGTGATGCGCGCCCGCAGCTCGCCGTCCTTGCGCAGGAGCTCGCCGGAGGGGTCGCTCGCGGCGAAGTCGGCGGGGTCGAAGATCTGCCGGAGCTCGATGACGACGCGCTGGTCGCCGCTCATGCCGAAGGGGGCGCGCTTGACCCACTCGATGGCTTC
>PLIR01000097.1:3925-4632 GCA_003139415.1 Myxococcales bacterium | reverse complement strand
GCGGCGTCGACCTCGGCCGGGGTCCACACGAAGAACTTCCCCTCGTCGCCGTCGCTGTCGGCGTCCTGCGTCGCGTAGAAGCCTCCCTCCGGCGACGTCATCTCGCGCGCGACGTACGCGGCGATGGCCCGCGCCGTCTGCGCAAACAGCGGGTCGCCCGTCACCCGCCACGCGTCGGCGTAGAGCCGAAGCAGCAGCGCGTTGTCGTAGAGCANNTAGAGCATCTTCTCGAAGTGCGGCACGAGCCAGCGCTCGTCGGTCGAGTAGCGATGGAAGCCGCCGCCGAGATGGTCCCAGATGCCACCGGCGCGCATCGCGCCCAGCGCCTTTCGCACGCGGGCGACGTCGCCGGCCCGCAAGAGGACCTCGAGCGCCATGGTGTTCGGGAACTTCGGCCGCTGGCCGAATCCGCCGTGCACGTCGTCGAAGCGCGCCGCGAGCATGCGCGCCGCCGCGGCGATCGAGTCCGGCGAGATCTCCGCGGACTTTTCACCCGCGCGCCCCTGGACGTCGGCGATCGCGCGCGTGATCTCGCCGGCCTGCTCGTCGATCTCGCCGCGCCGGGCCCGGTACGCTTCCCACACGCCCTGGAGGATCTTGGGGAACCCGGGCATCCCGTAGCGATCGACGGGGGGAAAGTACGTGCCGCCGAAGAACGGCCGCTGGTCGGGCGTCAAGAACACCGTGAGGGGCCAGCCGCCGCTGCG
>PLIR01000097.1:0-3897 GCA_003139415.1 Myxococcales bacterium | reverse complement strand
ACGTGGCACCAGTGGCATGCCGAGTACCCGATGCTGAGCAGGATGGGCTTGTCCTCGCGCCGCGCGCGCTCGAGCGCCTCGGGCCCCCACGGGTACCAGTCGACGGGGTTCTTCGCGTGCTGCTGCAGGTACGGCGACAGCTCTCCGGCGAGGCGATTCACACGCGGAGCATAGACTCAGTTCGGGGCGGTGATCTCGACGCGCAAGAGCTTGCGCCCAATGAAGAGGTAGTCACCGTTGGTGAGCTCGCGCTCCTGCTTGAGGCGCAGATACGTCCCGTTGCGGCTGCCGAGGTCCGTCAGCGTGAGCTTGCCCCCGGCCTCCTCGAGCTTGCAGTGCGCCGCGCTCATGTAGAGGTCCGAAGCGAAGTTGAGGTCGCAGCCCTCGCGGCCGATCTGCAGCACGTTGCCGCGAGCGCACACCGCCATGCCGAAGGTGCCGCCTTCGAGCACCTGCGAGAGCTTGAACTGCGTCTGGTGCTTGGGCGACGTGTAGAAATACGTGCCGTCCGGGGCGGGCCCGTCGTTGGGGCGGGGGGACCCGTCGATGCGAAAGAGCTGCTCGCCGGCGAGGAAGCTCTCGCCCGGGGAGACCTCGACGCTGCCGTGCACGCGCCAGTACACGCCGTTCATCGATCCCTCGTCGCGAACGACGAGCTTGCCCCCGCGGTAGAAGATGTTCGCGTGCCGGGGCGACACGAACGGATCGTCGGGGAAGGAGATCTGACCGTTGCGGCCGAGCACGTGCTGCTCGGCGCTGAGCTGGTACACGAGCCCCTCGACCCCCTCGCCGCGGATGAGGATCAGCTTGGCGCGCCCCGGCGTCTGCAGCTGGCCGAAGAACTGCGTCCGGAAGTTGAGGATATCGGGCGGGATGGCCGCTCCGCAGCGCCCGCAGAATTTGTGGGCGATGGGCACCGGCGTCGAGCACGACCTGCACACGTAGTTTCTGGCCTGTTCCATCAACTCCTCCTGGGAGGGCTTGTCGCTCGGGAACGACGATACCGCACGGACTCCCGTCGTGGCTTCCTCTTCGACCGGGTTGGGCGAGGATACCGCCGATCCGCCCGGGTTTGCATGAGCCGTGGCGCCGCGCGTGGGAGTCGCAGGGGGGGCGGGGGGCACCGCGGCGACGAGGCTGCCGACCGTCCGTCGAGGCTTGAGCACCTCGTTGCCGAAGATCGACACCGGCGCGGGAGGTCCGGCCTGAATGGACTCGCTGCGCGCGGGGGGACGCGGGACTTGCGGTTTGGCCGCGGCGCCGAGGGCCAACTGGCCCCCACACGAGCAAACCTGCGCAGATCCCATCGCGCTGTAGCGGTCACACCGCCCGCATACGACGCCGATGACGATGGCCATGAGCCCGCGCCAGCGTACCAAAAATCCAGGGCGGACGCGCCCTCCCCCTCGATCACCACAAGAGGGCGAGGGCGAGCTCGCCCGGCTTTGCCACGCGAAAGAGGACATGCTCGCAGGCGCGCGCGTCGACGTCGCCGAAGTCGCGCGAATCGAGATGCACGTGTCGATCGTCGCTCACGAGAAACCAGCGGCCGGCATCGACGGTGCGCTTCTGCGCCGCGCGCGGGTTGGCGAAGGACCGTTGCACCGAGAAATTCACCTCGCCGTACTCCTCGACCTCGCACGCGAGCGTCAGGTCGTTGCCCGAGGTGGGATCGTGGACGACGACGTCCGCCGGATCGCACCGGCGCGCGGCCGGGGTGTGGTGACCGTCGACGTTCACGATCTCGCCGTCGAAGGTCACGGTCTCGCCCGCCTTGGCGATCGCGCGTGCGACGACGAAGCGCCCGGGTGCGTCCGGGTCGGGGCATCGCGCCAGGTAGCCGTGGTCGAGCGTCGAGTGTCGGGCCACGAGCACCACGTCGCCGGGGCTCAGCGTGGGGGCCACCGACGCCGTGAGCAGGGGGTCGTCGGCTGGCACGACCCACACGTCGAGCACGAGCTCGTAGAGCGCCAGGGCGGCGACGGCCGCCATTCCCAGCACCCATGCGAGAAACTTCGCCATGCCCCAACCGAAGAGGCTAGCGATCGACGGACGAGCCGGTGGGCAAATCGAAACCTACCTCGGCGCCAGGGCCGTCGCCTGCGTTGCGGGCGAAGACCTTGCCCCCGTGCGCCTCGACGACGCGCCGGACGATGGCCAGGCCCAAGCCGTAGCCTCCGCCGACCGAGGGCCGCGCCCGTGCGGCGTCGCCCCGGACGAAGGGCTCGAACGCTCGCTGCGCGAAGCCTTGCGGAAAGGCGCTGCCGCGGTCGCGCACCACGACGCGCACGACGTCACCAACGCGCTCGACGCGAACCTCGATGGGCGCGTCGGCCGGGTGGCCATGCGCGCGCGCGTTGACGAACACGTTTTGCACGGCGCGCGCCAGGAGCGCAGCGTCGAACTCCACGTCGATCGCGGGCGAGTCTCCCTCGACCGTGACCGCGTAGAGGGGAGGGGAGGGCTCGGCGGCCGCGCGCTCGCGGAGCCACGTCACGATGTCGCGTCTCTCTCTGCGCAGGTCGGCCAGGCCGGAGCGCGCCGCGTCGAGCAGGTCGCCGAGCAGGGCGTCGACGGTGACGAGCTGCTTCTCGATGTCGTCGAGCGCGTCGGACGCCCGCGCGGGGCGCGCGGCCTCGCTCGACGCTAGGGGCTCGCCGCCGAGACGGTCGCGCGCGATCTCGAGGGCGATGCGCGCCCGCGCCAGCGGAGAACGCAGCTCGTGGCTGATGGCGCCGAGCAGCTCGCGCTGGCCACGCACCATCGCCTCGAGCGCCTCGGCCATGCGATTGAACCGGACGCCCACGTCGCGCACCTCCTGCGCGACCCATCGCCCCCTTCGGTTCGCCACATCCGTGCGGAAGGCCAGATCGCCGCCCCCGAAGCGATCGGCGGCCCGCGCGAGGCGTTCGAGCGGCTCGGCGAGCTGGTTGGCGACGGCCCCGGCCATGCCCGAAAGGAGCAGGACGACGAGCAGGAGGGCCAGCGCGAACCTCCACCAGGCCCACGCGCCCGGTCGCGGACCGAAGCGGTCCATCTCGAGCCCGCCGACGAGCGCCCCATCGAGCGACACCGGTACGAAGACGTGCTGCAGCCCCTCGGGCGCGATCCATCCCCCCCGGTCGGCCGTGCGGCGGACGCGCGGGGGCAGCCGATGCGGGTCACGCACCAGACGGACGTCGAACCCGGTGACGTCGCGGACTTCGGTCAGATAGGCGCGCACGGCGTCCGGATCGGTCCAGATGCTGGCGAGGTGCAGCGAGACGTTCTGCGCCATGGCCTCGGCGCCCGTGACCGCGTCGGGGCGCGTCGTGAAGACGACGAGCGCGCTCGTCGCCATCGCCAGCACGATCGCCCCGACGAACCATGAGAAGAGGCGGGATCGCAGCGTTCGGGACCGGCGGCGGTGCATGCCGATCACTATCGTCGACCCGCGCCCGGGCGGCGGGGATTTACGAAGACTTACGAGGGGCGCAAGAGCACGTAGCCGACGCCTCGCACCGATCGGATGCGCCGCGGTTCGCGCGCCCCGTCGCCCATCTTCTGACGCAGGTGCGAGACGTGGACGTCGAGGGAACGATCGACGATCGGGTCGTACGCTCCGCCGGACTTGGCGCGGTGGTCGCGGAGCACCTCGCTTGCCAGCTCCTCGCGCGTCACCGTCTCGCCCGCCCGACGCGCCAGCACGACGAGGACCCGAAACTCGAACGACGTCAGCGAGAGCTCGCGGCCGCCGAGGACCGCCTTGTGGCCGGGCACGTCGATGGCGAGGTCGCCCACCTCGATCCGGCTGGCCGGCGGCGCTTGCTCGGCAGGCCGCGACCGGCGCAGCACGGCGCGCATCCGCGCGAGCAGCTCGCGGGGGTTGAACGGCTTGGGCAAGTAGTCGTCGGCGCC
>PLIR01000486.1 GCA_003139415.1 Myxococcales bacterium | reverse complement strand
GGTACGACTCGAACTGGTTCTTGCGGAGCAGCGCGACCAACATCGCCTACGCGAACAGCGCTCCCGCCGCACCGGTAGTCAGTGCCCTCGAGTTTCGCGTCACGCCGTCCCTGTACCTCAGCACACTGAGCCCGCTGCGGCGTGGTGAGAGGTTACCTGACCAGGCGGGTCCGTCGCTCGCGTTTCGAGGTGGCGTCAATGCCACCTATCGAGAGTTCGTCGGCCTTCAGAACAGCAGCACTTCGAACGCGACGAACGACGTCTCCAGTCAGCGCAACGTGAGCATCGGTGCGGACGGCACCCTCGACATCCTGCCTGAACGGCCCGTCGGTGGCAGCCTCGCGGCCAGCTACAATCGCGTCATCCAACCAAACGTCATCACGGCGGACCCGGACCAGTCGTTCGTTTACGACACCATTGGTGGTGCGGCCGCTCTGAAGTTTCGACCCGGGATGGGAACGCTGAGCTGGGCCGTCGGTTACCGCATCAGCGACACCATCTTCGAAACGAACACCGGCTCGCCCTACAACAACATGACGCAGGGCGGGACGCTGACAGGGGCCTGGCGGTTTCGTCCGCGGACGGGCTTCTTTTACGATCTCACGGTGGACCATACAGAATACGCGAATTCCGCTCAGGCGGAGCCCGTGCTCCTTGTCTCGTCGACACCGGTCCGTACGCGCCTTGGAATCAACGGCCTCATCACCGACCGATTTGCGGCCCAGGCCGCGGCCGGCTGGGGGGCGAGCTTTTTCAACGCGCAACAGGGGTTCCCCCAGGAGCCTCAATACGACAGCGTGATCGCCCACGCCGAGCTCAAGTGGTTTCTTTCGGCGAGCCCAGGCATCCAGGACGCGGCGCAGCTCGGGTTGGCCCTGTCCTCGATCGTGCTCGGTTACGATCGGAACTTCCAAGCCAGCTATCTTGGGAACTACTTCGGTACCGACCGCGGGTTCCTGCGGTTCAACTATCTATTCGCGGGGCGAGCCGTCGTCTCGTTCGAAGGGAGCGCCGCCGCGATCGAGTACCCGGACCTCTACTGGTCGGACTACACGGTGCGCCACCAAGCGTACACCGACGTCCAGGTGATCGCTGCGCTTTTTGGAGAATATCGATTCTCGAACTCGTTCGCGCTGAACGCGACGCTCCGCTATTCGCAGAACATCAGCAAGACTCAGCTTCTGGTGCAGGAAGTCACGCCCGGGAACCCCGCTCCCGCAGCGGGCGGGTACTACGACATGTCGTGGAATCGCTTCGAGGCGTTCCTCGGGCTACGCTGGTTCCTGTAGGCGCCGGCGAGCACGCGAAGCGGCCGCGCTGGGGGCAGCCGCGAACTCCCATGGGACAGCTGCATCGCTTCATCCTGTCGATCGCTTTGGGCACGGTGGTCCTGGTACCCAGCGCGTGCGCGAGGAGCCGGGGCATAGCGCCCAGCCTTCCGCCGCCGGCCATGAGCACCGACGTGGGACCAGGAGACCTCTTCGAGGTCTCGATTGTCGGCGAGAAGGACATCCCGAAGGAGTTTCGCGTCCAGCCGGATGGCACGATTGACTTCCCGTACCTCGACCGAATCAAGGTCGCCGGGCTCGAGCCTCAGCAAATCGAGGAGCTGCTGAAGACCGGTCTGGTCGAGCGGAAGATCCTCGAGCATCCCCAGGTGTCGGTGCTCGTCCATCAGTACGCCTCGAAGAAGGTCAACATCGTGGGGGCGGTGCAAAAGCCCGGGACGGTTTCGTGGTCCGACGGGCTCAAGCTCGTCGAGGCGATTTCGCTCGCGGGTGGCCTCGCCGCCCTGGCCGATGGTGATCGCGTTCGCATCACGCGCCTTGTCGGGCCCAACAAGACGGTGACGTCGACCGTGAGCATCGACGACATCACCGACGGGCGTCTTGCCGACGTGCCCTTGCAAGCCGGGGACACCATCAAGGTCGATCAGCGCGTATTCTGACAGAGGAGATGGCCCAGGTCGCCGGCAGCGTATTGGAGCTCGTCGGGCGCACCCCGCTCGTTCGATTGGGGCGGATTGGACCGCCGACGGGCGCCGCCGTCGTCGGCAAGCTCGAGGTGAAGAACCCTGGCGCGAGCGTCAAGGATAGGCCGGCCTTGGCGATGGTGCAGGCCGCGGAGGCCGCCGGTCACATCGGCGTGGGTGCCGTGATCGTCGAGGCGACAAGCGGCAACACGGGCATCTCGCTGGCGATGATCGCCGCGGTGCGCGGCTACCGTTGCGTCCTCGTCATGCCCGAGGACATGAGCCTCGAACGTCGCTACGTCCTTCGCGCGTACGGGGCTGAGATCGTGCTCACCCCCGCGGAGCAGGGGATGGCAGGAGCCGTTGCGCGCGCAGAGCGCATCGCCCGGGATACGCCGGGGGCGTTCATGCCGAAGCAGTTCTCCAACCCGGCAAACCCGATGTCTCACGAGAAGTCGACGGCGCGCGAGATCCTCGACGCCGTGGGTGACGAGCTGACGGTCTTCGTCGCGGGCGTCGGCACCGGCGGCACGATCACGGGCGTGGGCCGCGTCATCAAGCGCGAGAAGCCACATGTCCAAGTCGTCGCCGTCGAACCTTCAGCCAGCGCCGTCCTCAGCGGACGCCCTGCAGGCATCCATGGCATCCAGGGGTTGGGCGCAGGGTTCGTGCCGGACATTCTCGACCGCGGCGTCATCGATCGCGTCGTCGTGGTCAACGACGTGGCGGCCGAGGACATGGCCCGCCGCCTCGCCCGCGAAGAGGGCATCCTTGTCGGGCCATCTTCGGGCGCCAATGTCCACGTCGCATGCCAGATCGCGGCCCAGATGACGAGCGGCCTCGTTCTCACGATCCTCTGCGACACCGGCGAGCGGTATCTCTTCTAGAGCGTTACTTCCCTTCGAATCGTGGTTCGCGCTTCTGCATCCAGGCGGAGACCCCCTCGATCGAGTCGGAGCTGCGAAGGAGTTTCAACTGCTCGGTGCGCTCTCGGAGGAGCGCGTCCTCCACCGAGCCCCAGCTCGCGTAGATCGAGCGCTTGATGGCGGCAAACGCGAGGGGAGGACCAGCGGCGATCTCCGCGGCGATGGCCAGCGTGCTGCCTCGAAGCTCCGCGCTCGGGACGACCTTGACGACGACGCCGAGCCGCGCAAGCTCCGCCGCCTCGACCTTCTCGGCGAGCAGGATCATCTGCATGGCGCGCGCGGTGCCCACGAGACGCGGCAACCAGAACGTCCCTCCGCCGTCGGGCATCAGGCCAATCTTCACGAACTTCTCCTGCGCGTAGGCCGTGTCCGAGGCGACCCTCAGATCGCACGCGAACGCGATGTCGGCGCCGAAGCCCACGGCGGCGCCGTCCATCATCGCGATCGTCGGCTTCTCGCATCGCACGATCGCCTTCACGAGTCCGTGGAACTCGTCCATGTACGCGTCGAGGTGATCGCTCAGGTTCGGATCGTCGATGAGGTTCTGACGCAGATCCGCGCCGGAGCAGAAGTGACCGCCGGCGCCGGTCAGGACGACGCAGCGAACCATGGAGTCGCGCGACGCCGTGTCGAGCGCCGAGCGCATCTCGGCGAGCACCGGGCGGGGCAGCGCGTTGCGCGCCTGCGGCCGCTGGATCGTGACCACCCGGACCCCGCCCACAGCCTCGACCCCCACGACCTCGTTCATCGGTGCCTCCAGTCTCAGTATTGGGAATCGCGTGAAGCGGGGCGGTTGTAAAAGGGCGACGCGAGGTACGCCTTCACCGTGCGGTGGATGAGAATCTTGATCACGGCCCCTAGCGGCACGGCCAGGATGACCCCGAGAAACCCGAAGAGCGTCCCTGCCGCCATCATCGTGAGCAGGACCTCGATGGGCGCGAGGCCCACCGAGCGCCCGACGATCCGGGGGGTCACCACCAGGCCGTCGAGTACCTGGACGCCGAACATCACGGCGAAGACCCCCAGCAGCCGACCGGGACCTTGCCAGTCGAGGGCCGCCATCGCCACGGCGAGGACCAACCCGCAGCCGAAGCCGATGTACGGGATGAACGCGAGCATGCCCGTCGCCACGCCGATCGGGACGGCCAGGCGGACATCGGCGGCGCGCAGGCCAGAAGCGTAAAGGGCTCCGAGCACCATGTTGGCGGTGAGCTGACCCCGGACGTATCCACCCAGCGTCCCGTGGATCTGGCGACCCACGTCCGCGACCAGGGGATACCACCGGCGAGGCACCATCTGCCCGGTGCGCGCGACGATGCGGTCGAAGTCGATGAGCAAGTAGAGCGCGAACACGGGCACGATGAGCGCGCTCAGGATGACCGCGACGTAGCTGAGCGTCCCGAAGAGGGCGTCGCTCGCCGCGCTGAGGAGCGTGGGGTACTCGGCCTGGAGCTTGTCCCGCAGGTCGATCTCGAGCTCGCTGATCGTATGCGGCGGCTTGATGTGGAAGACCTGCCACAAGCTCGGCTCGACCCGGGGCCCGAGCTTCGCCAGCTGGGCCGGGAGGTCGGCCGCGGCGGCGCGAAGCTCGTCGACGAACATCGGAATCGCAAAGAAGAGGACGAGCCCCATCAAGGCGGCGATGCCCAGCATGACGACCGGCGCCGCGAACCCGCGCGAGACGTTCCTCGCCTCGAGCCAATCGACGAACGGGTCGAGGGCGTAGGCCAGCAGGAACGCGAAGAACAGCGGCACGAGGACCCCGCGCAGCAGGTACCCAAGGCCGAGTACGAGCGCGAAGGTGACGAGGAACAGGCCACGCCGGAACGAACGGCCGCTGAATGTCGTCGACGGCGGGCCGGACGTGGTCGACATTCGTGAAGGGCACTGTAGCCTGCCCCGCGCGATGCCTGAAGCGAAGCCTGACCCGGAGACGAGCGCCCGCGCAGCGTTCGACGAGACGGCGCCCCGGCCCGTGCCGCCCGTGGCTGCGCAGGATGGAACGACCATCGCTCGGCTGGTCGGCGTGATGCGCCGGCTGCTCGGGGCGGGGGGGTGTCCCTGGGATCGGGAGCAGACCCTGGAGACCCTGCGCAAGTACTTGATCGAGGAGACGTGCGAGGTCGTCGACGCCATCGACTCCAAGGACCGGGGCTCCCTGCGCGAGGAGCTCGGTGATCTGCTCTTGCAGATCGTGTTTCAGTCCGAGCTGACGCGAGGCGAGGGGGTTTTCGGGATCGACGACGTCGTGGCCGGCATCGTCGACAAGCTCGTCGCGCGGCACCCGCACGTCTTCGGCGCAGAGTCGGTCTCCGGCGCCGACGACGTCGTGAAGAACTGGGAGAAGCTCAAAGCCGAAGAGAAGGCCCGGCGCGGCCTCTCGGGTGGGATCCTCTCCGGCGTGCCGCGGAGCATGTCCGCCCTCACGCGCGCGCAGCGCATCGGGGAGAAGGTGGCGCGCGTCGGCTTCGATTGGCCGGACGCGCGCGGCTCGCGCGTCAAGGTGGGCGAGGAGCTCGATGAGCTCGACCGGGCCATCGCTTCGGGAGACGCCAGGGACGTCGAGGAGGAACTCGGCGACGTGCTGTTCGCGCTCGTCAATCTGGCGCGGCACGTGGGCGTCGACGCCGAGGCGGCCCTTCGCCGGACCAGCGACAAGTTCGTCGCCCGCTTTGCCCACGTGGAGGCACGGGTGAAGGAGGTGCACGGGGGCTGGAGCGCCGCCGGTTCGGGCGATTGTCACCTGCCGCTCGAGGAGCTCGATCGCTACTGGGAAGAGGCGAAGCGAAAGCCCAAGCCTTGAACGGAGGGCGCGTACGCCGCCGCGAGTTGCGGCGCGCCCCCGGCCCACCTAGCTTGCGGCTGTGATCGCGTCGTCCGTCCCGCCCCTTGCGCGAACGCCCGAGGAGTGGTCGGACGCGGTGCGCACCCTCGGCGGACGGCCCTTCCACGCGCGCCAGGTCTTCCAGTGGGTCCAGACCCGCGGGATCCTGGAGGCGGAACGGATGACGGATCTGCCGAAAGAGCTGCGCGACAAGGTCGCGGGGCTCGGCATGGACCGGACGGTCCGCGCGACCGACGTCCGGCGGGCGGCCGACGCGACGCGCAAGGTCTTGGTCACGCTTCACGACGGCGCCACGGTCGAGACGGTCCTCATCCCCGGGGTGAGCGGCGGCAAGTCTTCGTTGCCCTCGCCCCTCGCCGGGAGCGACATCGACGCCGACGCCGCGGCAGCGGACGACGACGATGGGGACGAAGAGGAAGGCCCCACGCCCAAGAGCGACGCCGCCGCGTCGAGCCCCGAGGCGGCGACGCGGGTCACGCAGTGCGTGTCGACGCAGGTCGGCTGCGCGATGGGCTGCGTGTTCTGCGCGAGCGGCGTCGCGGGACTCAAGCGCAACCTCGGGCCGGACGAGATCGTCGGTCAGGTGCTGCTCGGTCGGCACCTGCTCGACCCGAACGAGCGCCTGCGCAACGTCGTGTTCATGGGTATGGGCGAGCCGCTGCACAACTACGAGGCGACCGCACGCGCCCTTCGCCTCCTGACCCATCGCGAGGGCATTGCCCTTTCTGCGAGGCGTGTCACCGTGTCCACGAGCGGCCTCGTACCCGAGATCGCCCGCCTCGGTGTCGACTTCGGCGGCAACATCGGCCTCGCGATCTCTCTGCACGCGGCCGACGACGAGACCCGATCGCGCCTTATGCCGATCAACCGGAAGTACCCGTTGCCGGTGCTCATGGATGCCTTGCGCGCTTATCCGCTGCCACGCCGCCGCCGCATCACGATCGAGTACACGCTCGTCGCCGGCAGAAACGACGCGGTCGGCGAGGCGCGCAAGCTCGCGCGACTCTTGCGCAGCATTCCGGTGAAGATAAACCTCATCCCGATGAACCCGATCGCCGCGAGCTCTCTCGGCCCGCCCGATCTCGCAGGCGTGCTCGAGTTCCAGCGCGTCCTCTGCGACGCCGGTTACTCCTGCTTCATCCGCCGGCGGCGGGGAGACGACGTGAGCGCGGCCTGCGGCCAGCTCGCCCTCTTGGGGGCCAAGGCCAAGGTGCGCGTCAATCGCGACTGAACCGCCGCCGAATCGACACCGACGACGCGCCGGCCGTCGTGCGCCGCGCGCAGGAATGGGATACACGTGCGGGCGGCCCATGGTCCCGTACATCCACGTTCCGGATCTTCATATCGGCCCGTTGCCGCTACACCCGTTCGGCATCCTGGTCGCCACGGGCGTCCTCGTCGGCACGTCCGTGACGATGCGGCGGGCGCGGACCCTTGGCTACGACCTCGTGGAACTCAACTCCTTCATCACGTGGATGCTCGTCTCGGCCTTCGCGCTCTCGCACGTCCTCGACGAGCTCTTTTATCACTGGGACGACGTCGTCCGGCGCCCGTGGTCGCTCCTCATGCTTTGGGAGGGTCTGAGCTCGTTCGGCGGTTTCACCGGGTCGATCGTCGGCCTCGTGCTGTGGAAGTACTACGTCGTCGACGAAGGCCACTGGTTGCCTCGCCGCCGCACGAAGCCGCTGCCCATCCTGCCCTTCGCCGACCTCGTGCTCTCCGTCTTTCCGATCGGCTGGATGTTCGGCAGGGCCGGTTGCTCCACGGTCCACGACCACCCGGGGGCGCGCGCCACGGCCGACACGTTGCTCGCCGTGTCGTATCCACTGAGGCCCGGCGAGGGGTCGATCACCAAGTTCGGGTTCATCGAGTTCATCCACGGACACGACCCGCGGTTCGACCTCGGCTTCCTCGAGCTGCTCTTCACCATCGTGCTGGCCACGAGCTTTGCGCTGACGTGGAGGAAACGCCTGCCCCTCGGCACCTACCTCATCGTGTCCGGCCTCGCGTACGCCCCCGTGCGGTTTGCGATGGACTTTCTGCGCGTGCCCGAGCGAGAAGGGGGCGACACCCGCTACTCCAGCCTGACGCCCGCGCAATGGGCGTGCATGGTGCTCTTCGGGTACGCGGTGTTCATGATCTTCTACGTCCGCCGCTTTCGCAGCGTCGACCTCACCGAGGCCGTCCGCGAACATCCGGCCCCGACGATCGCGCCGACGGCAACCGCCACGGGGTAGGGCAGGGGAGCGTGGGCGCGTGCGCCCGCGAGTACGCCCGCGCCCGTGTGTGCGCCCGCGCCCGCGCTTGCCTGCGCGCCCGCCGACTCAGTCCTTGCGCTTGCGACCCCCCAGCACCGCGAGCTTCAAGTAATTGAGCTGGCTGATCGCGGCGTGCTTGGCGAGGTCCACTTTGTCGGCGTCCTTCGCGGCGACGCGTCCCATCAGCTCGCCCGTCTCGTAGAGGTCGCGCGTCTTGCCGCGTTGCAGCTTGCCGCTCGACGTCTTCGGCAAGGCGCCGGGCGGCAGCGCGATGACGTCGTCGAGCGTGAGCCCCATCCCTTCCTGCACGGCTTTGCGGACCTCGGCGACGAGACCGGCGGCCTGCGCGAGGCGCTCGACCTCCTGGACCTCGAACGCCAAGACGACCCGCTCGCGATCGCGCTCGAGGCCTGCGGGGTCTCGCGCGCCGAAGGCGACGACGTTGCCGCGCCGAACGCCGGCGACCTTGCTCGCCTCCCATTCCATGTCCTGCGGGTAGTAGTTGCGGCCGTTGACGATGACGAGCTCCTTGCTGCGCCCGCAGACGAAGACGTGTCCGTCGAGCTCGAAGCCCATGTCGCCCGTGCGCAGGAAGGCCCCCGCGAAGGCCTCGCGCGTCCGCTCGGCGTCCTCCCAGTAGCCGCGCATGACGCTCGGGCCTTTGATGCGGAGCTCGCCGACGGTGCCGTCGGGCAGCGCTCGCTCGCTCATGGCGTCGTTGGGATCGCACACGCGGATGTCGTGCCCGGGAAAGCGGGGCCCGCAGGACACGAGGCGCACGGCCGATTCGTGGTCCTCGGCGACGACCGTCGCGCGCCCCCTCTGCCAGAGCTCCGGCCCGTTGACCGCGATCGTTTGAACGCCCCGGCCAAGCTCGCTGAACGCGATGGCCAGCGAGGACTCCGCCATCCCGTACGATGGAAGCAGCGCCTCCTTGCGAAAGCCGATCTTCGCGAACGCGTCGGCGAAGCCCTCGAGCGTCTCGGGCCGGATCGGCTCGGCCCCGCACCCCGCGATGCGCCAGCTGGAGAGGTCGATGCCCTCGAAGTCCACCGGCTTCAAGCGCTTGATGCAGAGGGCGTAGGCGAAGTTCGGCGCGTACGCGATCGTGCCGCTNNCCGATGAGCCCCATGTCGTGGTAGAGCGGCAGCCACGAGATGCCGACGTCCTCGAGGTTGGCCTGGAGGCCGTCCTCCATGATGCACTTGATGTTCGCCGCGAGGTTGCCATGCGTCAGCGTCACGCCCTTGGGGCGCGACGTCGAGCCGCTGGTGAACTGGAGGAAGGCCAGGTCGTCGAGGCCGATCTTCTCGGCTCTCAACGGCTCGTTCGACTCGCGGATGCCCTCGATGGCGACGACCTGCTCGAGCGCCGGGCAAGCGGCCTGCACGGTGCCGAGCAGGCGCTTGATCTTCCCGGTCGTCACGAGGACGCGGGCGCCGCTCTTGGCGACGATGTGGCGCGTGTTGTCGAGGTAGGCCTGCAGCTGGCCGAGGGCCATCGGCGGGTAGATCGGGGCCGGGACGACGCCGGCGCGGATGGCGCCGAGAAAGCAAAGGACGAAGTCGTCGTTGTTGGGCAGGATGAGCGCGACGCGATCGCCCTTGCGCAAGCCGAGCGCCTGCAGCGCGCCGCCGAACCGGGCCGTCAGGCGCTCGAGCTCCGTGAACGAGAAGTACGTCCCCTCGGCGCCCTCTCCCGTCGGGCCCGCGAAGCCCGGTACGCCCGTCTCGGGGACGAAGCGAAACCCCCGGGTCGACTCCGACTTGGCGGCGTCCTCGATGGCCTGGCAGATCGTACGAAACGGCATGTTTGCGAGAAGCTTCTATCAGAGGCCCGCGGCCGCACCACCGGCCACGGCCCCCCTCGCTGTCATCCTGCAAGTTCTGGATGCAAGAAGAGGCGCTAGCGTCTTTTGACAACCCCAGCCGCGCCGGGCGATGATTGGAAACCCATGCCGCTCATCGAGACCGAGGAAGCAGCGCGCCGGCTCGCGCGGGCGATCGCAAGCGACCTGTCGCTCTACAACGAGGACAAGATCGTCGGCGGGATCCAGAACGACAACCTCTTCGAGTCGCTCGCCGAAGAGATCGAGGAGGGCCGCGCCCTCTACAAGCGGCGCGTCTCGCCGGACCTCTACCCGCGAAACTTCTACGATCGCGCGCTCGTCGATATCTTGATCAAGGCCAAAGGGCACATCAAGTCGAAGCTCTGGTGAGTCGTGCCGCGCGCTG
>PLIR01000421.1 GCA_003139415.1 Myxococcales bacterium | reverse complement strand
TCGTCGAGGCAAACGTCGCGGCAATGCGCGTTGCTTCGACGGCGCACCGCATGCTCGTCGTTGCGACGTCGGAGGCGAACCGAGCCTCGTACCGCAGTGACGTGGCGGTTGATCAGTCCAACGACCTCGCCGCGGGCGCGGAGTCACGAGCGATCGAGTTTGGGGCGCAGACGCAGCTTATGGCCCGGACGCCGAAGGGTCACCCCGACGTGATCCACGTGCGCATCACGAAGAACCGTCGCGCCCACGTCGGAGAGTTCTGGCTTCGGCTCGACCGCGAGGCCCACAACGTCGCCGAGTGCGACAACCCCGAGCGCGATCCGCGGATCGCCAGTGCACGGGCGGAAGGCAAACTGGCCTCGAATCGGGCGAACGTCGAGAGCGACGCGCTGGCGCTCATGGCCATCGTTCGCGCTGAGCCCAGCATCGGGGAGCGGGAGCTACGCGNNGTGCCCGGCACGGTGCCCGGCACGCCAAAAGGCGTGATGTGCCCCGTGTGCCCGGCACGGTGCCCGGCACGCCATAGGTGTGCCGCGCGCGCAACCTTAAGGGAGCGCGCGGCGCGGCACGGGGGGAATAGACACAAGTGGGGGGGGCGTGGCAGGCCCGCCAGGCACAACCCCCCCTTGTGTCCTTTCCCTCGGGAGAGGCATCGGGCCGCCACCGCTTGCGCCGAAGGGCGGGAGCGCGAGCGATGATCGCCCACGCGCTCCGCTACGCCGCGCTCGGCTGGCGCGTCTTGCCGCTCTTCGAGCCGGTCGGCCCCGGCGTGTGCTCGTGCTGGAAGGGCGCCGCCTGCGACCGTACCGGCAAGCACCCTCGAGTCGGGGGCTGGCCGCTCGTCGCCCCGGACGAGGCCAACATTCGGTCATGGTGGCGCAAGTGGCCGCGCGCGAACATCGGCATCGCCATGGGGCGCGGGCTCCTCGCCGTCGACGTGGACGGGCCCGTGGGCGAGGCGGCGTGGCTCAAACTCGTCGCGGGTCGCGAGATCCCCGCGACATCCGAGGCGAGTACGGGCGGTGGCGGCCGACACTTGATCTTCGCTGTCGAGGGGCAAGTGCGCACGAGCGCGAAAACGCTTGCTCCGAGCGTGGATACGCGCGGCGAGGGCGGTCAAATCGTCGTCGCGCCAAGTGTCCACAGCAGCGGTCGTCGCTACGCGTGGACGGTCGCACCGTGGGACTGCGCGCCGGCCCGCGCTCCGGCTTGGCTGCTTGAACGCCTCGACGCTTCGGCGCGCCTCGCCGCAGCCGCGCCTCGCCACGATGGGGAGTCCGCCGCCCGCCGTGAGGGGCGCGTACGCGGCGGCCCCGACTCCTCCGACTCCGGGCAGGACGCAAGCGCGGTGCTCGGGCTCATCCGGCGCGGCGCCAGCGACGAGCAGATTGCAGATTGGCTCCGCAAACAGGCGAGCTATCTCAAGCGCCTCGCGCGCGGCGAGCGCCTTGCCGAGGAATATCTGCAACGCACGATCGCGTGGGCGCGATCGCAGCCGGTGGTCGATCCCTGGAGCGGATCGAGGCGCGTCACGATCATGGACGCCGAGTTCGAGCGACTCCCGGCGCGCCCGACGGGGCTGGCAGCAGCCGACCGCGTGAAGCTGTGGCTGGCGGCCGATGACGGCGAGGTGTTCCCGAGGCAATCGGTCTACCTGCATGCGAGGGACGTCTACACGGCCGTTCTCGGCGACATCCCGCCGGCCGCGTGGCTCGAGAGCAAGGACTCGGGCACGGCGCTCGCGCAAACGCTGGTCGGGCGCGAGCTCGAGATCGTCATCCCGCCAGGCAAGACGCGCGCATCGCGCATGCGTCGCGTAGGGGGGCATCGCCCGTGACCGCCCTCGCGTACATCCGCGTCTCGAGTCGAGCGCAGGATCACGCCAGCCAGCGGAGCGCCATCGAGCGCGCTGTCGCCGCGCGGGGCGACGTTGTCGACGACTGGCGCGCCGAGAAGCGCAGCGCGAAGACGATGGCGCGCGAGGAGCTACAGCGCTTGCTCGGCGACGCCCGCGCCGGGCGACTGCGCGGCCGGCGCCTGTACGTGTTCAGGCTCGACCGGCTCACGCGCACCGGCATCGCGGACACGCTCACCACGCTCGCGGAGTTGCGCGCCAGCGGCGTCGAGGTGGTGAGCGTCGCGGACGGCTTCGAGGTGACCGGTCCGCACGCCGAGGTGATCGTCGCGGTCATGGCGTGGGCCGCCCAGATGGAGCGGCTCGCCACCGCCGAGCGCATCGCGGCGGCTCGCGAGCGCATCGAGGCGGACGGGGGCCGCTGGGGCCGTCCGCCGCGTATGGGCAAGGCGGAAGTGGCCCGCGCCGTCGAGATGCGCGCGCAGGGCCACACCGTGCGCGCAATCGCTCGTTCCATACACGTCCCGCGTTCCACCGTTGGCCGCGCCCTGGCCGGCGCGGCGTCCAAGAGCGTAGAGGACCGCTGACGTGGGGCCCTACCGCATCATCGTCGCCGACCCGCCGTGGCGCTTCGGGGACCGGCTACCGGGGCCGAAGCGGGGCGCGGCGAAGCACTACGACGTCATGGCGCTGCCGGATATCGAGGCGCACCTGCCGCTGCTCGTCCAGGCGCGAGAGGTGACGCTCACGGCGGACGCCGTGCTGTTCATGTGGCGCGTCGCGGCCATGGTCCCGGAGGCGTACCGCGTCGTCGAGGCGTGGGGCTTCGAGGCGAAGTCCGAGATCGTGTGGTCGAAGCAGCCCCGCAGCGGCGGTCGGGCCTTCGGAATGGGCCACTACGTCCGCATGGCGCACGAGGCCTGCATCATCGCTCGGCGCGTCGGCAGCCGCGTGCCTCACCGGCGGGCCTTGACGTCCGCAGCGTCTTCGACGCTGGCTTGGGACGGCATTCGGCCAAGCCGGACTGCTTCTTCGACCTCGTCGAGCGTCTGTACGAGGGGCCGTACCTGGAACTGTTCGCGAGGCGCCATCGCCCCGGCTGGCGGTGCCTTGGAAACGAGCTGCCGCCGGCCGCGGCCGAAGAAGCCCCGTCCCAAAAACCTGCCCTCGCCGAGGGGGCCGATCCGCCGGGAGATTCGCCCCGTCAGTAGGGGGCGGCCCGGTAGTGTACTTGCCGGACACTGAACCGGCCCGGGACGATCGAAGAAGCCGTCGCGCGTGCCCACGGGCACCGGACGCGCCGCTAGCGCAGGTCTCCGGTCGCGCGACACTCCGATGGGCCCCACCCGTCGCGCATTCTCGCGCTCCAGGCTGCACCGGGCGCACGTCTCGACGCGTTCCTAAAGTAGCGGCGGGGACGCGGGCCGCGCGCGTCGCGAGCGCGCGGATCACACGAGACCGAGCAATTTACGTAATTCACTCACGACGTCTGGTGGGGCCGTGCGAACG
>PLIR01000109.1:217-2627 GCA_003139415.1 Myxococcales bacterium | reverse complement strand
CTCGGGCTCGAGGAAGAGGCGCGCGCGGTCGAGAAGGCGGTGGACGCGGCCGTGACGGGCGGGGCACGCACGGGCGACATGGGCGCTGACAAGCCGATCTCGACCCGCGAGATGGGCGCGGCTGTGCTGGCGGGTCTTTAGGCGGCCTGCTTGCCGCCCTAGCCTAGGGGCGGGCTTGTCAGGAGCCGGGGTTGTGGCATGGTGCCGGCCTCGCTTTAAGCGGTGGTGCGGTAGCCAAGTGGTTAGGCAACGGTTTGCAAAACCGTCATACGAGGGTTCGAATCCCTTCCGCACCTCGGAAGCCTAGCGATCAGCGGCTGACTGACCGGGCGCGGGCGCACGCTCGTCGGTCAGGAACCCTCTCGGTCGGGACCCGCCCGCCCGAGAGACTGGGACCCGACGAGCGGCCGCAAAGCCCGCCCGAGAGAGGGACCCGACGAGCGGCCGTTCAGCAAGCCAAGACCGCCCCACCAAGCCGGCCAAGGTCAAGGGGGTCGGCGGCCCCCCCGCGCCCTCATCGCAGGATCTCGACGAGAAGCACCCACGCATTCAGTGCACCCGCGGCGAAGGACACCAGCACCCCGGGGACCAGCCAATAGAGCCCCGACGGATGCCCCGAGACGAGCAGCGCGCCACTGATGACGAACGGAAGGCATGCTGCCTGCGTCCAGAGCACCCGGTTGAGGAGCCACTGCCTCGCCTCCGGATCTCGGCTCGCGCGAACCTGCGTCCTCACCGTCGCCACCCAGACAACGACGCCCGTGGCTCCGACCTCGCATCCGAATACCGCGCGACCCTGTTCGGGAACGAGACCACACGTCGCCACGACGAGGACCCCGACGAGGACGAGGAGGGTCTCCGCCGCGCGACTCGGCAAATGCGGGATGGCGAGGATCCGCGTCAGGTTGATCGAGACGGCGACGAAGAGAAGGCCCGTCAGGGCGGCCGCCGCGCCGACCTCCGCGACGAAAAAATTCTCCCAGCCCGCAGAGAACGAAGGCATCACAAGACGATTGGGATGAAGCCGTGCCGCACGAGGCGAGCGTACCACCGTGCGCGCCGCCGCCTCGTCGAGGAAGCGCCCGCCGGGGAAGCGTGCGCCCGTTCCCCGTGATAGTCCGCGGACGTTCGAGGGACCGCATCATGACTCGCGCCGATTCGCCCGACACCGACCGCGTCAAAGGACGCTTCGAGCCCATCGCCGATGCGCGCCCGGACGACGGCCCCTGGCCGGCTATGGCCTGGCCGCCGACCGTTGAGCGGCTCACCGGTCTCGTCGTCGAGCTCTTGCCCTGCGTCCCGCACCGCGACGCGGCGGCCCTGTTCGATGCCCTCGACGACGACGCCGTCTGGCGGCACATCGTGGGGCGACCGCGCGACGCTGAGGAGTTCGCCTTGACGCTCGCCAAGAGGCAGGCCGAGGGGCGGTTCATCTGGGTGGTGCGGCTGCTGCGGCCCCACGGCATGCTCGCGGCGGGGGCCGTCGTCGGAGCGTCGTCGTACCTGGACGTATCGGTGCCCGACGCGCGCATCGAGATCGGCGCCACGAGCTATGCCCCTACCGTCTGGGCGTCGAAGGTCAATCCCGACACGAAGCGGCTCCTGCTCGAACACGCATTCGAGGTGCTCGGGGCGGGGCGGGTGCAACTCAAGACCGACGCGCGCAACGTGCGCTCGCAGCAAGCCATCGCCCGCCTCGGGGCCCGCTACGAGGGCACCCTGCGTCACCACCAGCGCCGCAGCGACGGCAGCCTGCGCGACACAGTCCTCTTCTCGATCCTACCCACCGAGTGGCCCGCGGTCCGCCAAGGCCTGCTCGCACGCATCGAAGGACGGTGACGGGCCGGCCCGGTGCGCGGCTAGTGCTGGTGCTGCTGCTTCATGCGCCGCTGCAGCTCCTCGCGTGGGACGTCCTCGACGTGCGTTGCGACCCACCACGTGTTGCCGCTCGGGTCGATGAAAGCGCCGCCGCGGTCCCCATAAAACTGGCTCGCAGGTTCGCGCTCGGGGTTCGCCCCGTGCTCGACCGCGCGCCGGTACGTCGCGTCCACGTCGGGCACGTACGCGTAGAGGTTGGCCGGTCGAGCCTTGGTCGCCTCGGGCGGCTCGCCCATCATNNACGATGGAGTCGCCGATGCGCACCTCGCAATGGCCGATGCCGCCATCCGGGCGGGTCATGCGCTCGATCACCTTCGCGTCGAACACCTTCTCGAGAAACTCGATGAGCTTCGCGACGCCCGTGACGGCGAGGTACGGCGTGACGGTGTGATAGCCCTCCGGCGGGTTCTTGATCGGCATGCCGGAGTTTACTCCGCGCCGACTGGTTCTGCCTCCGGTGAAGCGGCAATAGCCCCGTCCCCCGCAGCAATCCCGTGCCCCGACGAGGCCGCAAATCCGGTGGGGAGCTCGA
>PLIR01000109.1:0-177 GCA_003139415.1 Myxococcales bacterium | reverse complement strand
TCCCACCAGAAGAAGCCCTGGCGTACCGAGCGCTGGTAGTGGTGATGATTGTTGTGCCACCCCTCGCCGAGGGTGATCAGCGCGAGCAGAGCGTTGTTGCGGCTGTCGTCGGTGGTCGCATAGCGGCGCGATCCGAAGGTGTGCGACAGCGAGTTTATCGTGAATGTGCCGTGCCAG
>PLIR01000262.1 GCA_003139415.1 Myxococcales bacterium | reverse complement strand
CCTCTCGCCGCAACTGAATGCACCGCGAAGTCACGCCAGATCACGGGTCCGTGGTTACTGGGTGGTAACCAGGTGACGCCGTCGAGCGGGTCGCCTTCTTGGCGGCCCGGTCAGGGTAGTGGTCTCCTTGATGGCGCCTCCGAGAACGAACGCGAAGGCCGCCTTCAAGCCACTTGCGGGGCCCTCTCTGGCTCGGTGGAGCGTTTCTCCACGGGGGATGCGCATCTCTCAAGCTCAGAGATGCGCGAAGACGCCGCCCGCCCACTGCGGGGGCCTAGATCCCTGCGCCTCCCTCGAAGAGCTCGCGCCGGAAGAGCGCCTGAGTGACATTCGTATGCGGCGGCAGGCTGCGGGTGACCCAGACGTTGCCCCCGATGGTCGATCCGCGCCCGATCGTGATCCGTCCAAGAATCGTAGCCCCTGCATAGACGACGACGTCGTCCTCCACGATGGGATGCCGGGAGACGCCTTTCAATGGACGGCCCTGTTCGTCGAGCTGGAAGCTGCGCGCGCCCAGGGTCACTCCCTGGTAGAGGCGCACCCTTTCGCCGATCACGCTCGTCTCGCCGATGACGACGCCGGTGCCATGGTCGATGAAGAAGCTGACGCCGATCTTGGCGCCGGGGTGGATGTCGATCCCGGTGGACGCGTGAGCGATCTCCGAGATCATCCGCGGGACGAGCGGTACCCCGAGCTCGTACAGCTCGTGGGCGAGCCGGTGGTGCACGATCGCGCTGAACCCCGGATAACAGACGATCGCCTCGTCCGGGCTGGTGGCTGCGGGGTCGCCGTGGAATGCAGCCCACGCGGCGGCTTCCAGCGCCGCACGGACGACGGGCAGCCGTCCGACGAGCGCGGCGGTCGCCTCGTCCGTCCGCTGCGCGCACGCCACGCAGGGGTCCACCTCATGCTGGCACTCGAAGAGGAACCCGTACAGGACCTGGGGGCGCAGGCGATCCCTCGCGCTCGCGAGGCGGGCACGAATGTAGGGCGCGAGATCATTCGTGGCGGCCCCCGCCGCGCCCAGGTGCCACGGGAAGAGGACGGCCCGTAGGTCGGCGGTCACCTTCGCCAGCTCATCGAGCGACGGCAGCCCTCGCCGCGGACGCGCGGTTCGCCGCAGCACGTCCGCGTTGGCCGAGGCCAGCGCCGCAATGACTGGCTCGTCGATGCTCCCGACACCCGATGGCGCGGGGGCCACGCGCAAGGGGGCTCCTATCGGACGCGCGTTGTCTTCGTACCGGTGCGCCATAGCGAACTCTGTGCGGTCATCCGATGGCTGTCCGAAATACGAGACCCGATCTCCGCGACTACACCCAGCCGGACGACCCCTTGGCAGGCCCCGACCTCATACTGCGACGCTCAGTTCGTTGACCAGGGGCAAGCCAGCGCGTACCCAAGCCCGCGTCCCACCGGTCAGGTTGTACACGCGCGCGAAGCCCAGCGACGCTGCGAGCCGTGCGGCGGTATCGCTTCGCACCACCGCTGCGCAGACGAAGATGACGCCGTCGCGCTGGATGGCTGCTCGCGGGTTGCCCCGCAGCTGGGCGAGCGGAACGAGCCGCGCCCCGCAGAGATGCCCACCCGACCACTCGTGCGGTTCCCGGACGTCGATGACGTCGACGTCCCCTGCCTCGATGAGTTGATGCGCCTCCCGGGGACCGATCGCCTGGACCATGTGTCCACTATACGAGACGAGGACCAGGACGCAAGCCCTGCCTACGAGGAGCGCCCTCCCCTTCCCGCGCGTCGTGCCGGCGATCAGCGGCTCCGGCCGGCCTGCAGTCGGCGAACCGCCGCGACGAGGGCGTCGATGTCCTCGCACGTGTTGTACGGGGCGAGCGAAGCCCGGACGGTGCTCTCGAGGCCGAAGCGCCGGAGGATCGGCTGCGCGCAGTGGTGGCCGGAACGGACCGCAATCCCTAGTTGATCGAGGGCTCCGCCAACGTCCTCGGTGCGCACACCATCCAGCACGAACGAGAGGACCCCGGCCTTCTCGGGCGCCGTGCCGACGAGCGTCAGCCCCGGCACCTGCAGGAGCTTCTCGGTCGCGTAGCCAAGAAGCTCGTGTTCGTACGCTTGCACGCTCTCGAGTCCGATGCCGTTCAGGTAGTCGAGGGCGGCGCCGAGGCCGACGGCATCGGCGATGTTCCCCGTGCCGGCCTCGAACCGCGCCGGAGGACCCTGGTACGCGGTCTTCTCGAACGTCACGTCCTGGATCATGTTGCCGCCGCCCTGCCACGGCGGCATGGCCTCGAGCACGTCGGCCTTGCCGAAGAGCGCCCCGATCCCGGTGGGCCCGAACACCTTGTGCCCCGAGAAGCAGTAGAAGTCGCAGTCGAGCGCCTNNGCACGCGCGCCCCGTGGCGATGCGCCATCGCCACCATTTCGCGGGCCGGGGTGATCGTGCCCAAAGCGTTCGAGACCTGCGTGAACGAGACGATGCGCGTGCGCGGGCCGAGGAGCTTCTCGTACTCCTCGAGGATGACCTCGCCCCGATCGTTCACGGGCGCCACACGCAACCGCGCACGCTTCTCGGCCGCCAGCTGTTGCCACGGGACGATGTTCGCGTGGTGCTCGAG
>PLIR01000207.1 GCA_003139415.1 Myxococcales bacterium | reverse complement strand
CATCGTCTAGCGGTTAGGACACCGGCCTCTCACGTCGGTAACACGGGTTCAATTCCCGTTGGGGTCGCTACTGACCAGGGTGTGAGACCCTGGTCCGGGCCAACGGTCATTTGCGACGACTGGACTTCGGCTCTGCCTCCGTCCAGTCGTCGTCAATTCCCGGGAGGGGGTGGCACGTCGATCGACGCGACGGCGGGGACTGTCGATGCGAGCACGGACGCCGACGCCGACCTCTTCGTCTCGAAAACGGCGCCGTGGCATACGACGGTCCCTTCGAGACGGTGATCGACGGCGGTACCCCCGACGCGGGCGACGCGAGCGAGGACGTCGAAGCGGGACTCGGCAATGTGCTGGGCGACGCCGCCTACGGCATTCTGCCCGACGCCTTCTGAGTCGTGGGGACGGCAGGGTCTCGATCCCGCTTGGATCGCGATACGCCCCCACTCGTGCGGGCGACTCCCCTNNGGCGCGGTCGCCTAACGGTCAGAGCGAGCGGGCGATACCTCGATCGTCGTCGCGACGCGACGGGTAACGGGGAAGAGGCATCGTCCCTCGGTGCAGGCTTGATACCTCACGCTGCCCTCGATCGTGAGGGACGCCGTTCCGGCATCCGGCTCGACGACGAAGGGAATCGTCACGACGGTCTTTCCGAGGAACGTGGGGATCGAGTCGTGGTCGACACGGAAGGCCACCGCGGGCGGATACAGGGCCTCTTTGCAGCGGACGCCGGCCGCGTCGTCGAACCGAATTCGTGTCGCGATGAAGGACGGATCGCTCGGATGATCCGACATGACGTGGTAACCGGGCGCGATGTCGAGCACGACGGTGATCTCACCCGTCTCCCCCGCAGCCACACGGCGCGGCGCACGGGCTTCGATCGTGACGACGCTCTCCGCAGAGACGTGCCCGGGGGCCTCTGCGGGCCGGGACGCGACGCCGCCCGCGAGGAGGCGTTCGAGCTCGCCGCGCACGCCGCGGAACGTGGGGTCGAAGTGCTTCGAATCCGGAAAGAGAAAGAGGCGGACGATCCCCCGCGGATCGAGGATCAGCGTCGAGTCGAGGACGACCTGCGCGCGATCGTCGAACGACGGCTGCGCGCGCGGTGGCGCGAATTTGCGCGAGGCGGCACCCTCCGAATCGTCGAGCACGACGATCGACGGCGCCACGTGGGAAGCTGCATACTCCTTCCAGTGCCGGGGCTCTTCCTCCACCCCCACGAGCACCACGCGCACGCCCTGCTTCGCGTACGCGTCTGCGACTGCGCCGAGGTGGGCGACCTCGGCGTCGCAATACGGGCACCACGATGCCGTGAAGTGCAGGAGAGTCCACTGACCGCGGAGCGACGAGAGCCGAAAGCTTCCTGCGTCCGAGGCGAGCTCGAAGTCGGGGGCCGGGTCGCCGGGCTGCGGCGGTCCCATGTCGGGGCGGACGGCGCCGAAGAGGCCTGGCCGCTCCCAGAGAGGCTGCACGCCCGCAGACGGCGCGCCCCCACACGCTAGCAGGGCGACGAGAGCGAGGACCCCGCTCGCGAACGCGCCGCGGATCATGCGCCGCGGCGCCTCGCGCATCACGCGCCGCCGGCGTGCGCGAGCTCGTCGTCGATGGCGTGGCGCACGTGAACGAGTTGGGCGTCGAAGTGCAGGGTGTCGACCATCGTGAAAAAGACGATCTTGCCCTGCGGATTGACGACGATGTTCGACGTCACGAGAACAGCGCTTCGATCCTTGATCGCCGGTTGCGCGTGGTCGGGCGTGAAGGCGGCCGTCGCGGCCCCCGACGTGTCGTGAAGGACCGGGAATGGCATCGCCATCCGATCGAGGTACTTCCGGAAGCCGGCGTCGTCTTCCTTGATGTCGATGGCGACCACCTTCACGTTCTTGCCCGCGTACTGTTCGGCCAGCGCCTTGAGGTGCGGCTGCTCGGCCTGTGAGAATGGGCACCAGGAGGTGACGAAGGCCAGCATCACCACCTGGCCGCGCAGCGACGACAGCTTCACGTGGCTGCCGTCCTGGGCGACGAGATCGAAATCGGGCGCCGCGTCGCCGACGTGCGGCGTGCCCATCTCCGCGGTGACCGCGATGCTGGGCTCCGCCGGCGTCGAATCGGACGACGAGGCGGCGGAGGACGCCGCGGCAGGCGGGGGCGCGGCCGTCCCGCCGCACCCCGCCGACAGCGCAGCCGGCAAGACGAGCCGCGCGAGACGCGCTCGCATCTCAGCCCTTGCCGTAGTTGGTCGCACCGCACCAGTCGACGACGACGACCGGCTCCTCGCCGATCACCCATGCGTCGTGGCCGCTCGGCAGGGCGGTCACGTCGCCGGGGCCGGCCACGAGCTCCGTCCCGTCGTCCATCTTGATGCCGAGCTTGCCGGCGAGATGGTACTGGAAGTGCGGCGCCTCNNTACTGGAAGTGCGGCGCCTCGCAGCTGTGGGTCTTGGCGATCGGCTTCACGTCCTTCGACCAGCGCCATCCGGGCTGAAACTCCAGGCGGCCCACGCTGCCCCCTCCGATGTTGACGATCTTGGCATGCCCGTTGGGAAACGGACGCGTCTCGTCCGGCCGGGCAAAACTCTTGTGCTCGCTCATCGCGTTCTTCGACATGACAACCCCCTTTCGGAGTGTTTGTTTACCAACTAGTTGGTAAGTGAGGCAAGCACAAAGTTTCCCCGGGGCGGCTCCCTCCGACCGCAAGGATGCGAAACCTGCGCCGCGCCCAGGGAACGGCGAGAACGGCCAGGCTCGGATATAGGTAGAGAACATGCAGAGCCGAGGATCCGCGAGCAGCACGCGAACGAAGCCGACCAAGACGAGCGCGCCGGCGGGCGGCGCCGCTGCGGCCGCCAATGAGACGGCCGAGCGCATCCTCGACGTCGCCGAGCGCCTCGTTCAGACGCGCGGATTCAACGGCATGAGCTACGCCGACGTCGCCGAGGCGATCGGCGTCACGAAAGCGAGCCTGCACTATCACTTTCCCACGAAGGCCGACCTCGGCTCGCGGCTCATCGCGCGCTACGAGGCCAACTTCGTGCGGGCACTCGCGTCGATCGACGCAAAGCAGACCGACCCCTGGAAGAAGCTGCGCGACTACACGCGCATCTACGAAGCGGTGCTCGCGAAGGACCGCATGTGCCTGTGCGGGATGCTCGCCGCCGAGCTCTCCACCTTGTCGCCCGAGATGCGGACCCGCCTCAACGCGTTCTTCGACGCGAACGAGGCGTGGCTCATCGGCGTCCTCGAAGGTGGCCGGATTGCGGGGTCCCTGTCGTTCGACGGTCCGGCGCACGCCAAGGCACGCATGCTGATCGGAGCGCTCGAAGGCGCGATGCTCCTCGCCCGCGCGTACGGCCAGGTTGGACGGTTGGCGGCGGTGGCAACGGAGCTGCTCGCGGGCCTTCGAACCCCGTCGAAGCGGTCGACCGCGCGCCTGGTCGTCGTCGGCCGCGAAGGCAGTACCGGGAACTGAGTCTCGAGCCCCGCTTCACGGCGCCGGTGCGTACTCGCATCGGCCACCGAAGCAGCTCACGCCATTGCAGCACTGCGCGGACGACGAACAAATCTGGCCATAGAGCGCGCAGCTCGTACTCGGTGCTCCTCCGCTCGAACCGCTGCTTGCCGGGCCTCCGCTGCTCGAACCGCCGCCCGCGCTGCCTCCATCGTCTTCCGATCCACCCGCGTCGCCGTTGCCGCCGCACGGACCGCAGATGCCGGGGGCGCCGGCCGATGCCGTCACGCACGACGTGCCCGGGCAACAGTCCGCGTCGTTCGTGCATGCGCTGCAGGCCCCGACGCAGGACGAACCCGAGCAGACAAACGGCGCGCCGCCGCCGGAGGGGTTTGGCACGCACGGCGCGTTGTCGCAGCAGCTGGCGCTCGACGCGCACGATCCGCCGGCGGCGACGCATTGGGCTGGCGCGCACCGTGGAACGCCGACGTTGTCCTGTTTGCAGGTGTCTTCCGTTTCGCAGTTGCCGCTGCAGCAGTCGCACGACGAATTGCAGGACATCGTCTTGAGCTTGCACACGTCGCCATCGGGCTTGCAGCCCATCGGGTTGCGGCAGACGCCGACGGTCGACGGGGCTGTGATGACGCACGTCACGGGCATGCCCGACCCGCCGGGCAGGCCTGCCGAACCGCAACACTCGCCGTCACTCGTGCACAAGTCACCGACGACGTGACAACCGCTGGCCGGCTGGCACACGAGAACTCCGCTCGGGCCCCACGGCGCGCACGCACGGCTGCAGCAGGGTCCGCCGCACGCCGGCAATCCAGCCTCGGGTGCGACCCCCTGCCCGCTCGTGCCCGTCCCGCCGCACAGCTGACCGTCGACCACGCCGCAATTCGCGGGCCCTCCCGGCGGCGACGCGCCGCACGTGCCAAGGGTCTTTCCCGCAGCGATGGTGCAAGCGCCGGTGCAGCAGTCGGCGCCTGCGGCACAAGCGTCGCCTCCCTGACCGCAGAAGGACGACGGCTGGCAGGTGCCGCCCATGCACAGGCTCGAGCAGCAGTCGGCGCTCGCTGCGCACGTGTTTCCGAGCGTGCGGCACGCCGTGTTCAAGGTGGCGCATGTCCCGCTCGTGCATGTCTGGCTGCAGCAATTGCCGTTGGCTCCGCACGCCAACCCATCCGAAGTGCACGGCGGATAGCCGCACTCGCCGTTGACGCAATCGTCGCTGCAGCACTCTGCGTTCCCAGCGCAAGCGCTGCCGAGTGCAAGGCAAGAGGCGGTCGCTCCTGCCCCGCCAGCGAGGCCGCCCGAACTGGCGCCCGGTGTCCCTGTGGCCGTCGTGCTCCCGGCAAAGACGTCGGGCGAGAGGCTCGCGTCGTTCGTGACGAACCCTGCGCCGCCCGAGGAAGCTTGCCCGGCGGTGGCGTCGACGTCGCCGCCGTCGCCCTTGCCGTTGACGCTTGCCCCCGGCGCGCCGCCGCACGCGGCGACGATCGCCGCCAGAACCACGAACGTCCATCCGCCCCTGATGATCACCATGCCGCTCGACCTCGGGCGGGGCCAACGCAAAGGCTGGACCGAGTTGCGCTTCGCACCGTCCAGCGGATTTCTCGATGTTGTGTGTCTCGGCGCCGGTCACTGGAGTGACCGGTGGCCGGTCGTGTGACCGGTCAGTTGCAGGGCATTCCGACCTGGCGGCAGAGAATGTTGTTCGTCTTCGCGCAGCAAAACGTTCCAGAAGCGCACGTCGATTCGCACTCGGGACATCGACCGGCGCAGTCGCCGCTGCACGCGATCGAGCCGCAGCACACCGTTGCGTCGCCGGGGGTGGAGCTTGGACAGCCTCCATCGACCGCGGATGGAGCGTCCGCGGCCCCGATTCCTTCTGCGTCTACGTGGGCGTCTTCCGGAGCGAACGTGAGCACGGGCACGCTATCGCAGCCGCCGAGGAGCTGGGAGCCGCCGAGGAACAGAAGACCCGAGGCCACCCGGTTCATGGGAAGGAGCCCATCACGCGAATCCCCCACGTATCCTGCGCGACGAGCGGCCCGACCGCGGCCACCGGCGGATCTTGGGCGGCACGCGCGGACAACACGAGATAGGCGCCAAGGCCCACCAAGGCGGCGCCGACCCCTCCAAGTGCGGCCGCCAGAGGCCCCTCGACGAGCGCGTGGTCGCGGATCGATTCGAGAGCGCCGGCATTGGTTCCAGGCGGACAAGCCCTGGTCGGGCATGCGCGGTCGAGCGCCGCAATGTCGTCTTCTCGCGCCACGAGGAGGACAACGGCCGCGACAGCCATGGCTGTGCCGGCGCCTGCCAAAAGGAACCCGGCGGTGCGCCGCTCGCGGGTCGAACTCGCCATCGCGTGGGAAACGTCCGTTGGCTCGGGTGTCGGCGCCGAGCCAATCGACACGGTCACAGACGCTTGCGCGCCGGCCGGCAAGACGATCTCGCTTCGAAATGGCGGCGCGCCCGTCGCCACGGCGGTCACGACGTGGGGGCCCGGTTCGACGGGGACAGGCCGGGCGATCGCGTTGTGCGAAACCGGAGCGTCGTCGATCCGAACCTCCGTGTCCGGGGGCGCCCCCTCGGGCAGGACCAGGATAAGCCGTGCGACGTGGTGCCCGAGTGCGTCGAGGCGATCGAGGGCGCCGCGCACCACGTCGAGGCTGTTCGCGTCATCCTGGCCCAATGCGATGGCGTCCCGATAAGCGACATACGCGGCGACTGGCTTTCCGAGCCCCTCGTTGCAGCTTCCGATTCGATACTCGACGGGGGCCGTATCGCGCACCTCCCGCACGCGTTCGAACTTCTGCAGCGCGTCGGAGAGCCTTCCCGCCTCCTCGTCGCGCAGCGCCTCCGAGAAGAGTGCTCGCGCACCTGCGAGGCGATCCGCCTCGGAAGGCTGCGCCCAGGCGGCACGGGCACCCAGCAAGGCGCACGCGAACGAGGCGACGAGCATGCGCCGAAAACTTGCGGCGAGCCCGACGCCCATGGACGCACGTGATCGTATGCGCCCCGCGCCGGGGAAGCAAAGGACGGGAGCTGCGGTACTCTTTGCACGATGGCCCACGAGGATGCGCGCGGCGGAACGGAGACGGACGCGTCGGCGCCCGCGCGATCGCCGATGGGAGTCCCGCGATTCACCGCCGTGGCCGGACCAGGCGCGGGACGCGCCTTCGCGATGGCGAATGCGCTCGCGACCGTGGGGCGTCATCAAACCAACGATCTCGTTCTTTTGGATCCGCGCGTCAGCGGCGTCCACCTCGAGCTGCGGCGCGCGGGCCAACACGTCCACGTGAAGGACGCTGGGAGCACGAACGGGACCTGGATGGGTCCCCACCGGGTGACGGAGATCCAGCTCGCCGCGGGCGGCGAGGTGACGGTCGGCTCGACGATCCTGCGCCTCGACTGGGACGACGCGGCCACAGCCGCCAAGCAGAGCGCCGGAACGTCGTTCGGAGACCTCGTCGGCGACTCGCCTGAGATGCGCGAGCTCTTTGCGACGCTCGAGCGCATCGCTCCCAAGCATCTCACGGTGCTCTTGCAGGGCGAGACGGGTACGGGGAAAGAGGAGGTCGCGCGCGCCATTCACGCGAGGTCCTCGCGTGCCTCCGCCGCCTTCGTCGTGATCGACGCCGCGGCGCTTCCTGAGTCGCTCACCGAGTCGCTTCTCTTCGGTCACGAGAAGGGCGCCTTCACCGGTGCCGACCAGCGGCGCGCCGGCTTGTTCGAGGCGGCGGACCGCGGGACGGTCTTCCTCGACGAGGTCGGTGAGCTCCCGTCCGCCGCGCAAGCCAAGTTCCTGCGCGTACTTGAACGGCGTGAGGTCACGCGTCTGGGGGCGTCGACCCCGATCAAGGTCGACGTCCGCGTGATCGCCGCGACGCACCGAGACCTGAGGCACGAGGTCGAGGCCGGACGATTCCGCGAGGATCTCTTCTTTCGCCTCGCCCAGGTGCGCATCGCTCTGCCACCGCTGCGTGATCGGCCGGACGACGTCCCCGTGTTGTGCCGGAAGCTGCTCGCACCGGCCGCAGGCAGCGGGCCCACGATCGCGATCGACCCGGACGCGATCGATCACCTGTGCACGCGAGCGTGGCCCGGCAACGTGCGCGAGCTGCGCAACGTCCTGACGCGCGCCGCGGCGCTGACGAACGACGGCGTCATTCGGCGCGCGGACGTCGCGGGCGAGGGCGATGGCTTCCGCGGTACGCGCGACGAGCGCGCCGTACTCGATCTGTCAGGCTCGTTCGCGGACGCAAAGGAACGCGCGGTCGCCCGCTTCGAGGCTGCGTATCTCGCCGCCGTGATGCGGCGTTGCCGCGGCAACCTGACTCTCGCGGCCCGCGAGGCCGATCTGGCGCGGCACCACCTTCGCGACTTGCTCAAGAAGCGAAGCCTCTACGGGCTGTCGTGGATCGAGCCCGAGTCCGGCGAGACGCCGTGACGGCGGCAGCGTCGCGACCGTTCGAAGCCGGCGCGCGGGTCGGTGGAAAGTTCGCTCTCGTGCGTCTTCTCGCTTCGGGCGGGATGGGCGACGTATGGATGGCCAAGAACCTCGTGACCGGTGGTGTCGTGGCCGTGAAGCGATGCCGCGACGATGTACCGGGCGACGAAGCCTCCGAGCGCTTCCGTCATGAAGCGCGCCTCGGCGCGATGCTCTCTCACCGTGGCATCGTGCGCGTCTTCGACCTCGTCGAGGAACCTGGCGGCTCGCCCCTCCTCGTGATGGAGCTCCTGCGAGGCGAATCGCTCGAGCGGCGCCTCGCAGCTCGCGGGGCTTTGCCCGAAAAGGAAGCGATCGCCATCGCCGTCGCTGTCCTCGCGGCGCTCGCGCACGCGCACGACCACGGCGTCCTGCACCGCGACGTGTCGCCCGCCAACGTTTTCCTCGCGGTCGACCCCGACGGCCATGTGACCCCGAAGCTCGTGGATTTCGGCCTGGCGAAGGCCCCCACCGCGAGCGTGCACACGGCCGACGGCCGCGTGCTGGGGACGCCGCGCTACATGGCGCCGGAGCGCATCCGCGGCGGGCGCGATATCGACACGCGCAGCGACCTGTTCGCCGTGGGCGTCGTCCTTTACGAGATGCTGACAGGGACTTGCCCCTTCTCGGCCAGCTCGCCCGCGGCGTCGCTCGCGGCCGTCCTCGAAGTGGTGGTCGACCCGGACCCGCGTATCGCGCCGCTCGTGTGGATTGAGTTGCAGCGCGCCCTGGCGAAACGCCCGTACGAGCGCCAGGCGACCGCACGCGAATTCAGCAACGCCCTCGTGGCCGCCTGCGGCGAGACGGAGATGAGCCTGGCCGAATGTCTGCATGGCGGGCCAGTGCCTGAGGAGGCGCAGGCCGTGCCGAGCCAAAGCGGCCCTTCCTTCGGCAAAACAAGTACGTTCTTTACTCCGAGGTCGCGCGCTCTTCTTGGACTTGCGATTCCAGCCGTCGCCCTCTTTGCGCTCCTCGCGATGCTCGCGTTTCGTCGGCACCCCGTCGAGCCAAACGCAAACCCCGCCGTTGTCGCCGTCGCCCCCGCGCAACTTCCGCCTCTTCCGGGGCCCGCTTCAGAGATGATGGTCATCCCCCCGACCTCCGTCTCGCCACCCTCCGCTTTGCCGCCTCGCCCTTCCAGTCGCCCCCACCCGAAGCCGATCGCTACAAGCCCCGGCTTTTAGAGAGTGCCGGCCCGTGAGACGCCGCGGCAAGCGACGAAAACGGCCGCAGTTGACATGGAGTGTTGTCAATATCTATCCTGAAAACATGTGTTGTCAAAAGCGCCGGGTCGTTGTCCTCGCCACGCTGTCTCTGCCGCTCGGCGCGTGCGGCACTTCGGGGCCCGGAAGCGCCTCCAACGCCGTCGCGGATGCTGGCAATGCCATGGTGTGCGCACCGGATCGGCCCGCCGTGGCGCACGCAGCCGGTGGCCAGGTTCTTTCGCCGCAGCCGGCCGGGGCGCCGGTCCCGTGCGCGGCGACGACGGGCTTCGCGGCCGTGGATGCGACGCTCGTGATCACGGCAAGCGGCAAGATCGTATTCGCCCCCGCGGTGCTGCCCAGTCTCACCGTGTCCGTCGACGACGGCGCCGTGTGGTCGACGCCCCTGAAGCTCCCCGACGAGCCGAGCGGCACGCTCCTGCATCCGTGGGTGTGGCAGGACGCAGCCTCGCATCGTCTCTTTTACAACGTCTTTCCCATCGCGAAGGGTACGTGCCAGGACGGGAGCGGGGCGATGCTCTGGACCTCGGACGACCAGGGCTCCACGTGGACGAGTGGGAGCGTCGGTTGCGGCAGCGACGACTGGGGCAAAGTGATCACCGGCCCACCGTCGACCGCCGCCAGCCGCGCAGCTCTCGCGCAGAGCGGCTACCCCGACATGGTCTACTACTGCGCCACGGGACCGACGGCGATCATCGGGCCGGACCACATCTGTTATCGCTCCACCGACGGTGGCAAGACGTTCACCCAGACGGCGACCGATCCGGTTTCGGCCTCCGGCAATGGCTACCCGACGGGGGGCGTCGTCGGTCCGGACGGGACGCTCTACGTCCCGAAAGGATCGCCCAACGGCCTCGCCATCGCCGTGAGCAAGGACGAGGGCGACACGTGGACCGACGCGACCGTGACCGGGTCGATGTTCGTGGGTACGCAGTCGAAAAACTGGCTGAGCATGAACGTCACGGTCGACGCGCAAGGGAACCTCTACGCCGTCTGGTCCGACGACAGCGACCTCCTGCCGCGCCTCTCCGTATCGAAGGATGAGGGGGCGACCTGGTCCTCCCCGCTCGCGATTGGCGCTCCCGGTGTGATGACGTCGGCGTATCCGAGCGTCACGGTCTCCTCTACGGGGGCCGTCGCTGTTGCCTATTACGGGAGCACGCAGGCGCGAGTGACGGGGGACGGATATTTCATGAGCGACGGATTGCCGTACAGCGCCTACCTCGTCGTCACGCAGAATCCTTCGGCGAGCGCGCCCGTCTTCTGGAGCGCCACGTTCAACGATCCCGCTCACCCCGTCTTCACGGGGCTCTCGTACCACGTGAGCGAATATCTCGGGTACCCGACGTTCGCCTCCGACGGCTCGATTTGGGGGGCATACATCAGCTTGGGCGATGGCCTCGCCGGGCGATTGATCTTTCCGGCGGCCGATGCGAGCGCCCCTTGATCCCCCCTCTTGATCCCGCCCTTCAGCGGCGCGATGGGTCTCCCATGTCCGTCCCTCAAGTCATCCATCGCGTCGAAAAGAGCGGCGTCGGCGTCATCGAGCTCACGAACCCGCCCCACCAGTTCATGACGACTCGAATGGTCGCGCAGCTCGACGAGCTCACGGAGCGCTGGGAGCGCGACGACGCCGTCCGCGCGATCGTGATCACGGGACGCCATCCCGACACCTTCATCACCCACTTCAGCGTCGACGAGCTGGCCAAGATGAACGCTGCCGCCGCCCAGGTGCCCGAGGCGGCCAAGGCGGCGCTTGGCGGAGTCCTTGGCGGCTTCGAGCGAGGGCAGCACCTGCTCGAGCACCTGCCGGCTCTCCGCAAATCCGTCGAAGCGGGTCTCCGCAAGACACCGCTCCGCTCGCTCCTCGGTCTCTTCCAGATCCACCGCGTGTTCACGCGCCTCGAGCGGATGGACAAAGGGGTCGTCGCTGCGATCAACGGGACGGCCATGGGCGGCGGCTGCGAGCTGGCTCTCGCATGCGACTACCGCCTCATGGCGCAGGGCGATCATCGCATCGGGCTCATCGAGGTACTCGCCGGCATCATCCCCGGCGCCGGAGGGACGCAGCGTCTCGCCCGCACCGTCGGACACGCGAGGGCCATCGAGATGCTGCTCGACGGCTGGCTCCTCTCGGCGGACGAGGCGGCCCGGATCGGCCTCGTCACGTACGCGGTCGACGCCGGACGGCTCATGGACGAAGCGATGGCGCTTGCCGAAAGGCTCGCGAGCCGCCCGCTCGGTGCCGTCGGACACGCCAAGCGCGCCGTTCGCGTCGGCGCGACGCTCCCCATCGACGACGGCCTCGCATTCGAGAAGCTGTGCTTCACCCACGCGGGCATGTCGGCCGACGCCGCCGTGGCCGGGGCCTACTATCTCGAGCAGTTCCGCGGGGGGAACCGCGCTCGCGACATCTTCGACAAGCTGCGCGCCGGCCAAGGCCCGAAGTTCGGCTCCGGTGGGGTCCCGGCTCTCCTCACTCCCCCGGATCGACCACCTGCCCCATGAAGACGATCGCGCCGTTCCCCGTGTCGCGAATCAGAAAGAAGAACGGACGGTCGATCTGTACGGGGGGCGGCGGTTCCACCGCGATGAGGGCGCAGCCCGAGCTTCCGGCCGTCACGGCTGCGGCGACCGTCCCCTGCTCGTCGACCTCGACCATCGCCTGCTGGACGACGGCTGCGAGGTAGAGGTCCATCGCGCCGTCCATCCCGGACAGGTCGGCGACCCCGCGCTCGAACACGTCGCTCATGCCCAGCGCCGCGAGGACGGGCTGGAGCTCGATTCGCGTGCCGAACGAGAACTTGGGCATCTGGATGGTGTACATGAAGCGGCCATGGAGCGACGCGAGCGCGGAGCTCAACGTCGCGGGGGTGAGCGCGCTCTCGAAGGCGGCGAGGCCCGCGGATCCCCCCGTTGGCATCAGGATGTCCATCGCGAGAGAGCTCCCCGAGGACGCCCGGTACGGCAGCTCGACGACGAGCAGCGCGGACGTCGCTCCGACGCCAGCGGAGATCAGACCGCTCATCGTGCTCACGGTCGTCGGCTTGCCGTTCGCCAGCGTGAAGGGTCGCGGCGACGTCATCGACGGGTTGAACCCCATCGCCCACGTGCCCTTGAAGTAGACGGCGTTGACCGCGACGAGACGTGTCAGTTCGGTGATGTCCTGCGACCCGAGCGGCGAAGAGATGGTGCCCTGGGTGGCCTGCGAGACCCATGCGTTGATGGTCGCCACGGCCGCCGTGGGATTGCCCGCGAAGTCGACGGTTTGCAGGGGCGCGCCGTACCCGGTCGCGAGCACGTCGAGGAACGGCGCTTCGAACGAGACGCCCTGCTGGCCCCAGAGCGAGTTGGCGATGCTGAGCGAGTTGCCGTTCGACGACCCGGCCGCCTGCAGGGCGCAAACCAGACCGGAAGATGCGGAAGCTTCTGCGGCCCCATTGCCCGGCAAGGAGAGGACACTCTCGATCTGCGACTGCGTCTCCCCTTCCGCACCCACGTCCACCATCATCATCGCGCTCGATACGCTGTAGGGCGAGACGACCGCGTTTTCGGCGATTGCTCCGTCGTCCACGAGGGCCACGGGAAGGAATGCCATCGCGAACGCCGTGTCGGCCGCCACGAGGTCGGCCACCCCCGCCGTACCGCATTCGAGGCCTCCGTCGTCCCCTCCGTCGTCGCCGGCGTCCGAAGCGACGAGAACCAGAGCAGCCTGGGTACATTGGCCGGACGGACTCGGCCCGAGGGAAGAGTCCGCGTCGTCGGGAGAGTCCGCGTCGTTTCCCGCGCTGTCAGGGGGAAACGCGGCGGCATTCCCGTCGCCAAGAGCGCCGCGGGCCGCGCTCGAGCAGCCGCAGAGGGAGGAAGCTGCCACGACGCAGCCCGCGACGAGAATCCCTTCGACGAGGCGCTTCATGATCTCCCCCGAGAACTCTCCTTCATAGGCAAGCCCAGGGCCATCTCGCTAAACCAGCGAAGCGCGATGAGAAAACCTTGCGCCCCGCGGAACTGGTCGCGACTCGCAAGTCGGGCCGCTCGCCGCGGCGGCTCACTTTGGCGCAGGGGTCGGACTACTGCGCGATCACCATCGGGGGCGGCGGCGTCGGCACGTTGAAGTAGTCCCACGCCGGCGTGTGATTGCCCTCGGTGGGCGGCTGGTTCCACAGGTACAGCGCGCCATAGGTCTCCACGCTGCCGCTTGCGGTCGTGACCATCGCCATGATGAAGAGCTGCGGCGACGACCCGAGGCGCGTCGAGCTGAAGACGATCCAGTAGAACGTGCGCCCATCGGGCGTCGTCGTGGTCGACGGCGACCACTTGGGCCAGCTGTTGGTCACGCCCGGGCTCGAGACGCCGGAGCACGCGGGCGGATCGTTGGCGTGCAGGCGCGTCGGGGTGCCGCCCTTGCTCGGGATCACGTAAAGCTCGGCCTGCGCCTGGTTGTACATGCTGAGGCCATTGGCGGCTTTGTCAAAGGCCAGGTACGCGTCGTCCGGGGAGAACGACGGGTAAAACTCTTCGTTGTCCGGATCCGTGGCGCCCGTCACCGGCGCGATCGCGCCGCCCTGGCCATTGTTGTAGGGGACCGTGAAGAGGTCGGCGGTCGAGCCGGGATCCGTGGCGGTGA
>PLIR01000126.1 GCA_003139415.1 Myxococcales bacterium | reverse complement strand
GTTGTGGACGACGCGGTCGAGGAGCGCGTCCGCGATCGTTGGATCGGCAACGTAGTCGTGCCACTTTTCGACGGGCAACTGACTGGTGAGGATTGCCGACCGCACGCCATGGCGGTCGTCGAAAATCTCGAGCATGTCGCGCCGCTCCTGCTCGCGCAGCGGCGCGAGGCCCCAGTCGTCGAGCACCAGCACGTCGATCTTCGCGAGCCGACCGAGCAGGCGCGTGTACGTCCCGTCCGCGTGCGCGAGGGCGAGCTCCTCGAGCAGCCGGGGCATGCGCCGGTAGAGCGCGCGGAAGCCGGTGCGGCACGCTTGCTGGGCGAGCGCGCAGGCAACGTACGACTTTCCGGTGCCCGTCGCGCCGGTCACGATCACGTTCGCGTGCGCCCCGATCCACGCGCACGTGCTGAGCTGGCGGAGCAGGGACCGATCGAGCTCGCGCTTCGACGAGTAGTCGATGTCCTCGACGCAGGCGCCCGCGATCCGCAACTTCGCCTCGCGCAGAGCCCGCGCGAGCCGCTTGTTGTCTCGCGACAGGTGCTCGGCGTCGACGAGCATTCCGAAGCGGGAGTCAAAATCGATTTCCTGGCTCTTCGGATCCTCGCGTTGCACTGTCCACGCGGTGGCCATCGCGCCAAGGCGCAGCGCGTGGAGCTTGTCGATCGTCGGTTCGGTCAGCATGTCTTCTCCTTTTTCAGTGGTAGTAGTCGCGCCCGCGCACGTTCTCGTGCGTGAGCGAGAGCGTCGTCTGCTCGTCGCGTGTCGCCACGCGATCGAGGCCATTCTTCAGGATCGACTCGACGTGTCGGTACGAGCGCGCCTTCACGCGCAGCGCCCTGTTGCACGCCGCTTCGAGGCGGACCTCGCCGTAACGCTTGCCGAGCCGCAGGATGCCCAGGCAGGAGCGGAAGCCCTGCTCGGGATGCGGACGCTCGGCGAGGATCGCCTCGCACAGGTCGCGAGTCGCCGCGCCCACCTTGCCCGCCCACGACAAGATGCGCGAGGGCGTCCACTCGGCATGCGCGCGGTGAGCACTCGGCATGTGCTCGGTCAGCGTCGTGAAGGCTCCCTTCACGTGGGACCGGCGGTGCGCCGCCACGCGCGTGCGCCCGTGCAGGATCTCCACGACGTCCGCGCCGATGCGCGCCTCGACCCGCTCGTGCACGAGCCGATACGGCACCGAGTACAGGTGCCCTTCGACCGCGACGTGGTAGTCGATGTTCACTCGCGCCTTCAGCCAATCGACGTACTCGAAGCGCGTCGCCGGCAGCGGGCGCAGCGCCGCGTGCTCCATCTGCTCGAAGAGCTCGCGACGGCTCTTGCCGTAACGACGCATCACCCGGGCGTTGAGGTCGACGAGCAGCTCCCACAGCCGGGCGTTGAGCGCGCCCAGCGAGTGGAACACCTCGTCGCGGATGCGCGCGAGCAGCCACCGCTGCGCGATCTGCACCGCCACCTCGACCTTCGCCTTGTCGCGCGGGTGCGCCGGCACCACCGTCGTCCCGTAGTGCTCCGCCAGCTCCTCGTAGGTGCGCTGCGTCTCCGGCTCATAGAGGCAGGCGCGCGTCACGCCCGACTTCAACTGGTCGGGCACCAGCGCACCCGGCACTCCGCCGAAGTACTCGAGCGCGCGCACGTGGCTCGCGATCCAGTCCGGGCCTCGCTGCGTGTAGCTCGCCTCCACGTACGTGAGGTTGGACGCGCCGAGCACCGCGACGAAGAGCTCCACATCGGTCACCTCGCCGGTCGCCGCATCGACGACACGCGGCCTCTTGCCCGAGTAGTCGACGAAGACCTTTTCGCCGGCCGCGTGCACCTGGAGCATCACCAGCCCGCGACGTCCGAGCCACGCCCGGTACCGATCGCAAAACGTCGTGTACCGCAGCCCGTTCGGGTGCCGCTCCAGGTACTCGTGGTGCAACAGCTCCAGCGTCACGCTCGGCCGGTGCCGCTCCCGATGGATCCACACGCAGTCAGGCTCCGGACGCTCCGCCTCCGCTGCGGCATGCGGGTACAGCCGCCGCTCCAGCTCCTCGTCCTCGATTCCTTGCACCGCCTCCCACGTCAGCCCCGCCGCCGACGCGCGCTGGAGCGTCTTGGTGACCACCCCCAGGCTCACCCCCACCGACTTCGCGATCGCGCGGTGGGCGCGACCCAGAAGCCACTTCTGACGAATAATCTCTCGGCTGTTGCGCATCGACAGTCTCTCCGTGGGCATGGCCCCGTCTACCGGGGATGCCTCCGTGGCTGCGTGCGCTTCGCTCCCCGGGGTTGGCACCCCAAGGCGGCCGTGTTCACGACCCCGATCTAGGCGTTCACGACCCCGATCCGGGCGTTCACGACCCCGATCCGGGCGTTCACGATGCGCCGATCTTCGCGTTCACGATCGTCCGATCCGGGCGTTCACGATCGCGCGGAACCCGCAGTTGGGGTGGTAATTGGTTGGACGACCCTCACCGACGCGGCAGCCGCACCTATCGCGTCGCCTCCGTGAGCGTCCAGCCCGTCGGCGTGATCGCCGTCATTCCCGCGAGCCCGTGCGGGAGAACCTGCTCCGGCCAGGACCGAGCGGGGCGTTCGAAGGCGAAATCGCGGCACAGCCCCATGCCGGTCGACAGGCGGTCCGCGGCGAACCCGAACAGGGCCCGCTCCTCGGCAACCGCGACGCGCCGGCGGTCGAGCGGGTAGGCGAGATCGAACGGTTACTCGGGCGGGTGAAACCTCGCGAGCAGCTGGATAAGCTCGCCATGGTCGACTGCCAGTCGAGCCTCGAGATCGCGCGCGTGCTTCGGCGTTCCAAGGCGTTTGAGGTACGCGCGACCTGCAGGCCAAGGCCGGGCCCGAGGGGGCGCCCGGTCTGGGCCGGGTGCTGTAGCGTGGCGCGGCCATGACGAGGGCGAAGTCGGCCGGGAGGCCTGAGCCGGGGACGCGACCGCCTGCGGCGGGCGCATGGCGAAAGCACTTCTTCCGGCGCCACCCTCAAGACGACCCGGGCGAGGCAGTTCCCGCGAGAGACTTCCTCCAGACGTGCCCGGAGAAGGTACGCGCCATGATGCTGGCCGTCGTGAACGCCGTCGCCGAGGCCCCTCCGCCGCAGTTCAGCGGCGGCGGCAAATGGGAAGCCATGCACGACGAGATGGCGGGCTACTACGAGATCCGCGTGGATGGCGCTGGCCGCCGCCACTACCGGCTCTTCTGCCTGCTCGAACGAGACGGCGGGAAGGTGGGGCTCGGTGGCCCGAGCCTCGTGCTCATCACGGGTAAGGACAAGCCGTTCCGCACCGTGTTGTCCGCACGCGACTACGCCCAGGTCCGCCGTCTCGGAAGCGAGTACCTCTCCCGTACTCCTCGCAGCGTACTTCCTTGAGCCGTCACGCCGCTGCGTGGCTACGCCGAGCAATCCGCCGAGGCCTGGACTGACGTACAAGTTCGACCCGGTATCCAAGAGCGGCTGCCAGGCGGATGAGCGTCGAAAGCGTGGGGTTGGGCTCCTTCGTGGTGAAGAGCCGACGAACGACCTCGGGGCGAGCCTTGATCGCCGCTGCAAGGTCGGCCTTGCTGAGCCCAGATTTTTCCCGGGCAGCGTCGAGGGCACGGACCATCTTGTCGATCGCATCAACTTCGGCGCGTGCCTCGCCGTAGCTCTTCGCGAACGAGGGCGCCTTCATCTGCGCGTCGAAGAACTTGTCGAACCCGGTCTTCGTTCGTCGAGGCATGGGACACCGTAACGTAACATAAAAGTTACGCCCTGCAAGTGACCCGAGCGTCGGATGGGATGCGGGAGGCGACTTCGCGCTCATTCGCGTCGGCGGGAAGGGCGGCGGCACCATGGGCCGGTGTGCCGCGGCCATCCTCGACGTGCGCGCAGGGCCGTCCAAATCAGGGCGCGATGCGCCCGATGTTGTTGCTTGCGCTCTCGGTGAACCAGAGATTCCCGTCGGATCCCCGCGCGATGCCCCACGGGCCCGAGTTGATGGCCGGGAACTCCGTGATCGTGCCCACCGTGGTGATCCGGCCGATGTTGTTCCCGGTGCGCTCAGCGAACCATAGATTGTCGTCAGGTCCGAGCGTGATCCCCGCGTACGCGCCGGCGCTCGCCGTCGGAATCGGGTAGAGCGTCGAGACGCCGGCCGTCGTGATCTTGCCGACGTTGTTTCCGACCTCGCCGTTGAACCAGAGGTTGCCGTCGGGCCCCGATACGATCCCCGAGGGGTCGGTGGCCACCATGAACTCCGTGATGGCGCCCGTCGGCGTGATGAGGCCGATGTTGGCCCCGGCGCGCTCCGCGAACCATAGGTTGCCATCGGGTCCCGCCGTGATGCCGACCAGCTGGCAGGTGGGGGTCGGCACCGGGAACTCCGTGACCACCCCCGCAAGCGTCATGCGGCCAATGTTGTTACCGGTCACCTCCGTGAACCAGAGGTTGTCGTCCGGCCCCAGAGCGATCGCGAAGGGCACCCGGTTCGCCACAGGAAGGGGGAACTCGGTAATCGTCCCGGCGACGCCCCCGTCGACCCCTGTCGCGATCCGGCCGATGTTGTTCCCGACGCCCTCGGTGAACCAGAGGTTGCCGTCGGGCCCCGCCGCGATCTGCGTGGGATAGGAGCTCGCCGTGGGAACCGGGTACTCCGTGATCACGCCTGCCGTCGTGATCATGCCGATGTTGTTGGCCATCTGCTCGCAGAACCAGAGATTGCCGTCGGCTCCCGCTGCGATCCCCAGGGGATTCGACGTGTTCGTCGGAATCGGGAACTCGGTCAGCGCTCCGGCTTCGAGTCCCGCCTCGCGGCCCGCTTCCAGGGCGGCGTCCGGGCTCGGCGAGTCGGCGACCACGTCGCTCGCCGCGTCTCCGGGGGCTGTCGCATCGACGCCGACCTCCTCAGTCGCATCTCGGGGCGAGCCCGTGTCGTACGCCGCCTCCACTCGAGCGTCGGCTCCACCATCCTCCCCCGTCGCTGGCGAGTCGCTCGTCGTGACGTCGACCATGGGGCCCGAGTCGACGCCGGGACCCTCACCGGGACCGCTGCTCGAGTTGCAGCTGGCGCACCCAGCGAAGACGGATGCGACGATGGCCAGTTGGGCGACGAGCAGGAGATGGAGTCGGCGCATCGGATGCCTCTCTATATCAGAGCCAAGTCGTGACCGGCGCCGAGGCGTAGCATCGCGGGCTCATGCCCCTCAAAGATCAGCTCACTTTCGTTGGGGTCGTGCTCGGCTTGGCGAGCTGCGGAGGCGCGGCAGCACCGCCCACCGCGCCCCCACCGTCTTCACCGCCGCAGGCCCCTGCGGCTGCCGCGGCGGGTGCGGCGCCCGGGCCACCGGCCCCGCACGCGGAGGCCGAGAACATCATGGCCCCTCACGTGGAGCGGCCGACGTTCACGGTCCACGTGGCTGACGTAGGGACGGGGTTGGCCGTGTTCGTCGACGCTCCCGACTTCGCCCTCGTCTACGACGCGGGCTCGAACGACGACCTCGCGATCGGTGCGGACAACCGCTTCGTCGCCTACCTCAAGACGGTGAAGCCCGACTTGCGGAAGATTGACCACGTGATCCTGAGCCACCCCCACCGGGACCATGTCGAGCTGCTCGCCGACGTTCTCGCGACCTACGACGTCGCGCAAGTGTGGGACTCGGGCGCCGTGAACTCCATCTGCGGCTACCCGGACCGCGACACGGCGTCGTACGTCGGTGGGCTGCTCGGAGAATGGCTGCGCGAGACGATCCGGGTACGGGGTGCCGTCACGTACGACGAGGCGCAGCAGACCGCGGCGAGAGCGCACGACGGCCTTCCTTGTTCACGTAGGCGAGGAGTTGATCGCCAAGGTGCTCGAAGCCCTGCGGCGCGTGGACGAGCACACCGAAGAGCTCCGCGGTCGCATCGCGCGATCGACGACTGTCGTGCACTGCCCGTGCTGCTCGAGCGGGGGCTGACATGGCCGCGAAGCGGGGCGCAGTGCGGAAGATCGCCCGGGGCACCATCGACCAGGCGTTGCTGTGGGAGACGCCCATCGGCGTGATCTGGGTCACCACCCCCGACGTGAGCGGGTGGTGGACCGCCAGGGTGCACAAGCTCCGCGTCACCGAGGACGGTCACGGTCTCACGCGTCGCGCGGCGTACCGGAGCATGCTCGCCGCCGTCTCCAAGGCGGCCCTCACCGAGATCGAGCGCATCGATCGCGACCCGCCGCTCGCGCAGATCCCGCACTGGCAGAGGTCTTTCGCGCACTGGCTGGCGGGTGGGCGGCCCAAGCGTTCCCCCCGCGAGACCGTCGAGAGAGAGTTGGAAGGCCTGCTACTCGAATACTTCCACCGCGCCGCCACGTTCCCGCCGCTGTCCATCACCGAGTGGGCCCGGTTTGCGAGCCGAATCGCTTCGCTCTCGGAGCGGCGGAAGACGTCGTCCAACGAAGGCGAGCAGCACGCACTGGAGTCGATCGTCACGGCCCTCGGGCGCGAGACGCGTCGCCCATCCCAGCGCAGCCAGCGCCGCCGGAACGCACCAGCGGGCAAGCGCCGAGGGGAGAGCTGACCATGTCCTCTCTCGCTGCGCTGCGCGCGCGACAGGAGCGACACCTCACGGTCGCGTGGCGGCGGTACTGCCGTCGCCCATGGGTCGTGGGCGACCCCATCCCCGAGACGTACTGGGTGCTGTGCACAGCCATCGCCGAGGTGCGCGCCGCCGCGCCTGCGAGCGTCTTCCGGCGCATGCTGAAGCGCGTCGTGCAGTCGTACCTGGACCAGCGCGCCGAAGCGATGCAGCGGCGCATCGCGCGGTCAAGAACCACCGTGCACTGCCCGGCTTGCTCGTCGCTCGTGCCGTTCCGCCGGATCCGTCTGCGGCAAGGAGACGTGTTTTTGGGGTGGATCGGCGAGGGCGGTGACCGAGCGCCGGGGTGGGGACGGCAGGGCGTGCGCGCCATGTCGCCGATCCGAGGCCTGCGGTTGGGACTCGCGAAGCGCGTCGCAGAGAGCAAGCGACGCGAGGCCGTGCTCGACCCCGCGGGGAAGGTAGGCGGCGCCGCCAAGACGCGTACTGCCCGTTGACGAAGTGGCGGTCACCGTGGCTTCATTGAGCGACGTCTGCCCCCGCCGTCGAGCGGGTTTGCATGCACCGACATGGACGATTCGGCGATCGAGCAAGCGGTGCGCACGCTGTCCTGGATCAAGACGGCGCAGATTGTCGGGGCTTTCCTCGTCGCGATCGGTGTCGTGACAGAGTTTGTGGCCGAGTTCTTCGCCAGGCCGCTTGAGCACAGGATCGAAGCGGCCCGGCAGACCGAGGTTGGTCAAGCGAGGGAAGCGGCGGCGGAAGCGACGAAGCGCGCCGAGGAGGCGGCGAAACACGAGTACCGGCCTCTGGAGCCGCGCCTGCGCGCCAAAGTCCTCGCCAACCTTTCGACCGTCGGAACTTTGCTTCGAACCGAGGACGTCACCGTGCAGGTGACATACGAGACGTGGGCTTCATCAGGAACCCGCCAGTTCGCCGCCGAGCTGGCGGATCTGATGAGGGACGCCGGCATCAGCGTGACCGGAGCGATGACGGCCACCGTCTACCTTGTGAACACGCCCTACCCGGTCGAGTGGGGGTACAACGCGGCGCAGGAGCCTCTCATTGGTACTCTGCAACTCGCCCTACGCCCAGCGCTGAAGGCCGGGAACCGAGAACAAGCCAAGCGCGCCGCGTTCCAACCCGGTCAAGCCCGCATCCACTTTGGGGGACAGGCGGTCTTCGACCAGGATGGCAGCATAGAGGTCGAGTAGTGGCTTGCCGGAGGAGGCACTGCTGGCGCGGGGCCTGTGCCGAATGCGACCACGAGCAGGGCCACCGCATCGATCGTGCGGACGCGCCGCCCGACGATGAGCCGTGCGAGGTCGAGGGGTGCAAGTGCCCGCGGTTCGTGCCCTCGTGCCGCGAGGTCGAGTACGGACGGGCGGACGATCGCGTCAGCCACTAGGCTCGGGACCATGACCTGTCCCCGTTGCCGCCAGGTGTTCGTTAGCGGGCTCGCATGCCTCTGTTTTGGAACTGCCGTCGCGCCCGAGAGGTTGGACGCGCCCCCCGAACGCCCATCGCTCGCGGGCGAGTCCGCCGACGGCGAGGGCGGTCACACGCACCGGGACCCAGAACCCACCCAATCGGCGAGAGACCCGCGGGGCATCAACGTCCCCACGGGTACGTACGCCGAGAACGTCCAAGCTGGAACCGCGCCCGCGCCCATTGGCCCCAGGGGGTACGGCCCACCCCCGCGGGAGACCTTTGGCACAGGGCCCGCCGGGCCCTCGCAGCGCTCGTAGGGGCCGCGAGCGCGTAGCAACTCCGCGAGCTCCGAGGCCGACGGGGCTGCGATGCAAGTGGTGCACGAGGGGCCCGAGTGGACCGAGCTTTGCGACGGCGACGGCTGGCACCGGCGTGACGACGGAGGCGCCCCGCTGGCCCTCGTCGGCCCGTGCTGGTGCCCAGTCATCGGGCGCGACGCAGTGCCTATCGACGGCGACGAGCAGCAGGCGTAGGCCACGATGAGGGAGGTTCGCCGACGCATGCCCAGCAAGGTCAATCACGCCGAGTGCTCCATCATCTGGTCCGAGCCCTACCAAGGCACCGTGCGGGAGCCTCACGAGAAGGGCAAGCAGTGGAGCGTCATCCAAGCGGCCACCTACTTCAACACCCCACCCGTCATCGAGCGCATCGGCGAATGGGCGATCTGCAAGGACGGGCTGTACTGCCTGTTCACGTCGTACGAGATCCCGACAGCGAGGTTCGACGAGGGGGACTGGGAAGACCAGCTCGCCGAGAAGACGTGGCTCGCGAGCAAAGACGACTTCAGGAACGCCCTCGGTCGAGCCAAGGCGCTTCGCGACGTTGGCTACATCGGGTAGACGCGGGCGCTGTGGGAAGTCGATGCCCGCCCCCCGACGGGCGCTAGAGCTGCGCTAGAGCCGCGTCCCTAGGGCCCCTAGACTCCCTAGGGCCCCTAGACTCCCTAGGGCCCCGAGGTATGTTCTACACATGACACCGCGTGCCCGGCTGGCTGTCTTTCCACGGACCGGCGAGCGGCCCGAACGGTGCGACTCATGAACTACCTCGTTCAGCTCGCGATCGTCGGCGCCTTGATGGCCATCGTTGGGTTCGCGTTCGCGCGGCGTGAGCGGCGCGAGGTTCGTCGCCATCACGATTCCTGACGCGCGTGGCTTCCTCGTCCGGGCGCAAGTCCGTCGCCGAGATGCTCGCCGACTGGCTCCGGGAAGCCTCCGTGCTCATCGCCGTGTTCGGCGTACTCGACAAGCTCGTGAAGAACGAGCTGACGACCGCCTGGGGGTGGGGCGCACTCTGCTTGGCCATCGCGTTCTTCAGCGCCGGGGCCGCGCTTGAGCGCTACCGGCAGCCGTGACACGACGGAGCGCGACGGGCTACGAAAACGAGCATGCCGTTCGACGCGAGCGACGAGGGGACGATCATCGAACTGCTGCGAAATCCCGCGGACCCGATAGGCGGTCCAAGCCTCGAAGTCCGCGCCGTCCGCACATCCCTCGACCTTCCTGCAACGTTTCTCGTCGAGGCCGCGATCTTCGGCACGCTTGAGCGTCGAGGCTCCCCCGCGCTCGCCATGCTGGCCGGGCCAGAGCGCGAGGCACTCATGGGGTCACTCGTGAACACGCTTCAACGCGGGACGTACCACAGGGGCCGCTTCGAGCAGTACGTAGGCGCCGGCTACGCACGTTTCGAGCACTTCGAGGGGCGCGTGGTGGGGGACTCGGTGGGGCAGTGCATTCTCTTTGAGACCCAGGCGCTGCTCGCCGCGATGCGAGGGTTCGTCGAGGAAGTGCTGTACGTCGGGGCGCGCCGTGCTGGAGAACCGCCGAGGGACGCAGACCATCGCGCAGAGCGAGAGGCACGCAATGGCGGCACGCTGCTCGAGACCACCGGCGACGACCGCGACCCGCGGAACATTGCGTTCCTCGTCGCCCTGGGCGAGCTTCGCGTCAACGTCACCGTTCTTCTGGAGCTGATCAAGATGATCGATCCGAAGGCGAAGATCGCGAACATCCGCCTCCCGGCGTCGCGGAGTCGCCCTGAGCTGACGAGCCGCCGCCGAGATTCTGTATAAGCGTCGATCGTGCCGAAGCGCAGCGGTGTGGAAAGCGGGGTCGCCAGGATTCAGCGCTCGGGCTCAGGCCACGCAAGCCCAGAGTTCGCGGGGTACACCGTGAACGTCCCTGTCACCGTGGGACAATCCTCTGCTTCGACTGCAAGGGTCACCGTGTACTCTCGCGGCGGCACGGGGATCGCCCGGTGCTCTTCG
>PLIR01000510.1 GCA_003139415.1 Myxococcales bacterium | reverse complement strand
CGGGAGCGGGCGGGGGGGCGCCCCGGTGCGTCGCGGCGAATGTCCCTACGTGCGCGACGGCGCTGAGGGCCAGGAACACCGCCCAGGGCGGTTGCCATCGTGGCGATCGGTCGCGCACGCTGAGCATTCTGACACCGGCCGTCGCCGCGCGCGACTATGCTCCCGGCTTCGCGATGCGCTCCACCATGTCGTCCGTCCCGGTCCGTCCGGGCACCGCGAGGTAAGCGGAGACGTGCGCCGCATGGCCGGCGTCGTCATCCCTCTTTCGGCCGTTCGGACGCGGCGCGACTGGGGGATCGGTCAGGTCACCGACCTGCCGGTGTGCGCCCAGTGGGTGCGCACGGCAGGCCAACGTCTCCTGCAGATCTTGCCCGCCCACGAGCTCGCGGAGGGAGAGACGAGCCCCTACGGGGCGCTCACGGCCTTCGGCTTGGACCCCATCTATACGGACGTCGAAGCCGTCGAGGACCTCGATGCGTCGGCGCGAGCGGCCATCCTCGGCGAGGCCGGCGCGCGCGAACTCGAACGCTTGCGCGGGAGAGATCGCGTGGAGTACAGCGCCGTCCGCGCCCTCAAGGCGCGCGTGCTACGCGCCGCGTTCGAGCGCTTCCGAGAACGCGAGTGGTCCCGCGACACCGTGCGCGCGCGCAAGCTCGCGGACTTCATCCGGAGCGAGCGTGACTGGCTGGACGACCTCGCGCTCTACGGAGCCCTGCGACGGGCCCACGGGGGCTGGGGATGGCAGACCTGGGCGGAGGGCGAACGCGATCGGACGACCGGCGCCATCGCGCGCGTGCGGTCCGAGCAAGCGGACGCGCTCCTCGAGACCGCGTACGTCGCGTGGACGATCGAGGGGCAGTGGCGTGCCGCGCGCGACCAGATGCGACAACTGGGAGTCGAACTCATGGGGGATCTGCCGTTCATCGTCTGCGCGGAGAGCGCGGACGTGTGGGCGCACGCGTCGCAGTTCGAGCTGGGCCTGTCGCTCGGCGCCCCGCCGGACGACTACTCCGCGGACGGCCAGGACTGGGGATTGCCGGCGTACGACTGGCTCGCCATGGAGGTCGATCGTCTGGCCTGGCTTCGCGCGCGCGTTCGACGAGCCGCCGTTCTCTACGACCGCTTTCGCATGGATCACGTCGTCGGATACTTCCGGCAATGGGTCCGCCGTCCCGGCGGCGCGGACCGCGGACGATTCGATCCCGAGGGCGAGGATCTGCAGCGGACGCGTGGACGGCGCGTGCTCGGCGCGCTCCTGGCCGAGGTCGAGCATTCGCCCGTCGGCGTCGACCCTCCGCGCGCGATCGCCGAGGACCTCGGCGTCATTCCCCCGTTCGTCCGCGATACGCTCCGCGAGCGCGGCGTGCCCGGCTACCGCGTCTTGCCCTGGGAGAAGGATGCCGCGGGCTTTCGTGATCCGCGCGCGTTTCCGCGAGAGAGCGTCGCGTCGTGGAGCACGCACGACACGGCGCCCATCGACGCGTGGTGGTCGGATCTTCCGGAAGGCGACCGCGTGGCCCTCGCCCGGCGCGCCGGGCTCACGACCGAGGTCGCCGGGGCGCCTGGCATCGACGGACGCCGCTCGCTTGCCCTGCTCCGCGACCTGTACGGCGCGAGCTCGGACCTGGCGCTCATCCTGGCGCAGGAGCTCATCGGGGTCGGTGAGCGAATCAACACTCCAGGCACCGTGGGCCCCCAGAACTGGACATGGCGTCTGCCGCGTCCCATCGAGGACCTGTCCGCCGACGCGTCGCTGGCTGCTCGGCTCGCAGCCGTTCGCGCGCTCGTGACCGCGGCAGGGCGCTGAGGGATGCCGCCGTACGCGACACAACCAGGGACCCCGCACCCGCTCGGTGCCCGCGTAGACGGCGATGGCGTGAACTTCGCTCTCTACAGCGCAAGCGCGACCGGCGCGGACCTATGCCTGTTCGACGACACAGGACGCGAGACGAGGCTGCCCGCCGCGGGACCGACCGCCCACGTGTGGCACCTTCGCGTCTCGGGGATCGGCCCCGGGCAACGCTACGGATGGCGCGTGCACGGCCCCTACGCGCCCGAGCGCGGTGAGCGTCACAATCCGAACAAGCTCCTCGTCGACCCGTACGCCCGCGCGATCGAAGGGCGCCTCGACTGGCGCGGTCCTATCTACGGCTTCCGCAGGGAGCCGCGGGCGATCACCCCGCCCGACGACAGCATTCCGTGCGATCGCGACGATGCTGCCGCGAAGCCGAGGAGCCTCGTCGTCGACGACGTCTTCGACTGGGGAGCCGATCGTCCCCCGCGCGTGCCCTGGGGCGATACGGTCCTCTACGAGCTGCACGTCAAAGGGTTCACGCGGCGGCACTCGCGGGTGCCCGAGCCGCACCGGGGGACGTTCCTCGGCCTCGCCTCGGACGCCGCGATCGAGCACCTCGTTTCGCTCGGGGTTACGTCCGTCGAGCTCCTGCCGATCCACGCCCACCTCGACGAGCCCGCGGTCTCCGCGCGCGGCATGACCAACTACTGGGGCTACAGCACGGTCGGGTACTTCGCGCCGGACGATCGCTTCGCCGTTCCGCGCGCCCAAGGCGGCGAAGGGGCGGTACGCGAGTTCAAGCGCATGGTCGCGCGGCTTCACGCCGCCGGCCTCGAGGTGATCCTCGACGTCGTCTACAACCACACGTGCGAGGGCGATCGCTGGGGCCCGACGGTGTCGTTTCGCGGCATCGACGACGCCACGTACTACCGCCGCAAGCCCGGCAGCGCCGGCGAGTACGCGGACCTCGCCGGGTGCGGCAACACGGTGGATCTGTCGCACCCGCAGGCGCTCAAGCTCCTCGCCGACAGCCTCCGCTACTGGGTGACGGAGATGCACGTGGACGGCTTTCGATTCGACCTCGCGGTGATCCTCGGCCGCAACACGGTGGGAGCCTTCGACCTTCGCTCGGCCTTCTTTGCCGTGCTCCAGCAGGATCCCGTGCTCTCGGGGGTGAAGCTGCTGGCGGAGCCGTGGGACCTGGGGGAGGACGGCTACCGGCTCGGGGGGTTCCCGCCGCCGTGGGCCGAGTGGAACGGGCGCTTTCGCGATTCGGTCCGCCGGTTCTGGCGGGGCGATGCGCAGGTCGTCCCGGACGTGGGGTACCGGCTGACAGGGTCGAGCGACCTGTTCGCGCACGGCGCCCGTACGACGCACGCCAGCGTGAACTTCGTGACGGCCCACGATGGCTTCACGCTGCGCGACCTCGTCAGCTATCAGCGCAAGCACAACCTCGCCAACGGCGAGCGCGACGCCGACGGCTTGACCGAGAACCTCAGCCAGAACTGCGGGGTCGAGGGCGAAACCGACGATCCCGCCGTGCTCGCGAGAAGGCGCACGATCGCGCGCAGTATCTTGGCGACGGTCTTCGTGTCCCGCGGGGTCCCGATGCTGCTCATGGGAGACGAGCTATGGCGCACCCAGCGCGGAAACAACAACCCGTATTGCCAGGACTCGGAGCTCACGTGGGTCGATTGGCCCGCCGCGGACGCCGATCCCGAGGCGCGGGACACGTTCGAATTCGTCCGGTCGCTCCTCGCCCTCCGTAAGGGCCAGCCCGTGCTGCGCGGGAGCGACTTCTTGCGCGGCAAGCCGAGCGACGGCGGCCGGAACAACGACATCACCTGGCTCCGCGCCGATGGGACGGAGATGACGGGACCCGACTGGGAACGGCCTGCGCGGGCGCGCCTGGCGTTTCACCTTGCGGGCGCCGGAGGATCGCCGCCGATCCTCGTCCTGATGAACGGTGAGTCGACGCCGGCTACGTTCGCCCTGCCAGGGCCCGTGTACGGCCCATCATGGCGTGTCGCGATCGACACGCGCCCAAAGGCGCAGGTCGGCTCGCAGCTCGCGGCCGCGGGGTCCGTCGCGCTCGACGCGGGCGCGCTCGTCGTGCTGACGGGCGACTAACCTCGGATGGCTTTGAGCGGCGAGGTGCGGGCCGCCTGGATCGCCGGGAGCAACCCGCCCACGAGGCCCATGCCGCAGCCGAAGACGAGCGCCTTCAGCAGGACCTGGGGCGTCGGCTCGAACGAGAAGACGATCTCCGACCAGCTCGCCTGGTTTATCATCGAGAAGCGGACGAAGCCCATCGCGGTCGAGGCCGCGGCGCCCGCGATGCCGCCGAGGGCGGCCAAGAGCACGGCCTCGATGAGGAACGAGGAGAGCACCCCCGTCCGCGAGAACCCGAGCGCGCGGAGCGTGCCGATCTCGCGCTGCCGGCTCGCGACGGCCGCGTACATCGTGATCATCGCGCCGATCATCGCGCCGGCCGCGAAGAACACCGACACGATCGTCCCCATGATCCCGATGAACTTCGCCAGGTCTTCGGACTGGTTCTCGTAGAACGTCGTCTCGCGCAGGGCCTGCAAGCCGAGGCGCTTGTCGTTCTCGACCCCTGCGCGGAAGGCGTCGAACTTGGTCGGCGAATCCAGGCGGACGCGCACGCTCGAGAAGAAGCCCTGCCGATTGTAGGCCTGGCGCAAGAGCTCCCGGTCGACCCAGACCTCGGACTCGTACGCCGAACCGGCGGCCTCGAAAGCGCCCACCACGGTGACGGGCCGGTTCTTCTTCAACTCGAAAGTCTGCCCGATCTCCAGGCCCTTGATGCGGCCGAGCAGGCGCGCGCCCACCATCGCCTCGTCGGACCCGGGCCGTGCCGGCCGGCCGGCGACGACGTGAACCTTCGGACGGAAGGTCGTGGCGTCGTCGGTGACGCCCCGGATGGTGACGTTGGTCACGCCGCTCGTGCCGATCTTGCCCATCGCGCCGACGACGACGGCCTCCGCGGCTCCGAACGGCCTGCCGTGCTCGTCGACCTTGACCCCGGGGGCCGCGAGAATCAGCGGCACGCTCGACTCCTCGATCGTGCTCCCGAGCTCCGCGTCGCTGCCCATTCGCAGGACGATCGCGGTGTCGGGCCGTCCGCCCGCGCCGAGCGTCTTGCGGATGCCCGCCGCCAGCATCAGCGCCGACGCGAGGACGAAGACGACCAGCGCGATGCCGACGGCCGTCGCGATGGTGGTCGCCTTGCGTACGACCAAGCTGCGGATGTTGTAGCGAATCGGGATCATGACGAGCCTTTCAGGCGATGCGGCGGACGGCGTCGACGACGCGCAGTTGCGACGCACGCCACGCCGGGATGAGCGCGGCCGCCGCGCCCAGCAGGGCCGCCGCCGCGACGCCGGCGATCATGGAGGGGACCTCCAGGCGGAAGTACGGGAAGAACCTGCCCATGTTCTCCTCGAGCGCCGGGCCGATGCCCCTGTTGACGAAGGGCCACGCGATGGCCACGCCGAGCAGTCCGCCGGCGAGGCCCATGAAGAGCGACTCGGCGACGACCCACAGGGCCACGTGCCACGGCAAAAATCCGATGGCGCGAAGGACCCCGTATTCGCCGCCCCGCTCGCGCGCGCCCATCGCGATCGTGTTGCCCAGGATGAGCGTCATGATGACCAGGATCACCGCGGAGATGACGTTGATGGCCGTCAGGATCGCCGAGAACATCCCGAGAAACGACGCACCGAAGGCGTGCTCGTCCATCGAGAGCGTCTGCGTGTCGCGGTCGTCGAACATCTTGTCGATCGCGACGCCCGTGTCGGCCGCGCGGCCGGGCTCGTCGACGCGGCTCACGATCCATCCCACCATGTCGCGGCGATCGACCGGCATCGAGTCGTTCAGGAAGTCCCAGTGAAAGAGGATGGTCGACTGATCGATCGTGCGCGACGTGCTCGTGTAGATGCCGTCGATCGTGAGCGGCCAGTTGCCTGGATAGATGCCGCTCTGCAGGGTGACGCGATCGCCCACTTTGTAGCCGAGCTTCTTCGCGATCACGGAGCCGACGATGGCGCCCTGCCGGTCGTGTTTCCATGTGTCGAGGGCATCGGGCGCGACGCTGATCTCGGGGTAGACGGAGAAGTACGTCGGGTCGACCGCGAGCGTCGCGAAGAACTCGTGCTCGTGTTTCGGGTCTTTGCCGCCGAACCAGTTGGCGAACGTCGCCTCCTTCACGTGCGGCGCCGCCAGGATGTCGGTGTAGTAGCGCTTGGGCAGCGCCATCACGAACGTCACCTTGTGGCGCGTCACCACGCGGTCCTTGGCGGCGTAATCCGATGCGGATGCCCACGCGGACATGATCGTCCGCAGCAGCAAGAACGCCACGATCGCCACCGCGACCCCGACCGTCGTCAGGGCTACGCGGAAGCGATTTCGCGCCAGGTTTTTCAGCGCGAGGCCCGTGAGCGTCACGAGACGAGCTTTCCCTTGTCGAGGCGCCGGATGATCTTGGCCCGGTCGGCCGCGGCCGGGTCGTGCGTCACCATGAAGATCGTCTTGCCGAGCTGCGAGTTGAGCTTCTCCAACAGGCCCAGGATCTCGTCGGCCGCCTTGCGATCGAGGTCACCCGTCGGCTCGTCGGCCACGATGATGGTCGGATCGTTGACGATGGCGCGCGCGATGGCGACGCGCTGCTCCTGCCCTCCGGAGAGCTGCCGCGGGTAGTGCTGGCTGCGCTCCTCCAGGCCGACGACGCGCAGCGCCGTCAGCGCGCGCTTCTTGCGCTCCGCCGAGCCGAGGCTCGTCAAGAGCAGGGGCAGCTCGACGTTCTCCGCCGCCGTCAGGACGGGGAGCAAGTTGTACGACTGGAACACGAAGCCGATCGTCGTCGACCGCCACTTCGCGAGGCCCCCTTCGCCCAAGCCTTCGAGCCGCTTGCCGGCCACTTCGACCGAGCCTTCGCTCGGGCGGTCCAGGCCCGCGATGAGGTTGAGGAGTGTCGTTTTGCCCGAACCGGAGGGGCCCATCAGCGCCTCGTAAGAGCCGGCGGGCACGTCGAGGTCCAGGCCCTCGAGCACGCGGACGCTCTCGCCGCCGCGCGTATACGTCTTGGTCACGTGAGAAAGCTTCACGATGGGTGCGCCGCTGCTCGGCTTCACGTCTTCCGTCACGGGCTCTTCTCCTTGATCGCCTGACCGTCGCCGAGGGTCGGCGGCGGGTTGCTCACCAGCTTCGTTCCGGGGGGCGGCCCCGACGTCGACTCGAACCCGTCCGAGAACGGGGCTCCGAGCGAGACCGGGATCATCCTGGCGTGCCCCGAGTCCACGGTGAAGACGACCTTGGCGCCCGCCCGATCGACGACGGCCGATCCGGGCAGGATCGTCTTCGGCGGTTCTTTCATCTTGCTCTCGTCGAGCGCCGACTCCAGAAACGACACGCGCGCAGCCATCTCCGGCAATACCGTCGCGTCGCGGTCGAGGAACCGCACCTTGACGGTGGCCGTCGCCTTGGCCCGATTCAGCTGCGGGCTGGTCTCGACGACCTCGCCGCGCCATCGCTTGTCCGGGTACGCATCGAGCACGATCTCGCAGGGGCCCTTGGGCTTCACGAGGTGAAGGCGCGCCTCGGGTACGTCCGTCTCGACGACGATCGACTCGAAGTCGGCGATGCGCACCATCGACGTCCCCGGGGTCACCACGTCGCCCGGCTGCAGGGGCTTGGTCACGACCGTGCCGGCGATCGGCGATCGGATGGTGGTGTTGCCGAGGTTCACCGAGAGGGCCGTCACCTCGGCCTGCGACGCCGTCACGTCGGCGTCCGCGGCGTTCACCTGCTCGGTCAGCGACTTCGACCGCGCGGCCAAATCATCGGCCGTCGCCGCGCCCATCGCGCCGCTCGCGACGAGCTTCTGCTCGCGCGTGAGCTGGACCGCGACCTCGCCCAGCTGCGCGCGGGCCGTTGCGGCTCGCGCGCGGGCCGCCGCCGCCCGGGCTTGGGCGGTCGCCACGGCGGTGCGCTGGTCGTTCGCGTCGAGCTCGAACAGAAGCTGCCCCTGCTTGACGGCGCTCCCCTCGCGGACCGTCACCTTGTCGACCCGGCCCACGATCTTGGAGGACACGTCGATCTCGACCTGGGGCACGACGTATCCCGACGAGGTGAGCTGGATCTGCGCCTGCGCCGGCGAGACCGAGGCGACCTCCGTCATCGAGACTTCCGTCTCGAACAGGCTCGCCTGGATCGCGGACGACGCGAAGCGCCAGCCCGCGAATACGACGCCGCCCAGGACCGCGAGCCCCGCGATCCACACGAAGACGCGACCCGAGGATGAAGACGCGGCCGGGCCGCGCTCGATACGGAGCGAGGCGAGGTCGGAGTCGAGGCGGTCGTTCATCGGTCGCGCGGGCGGAGCATAGCCGCGACGGCGCGCGCGCGGCTACTGTAGGACGCGAAGCGTCCGCTGGGCATAAAGGGACGGGCCGCGGACGTTCTCGTCGACCTGGACCGGGTGGCGTATCGAGGGGAACGCACGCTGCTCACAGTCGCTCCGCTCGCATGTCCGGCAGGTAACGCCCACGGGAGTGGCCATCTGCGGGTTGTCGAGATCGATCCCGTCCGAATACACGATGTCCCGCGCGTGCTCGATCCGGCACCCGAGGCCGATGGTCTGGACGGGCTGGGGAGCGTGGTAGCCCCCCGAGTCCTTGTGGATGGTGCGCGCGATGCAGAAAAAGGACGATCCGTCGGTGAAGCGCGAGACCTGGATGCGGATCATCCCGGGCGTCAGGAACGCCGAGAAGACGTTCCACCGCGGGCACGCGCCGGAGAAGCGGGCAAACTGGATCCCGCTCGCGCTGAAGCGCTTCGAAATGTTCCCGGCGACGTCGATCCGGATCATGTGGAAGGGGACCCCTTCGGCGCCGGGGCGACGCAGGGTCGTGTACCGGTGGCACACCTGCTCGAAGCCGACACGGAACCGGCGTCCGAGGACATCGAGGTCGTACCGCTCTTGCCGGCAGGCCTCGAGGAACGGCGCGTACGGCATCATCATCGCGCCGGCGAAGTAGTTCGCGAGCACGACGCGGGCGATCGCGCGCGACTCGTCGTTCGTCAGCTGGGTGTCGGTCACGATGCGGTCGATGCGCCCGCGCTGGGTCAAGAGCGCAGCCTGGTGCGCCACCTGGAACGTCCGCGATCGCGTCGGGAGGAGCTCGCTCAACGTCAGGATCTTCTTGGCCGGGTCGAAACGGCGCACCATCCCGCGGGCGGCCTGGCCGCGTGCGATGCGCACCTCGACCCCCTGGTGCTTCTGGAGGAACCGCACGAGCCCCGAGTAGAGCTCGTCGACGTCGACGCGGGCCCGCTTGCAGAGCTCCTCCGCGCCGTCCTCGAGGTCGGGGAAGTGATTGGAGTGCTTCTGGATGAAGTCGTTCACCTCCTCGGAGGGCATGCGCGTTCGATCGAGGCCGGGACCATCGCCGGGCCCGTCGCCGTCCTCGATACGCGACGCCAGTTCCTCGCTCGCGCCGCGCTGCTCCTTGAACGAGCTGTAGAGGGCGATGCCGGCCCGCGCGATCTGGGGGTAGTTGGCTGCGAGGTCCCGCAGGTCGGTCGACGTGAGGTCGTGGGGATCGAACACCGGGGCGGCGCAGGCCTCGACGAGGTCGTGCACGAGGCGCGCGTCCTGCTCGGCGCCGAAGGAGTCCACGTCCACGCCAAAGAGCTGCGCCAGCTTGATGAGAAGAGGGGCGGGGAGCGCGCGCCGGTTCGACTCGATGAGGTTCAAGTAACTCGGAGAGATGCCGAGGCGGCTTGCGAGTTGCACTTGAGTCAGGCCCTCGCGGCGGCGGAGCGAGCGCACTTTGGGTCCGAGGCGTGACGGCTCTGCGGGTGTTCGGCTCATAAATGCGCGCTCGATGTCGTTGACAGCGTTGACTACTTTACACCCCGGCGTTGACAGTTCTCAACTGAAGCTACTTAGCGCGCCTTTTCATCGACTTGACCATGTTTCGGGTGAGTATATTGTAAACCCCGTGACTCTCTCCCTTCCTGACGGCGTCGCCATCGAGGCGCCGATTCGACCCGAATACGAAACGATTCTGACCACCGACGCGCTCGCGTTCGTCGCCGACCTGGTCCGCACCTTCCGCCCCAGAGTTCGCCAGCTCCTGGCCCTTCGCAAGGACCGCCAGGCCAAGTTGGAGGCCGGCCACCGACTCGACTTTTTGCCTGAGACGGCCGACGTCCGCGCTCGGGA
>PLIR01000488.1 GCA_003139415.1 Myxococcales bacterium | reverse complement strand
GGAAGGACGTACTCGCCGCCCTGGCACCCGCCGAGGGCGAGTCCAATGACCACGAGGGCAGGGGAGATGACGATAAGACGGTAGCTCATGAAGGATCCTTCGAAGAATTTGCGAATGCGATAGAAGACTCGAGACTCAGGCTCTCAGTACACGACCTGGGCGCGAAGCAGGATGATGTTCTCGGCCTCTCGGTGCCCTGTAGCGACTTCGGCTGCCGTCGATGCGCCCCCCTGAAATGTCGTGTGATCCCAGTTCGCGACGAATTTCGCGCTGTCGCTCCAGTACCAGTTGAGGCCCGCGGCGTACTCCGTCGCGCCACGAATCTGGCCGGTCGACGCGAACGTTGGAATGGCGGTGGGTTCGGTGTCGAGGTGCCCGGCGCGGAGGGCGAGTTCGAGTGCCCCGAAGTGACCCGTCGAGAAGTCCACGGGGGTCCGCACGTGCGTGTAGTCGTACGAGGCGTTCGCGCCGAAGAAGATGAAGGTCGCCTGGCCCTGGTAGGCCCGATTGTGGACCCAGATGTTCCCTTTGGCGGCGTTGCCGATGATCTGATCGGACTCGTAGGCCTCGCCGAGAAGGCTGAGGGGTCCGACGGCTTCGTAGAGGTAGGCGCCGTAGCGGTTGTGGGCGCCGTTCGCCACGGTGGTATTGGCGAAGGTCGCATTCGTGGCCGCGGCGATGTACGTGAAGTCGGTGACCTGACCTTGCGTCTTGTAGGTGGGTAGCAAGGGGTTCGCGAGCGTTCCGTGGTCGTACCCGAACGTGCCGGACACCCCCACGAACAATCGTCCGGCCCCGTGCTGCGGGATGAACTCGAAGGGCCGGAGATAGACACGGCCGTCGAACTCCTTCGCGCTGTCGGTCGCGAGGTCTGCGCTCGCGTTGTCGGGAACTCCGTTGAAGATTCCGGCGGCGTACCCGGCGAAGCGCGAGAGGATGTCTCCGTACGCCATGGCGCCGACGTCGCGGTTGGGGGTGAGGAGCGTCGGGAGCCCGAACTCCACGAACGCGAGGTTGGACGTCGGCTGCAAACGCTCGAGACCGAACGGCGGCCTGAACTTGCCGAAGCGAAGCTTGAACGCGTCGTTTAGCTCGATCCCGAGATAGGCGTCCTGCAGCACGACGGTGCCGCCGCCGAAGTCCGGGTTGACCAAGAAGGTGACGCCGTACGGGAGCCGACCTTCGACCCACGGCTGCGCCCTGCGAATCAAGAAGGTGTTGACCTGGGGTCGCTGCGTGTCGTCGAACCAGAAACGTCCGTCGGCTTGAACGAGCGCGCGAAACCGGATCTCCGAGCTGTTGTCCAGGGCCGCGATGCGAAAGCCTCCGGGCCCTCCCGCGACGGCGTCCGGATCACCGGGACCGCCCGATGCCGTGGGGGTTGCACGTGCCGCGACTGTGTTCGTTGGGACTGTCGACGCGGATGTCGGCGACGACTCGACGACCAAGCCTCCAGGACCGCCGGCGTTGGGATTGGCGTCGCCCGGGCCACCTGCCGCAGCGGGGGTGGCGCGGCTTGGCGCGGGGGGCGGCACGACGGGGGTGGTGCCCTGCGCCGCGGACGTCGTCTGCACGTCGGCCGGCGGTGGCGCGGGAGGCGTCGTCTCTGCCGGTGGTGTCGACGAGGGCGGTGGTGTTGGCGCGGGGCGATCTTGAGCCTCCGCCACGGAGGCAAGGGTCGTCAGGAAAGCCAGCGTGCAGGAGAAGATGCCCTTCATGAGGGGCTCTCCGATAACAGACTGATGTCTCATGAGCAAGGTTCATGGCGTCCGACTATCGGGCTCCGAATGGCCGACGCGTGCCGACGTGTCCTCCTAAGTAGACAGACCGCCACCATTGCGCCTGTGCGGCTCGCTCGGCGCGCGTCTCTCGGATCTCGGCGCCGCGTCATGGACTTGCGTTGGCCCAGCGGGGCGTGATCCGCGGGGCACGTCGGCGTCCCTCTCATTTCGTCACTTGTGGAAGTGACATACCTGTACCGGTCAGAGGTCACGAGCCAGGTGATCGCGCGTGCCAGGCACCGGCCGTGCATCGACGTCGCACGTGCTGCGGCGCCGCGCCATCCTCGACCTCATCCTGGGTCGTCCTATCGCGAGCGAAGAGGAGCAAGAGGAGCGGGTCGGTCCGGTCCGGGGCATCCCCATCCTCGGACTCGATGCGTTGTCATCCGCAGCGTACGGACCCGAGGCGCTCCTGACGGTCCTCATCCCTCTCGGGGTCGGCGCGCTTGCGCACGTCACCACGCTCACGCTTCTCATCGTGGGCCTGTTCGGGATCGTCTTCTTCTCGTACCGGCAGACCATCGACGCCTACCCGAACGGCGGCGGGTCCTACACCGTCGCGAAGGAGAACCTCGGCCGGGGTGCGTCGCTCGTCGCCGCTGCCGCGCTGGCGCTCGACTACATGCTCAACGTCGCCGTGGGCATCTCGGCGGGCGTGGGCGCTCTCGTGTCTGCGGTCCCTCGGCTGCTCCCGAGCACACTGCCGCTGTGCCTCGGGACGCTCGCGGTGCTCGTCGTCGTGAACCTGCGTGGGGTGCGATCCGCGGGGGCCGCCTTCATGGTGCCTACGTACGCGTTCGTCGGCGCCCTGCTGGCCGTCCTGGTGTTCGCGGCGGTCGCGGCCGCGAGGCACGCGGGACATCCCGTGCCCGTCGTTGCCCCTCCGGCCATCGGTCCACCGACCGAGGCGGTCTCGGTGTGGCTGCTCGTGCGCGCGTTCGCCAACGGCTGCACGGCGATGACGGGCGTCGAGGCCGTGAGCAACGGCGTCCCGATCTTCCGCGAGCCGTCCCGCCGGGGCGCCCGCCGGACGCTCGGGGCGATCATCGGCCTCTTGATCGTCTTGCTCCTCGGGGTCGCGTTGGCGTGCCGCGCATACCACGTGGGGGCGACGCCTCCTGGCCGCACGGGGTACGAGAGCGTGCTCTCGCAGCTGACGGCTGCCGTCGTGGGTCGCGGGTGGTTCTACGGTCTCACCATGGCCACCGTGATCGCCGTGCTCGCGCTCTCCGCGAACACGAGCTTCGCCGACCTCCCACGACTCTGCCGCCTGCTCGCGCTCGACGGGTTTCTCCCGCAGAGCTTCGTTCGTCGCGGTCGCAGGCTGGCCTTCTCGCACGGCATCCTCGTGCTCGGGGTGGCGTCGGGCACTCTGCTCGTCGTCTTCGATGGGGTGACAGCGGCCCTCATCCCGCTCTTCGCGCTCGGTGCCTTCCTCGCGTTCACGATGTCGCAGGCCGGGATGGTCCAGCACTGGAGGCGGCAGGGGCGTCACCGCGGCAAGCTGATCGTGAACGCGATCGGCGCCGTCGGTACCGGGACGACGTTCGTCATCATCGCCGCGTCGAAGTTCAGCGAGGGCGCGTGGCTCTCGATCCTCATCGTGCTCGCCCTCGTCGCGCTCTTTTTGGGTGTCCGACGCCACCACGACTTCGTCCTTCGTGCCACGCGCACCGACGACGCGCTCGACGTCTGCCACGCGCCGCGTGCCCCGCTCGCCGTGGTCCCCATGCGCGCCTGGAACGCGGAATCGCTCAAGGCGCTGCACTTCGCCATCGGCTTCGCTCCAGACGTCGTGGCCTTGCAGGTGTTGACCGACGATCATCAGGCGGACGACCTGACGAACCGTTGGGCCGAGCTCGTCGAGCGCCCGGCGCGCCGCCTCGGCCTCGCGACCGCGCCGCGACTCGTGGTGCTCCGGTCCGAATACCGGCGCCTCTACGCGCCGCTGTTCGAGTACGTGAAGCGCATGGTGGACCAGCACCGGGGCCGCCAAGTCGCCGTCGTCGTCCCCGAAACCATCGAGCCGCGGTGGTGGGACTACTTCTTGGGCTCCCACAGGTCGGCTTGGGTCCGCGATCTGTTCCTTCTCCGCGGCGACCCGCAGATTGCGGTCGTCAGCGCACCTTTCTACTTGCGTGAATGGGTCTTCGAACGGCGACGCCTGAGGGTCTCGTCCCCGTAGGCGGCCAGGACGCTACGGGGCATGAGGGGTCGCCGTGTCGGGCGGCGGCGTCGAACCGCTCGGTGGGGCCGGCTCGGCGGGAGCAGGGGAGGGTAGCGCCGCGGGCGGCTGCGCTCCGTCGGGCTTGGACGCCGGTCCAGCACATTGCGATGACCGTGAGAAGGCTGCGTCTCATTGCGTCAGCTCGTCACGTACACTTCAGAGCAACCGCGGACGCGGTATCCCTATTCGCTCGTTCTGCGGGCGACCCCGGCCCGACTATCGACCGGTAGAACGATCAAACCGCCATCATGGGCAGTTCGTCGCTCGAGCCTTGATTCGGCGGCGCGTCAGTTCTCGGCGCCCGGCGGATGGGGATGCGGGTGAAAGCACGCCAGGTCGCCACTTGGGGCCTTGCGACAGGTCCCAGAGACCGCGCCGTGGTGCCCCTCGAACGTGCACACGTCGCCTTCGCTCTTGTCCTTGCACGCGGCGATGGCTTGGGGCCGGGGCCAGTGATGCTCGCCTCCGTCGGGCGCGTCGTCGGCGGCTCCGAGCGTGGGAATAGCGACCGATGCCGCGAGGACGGCAGCACACACAATCTTCAACATGAGGGCCTCCACGATTCGGACGAGCTACGCGGTGCCCCATGGCCCTCCACGCGTCGCCCATCCAGTAAACCGGCGAGTCCTGCTCGCGGCCCGCTGTTTCCGACGAACACCCCCCGCCTGGCGACGGGAGGGGCCGCCCCGCCGCCGAAGGTACCGGACCGGGCAGAGATGGCCCGATCGATGGGCGCGTGATCCTATTGAGGACCGCCGCTCAGCAACCGCAGAGCTGCTGGCAATCCGGCGCGTCCCCGCAGTTGATGATGCACTGGGTGTTGCAGGTGCTCGTCGTCGGGGTCGACGTGCTCGTCGGGGCAGTGGTGGTCGTCGTCGGGGTCGTGGCGGTTGCGGCCGGGGCAGCCGCGACCGTCGGAGCCGCCTCCTGCACGCAGAGTCCCTGCGAGGCCTGCGCGCATACGGTCGCGTAGCTGAGCCCGTCCAACAAGCTCACGGCCTGGGCGCATCCCGTCGCTACGCCGATGGAACACAAGTACGTCCCACAATTGCACTCGAGATCGAGCACCGTCGAGTTGGCCTCGACGAGGAATCCGCAACCCGGCAGCGTGCTCTGACTGACGCTGATGCTCGGGCACGTCGAGATGTCGGCGCAGAGGGTGACCCCTGTCGCGGGGCCCTCGCTGCAGCCGCTGCCTGCATCGCCGACGGTCGTCGACGATGTCGCGGCGGCGCCGCTGTCCGCCGCGTCCGGGTCGATGGCGAGACAGCCCGTCTGTCCAATCAGGAAGAGCGTACCGAGGCTCGGCGCTGCCACCAGGCAGGCGAGAAGGCACGACCATCGACCCATGGCGCCCGAATGTGGACGAACACCGACGGCGCGGCCAAGTTCGTGGCGCCCGCGTACCTCACGGGCCTCCAACGGTCGCGACCCGCCTTTTGACGCGACGCGTACATTCACGCCGGTGTGGCCGATCGAGTGAACAGTTGGCCGATGACACCCACTGCGTTGCTCACTTGGGCCAGTAAGCTTGCCGACCTATGCGGAGGGGCGACTTCTTGAGCAGGCTCGGCGGGCGCCTGCGCGACGCAAGAAGGGCAGCCCGCGCCAGCGCGGTCGGCGCCGCTGGATGGGCGCTAAGCGGATGCGTGGTACCGGATTCCGTCGCGTACGGTTACTACGGCGTCCTGGACGATGGCGGCGACGAAGCGGCCCCCGCGAACATCGCTGCCAACACCACTCCCGACGCGATCGCTCCGCCGAGCTTGCCGGTGGAAGCCGGCACGCAGCGTGATGCCCGCGGGTCCGTCGACGCAGGAGTTGGTCCGACGTCGACAGTCGGCTGCGACCTGTCGGGGCGCTGGCTTGTCGTCGTCCGCGAGGTGACGACCGGCCTCGGAGCAGAGGAAGCCGACCACGAGTGGCTTTACTTCGAGATGGCCCAGACCGGGTCCGCGCTGACGGTCACCAAGGGCCTCTCGTGCGGCCAGAACGTCGTCGGAATCTCCGCCGTATCAGCCAACGTCGACGATCCCAAGGTTTGGCCTGCCATGCTGACGTACGACGTGGAGACCGGCCGCGCAGGCACGAGCGTCGCGATGGGGTCGGAGTGCGCTGTCTCGTTCGACAAGTTCTACGAGATCGTCGGCGCCACGGTGAGCTACTACCAGAATCCCTCGACCACGATGCCCACGCCCTCGCAAGAGGCGACCTCGGGCAGCCCAGGCTGGGAGGATTGGGACAACGACGGGAAGCCCGGCTTCACGGTCAACGTGACCGGCTTGGCGACAGGACAAATTTACCTCTCGTCCCGGCGCTGGAACCAATGGTCGGGGACCATCCCGACCGGCTCGAACACCTTCACGATACCCGACGACTGGAACATTGAATCGGACTTGCTCGGTTACAACGGCTCCTCGCTTTTGACCGAGACGGCCGATGCCACCAAGGACAACGATGCGTCGCTGCACTTCGTGAGTTTCGCGCGTCTCTCGCCATCGCAAGCGACGGGCGACGACAGCGCCACGTGCGCTGCGGTACGGTCGCTCGCGCCGACGCTGGCCCCCCAGGCGTCGAACTAGACCGTGCGCCGCTCCGCCGTGACCCTTTGGGCGCTCTGCGTCGTCGCCGCGGGTTCGCGGAACGCGGCCGCGTCGCCGCTCTTCGATCTCACCGGCGGCGCGGATGGTCCGGGTGGGATGCAGCCGGGCACGATCGGCGGAGGTGCGTCGGCCGCGTACTTCAACCCGGCGCTGCTCGTCGATGCGCCGGCCGGCCTCGGGGTCGGCTTCTTGACGATCGCCGAGGAGATCGGCATCTCGCTCGACGGCCGGCCCAACACGAGCGCCGCCGTGCCCGGCGGCATTTCCAACGCCGCGTATCCCAACGGGTCGCCGATCGGCAACATCCCCATCCCGACGGCCCAGCTGCAGGCCACGCACCCCCGGCAGGGCGACGGGTCGGGCCACCAGGCGTTCGCGTACGAGTACATCGGCTTCGTGGCGCGGCTCTTCGACGAGCGCCTGTCGCTCGGGTTCTACGGGATGATCCCGGACGGCAACTTTGCGAACCTCACGGCGTTCTACGACGACGAGCGCGAACAGTATTTCACCAATAGCCTGCACCCAGAGCTCTACGCCGATCGGCTGACGGCGATTTCGATCGCCGGCGGCGCGAGCTGGAAGTTCTCCGAGGCGCTGTCGGTCGGGCTCGGCGCGAGCTTGAGCCTGCGGGCGGGGGTCGGTGCGCCGACGTTCGTCTCGAACGCCGGCGACCTCGCGCACTTGCTCATCGATACCAACGCCAACGTCAACGTCTCGCTTTCGCCGAACATCGGCGTCTCGTTCCGGCCGACACCGCGCTGGCACTTTACGGGGACGGTGCATGCGCCTGAAAAGGTCGATCTCGACGTCAACTTCACGTTTCTGCTGCCCAGCGGATTGCAGCAAGGCTCCTCGTTCCCGCTGGTCTACGACTACATGCCCTGGCAGATCGGCGCCGGCGCGGCCTACGACATCGTTCAGTCCACGAGCGACACGCTGACCGTCGCCGGGAGCGCCGTCTACGGGAAGTGGTCCGACTACGTGGACCGTCACGGCGATGCGCCCGTTTCCGCGTACGGCTGGTACGACACGCTTACCCCGACCGTGGGGCTGCGCTACGACCATGAAGCCACGGGGTGTTCGCTCGACGCGCAGTACAAACCCACGCCCGTCCCGCCCCAGACGGGCCGCACCAACTACGTCGATAACAATCGGATCGGCTTCGGCGGAGGCGTCGACTACCGATTCTCGATGTTTCATACGTCGATGCGCGTCGGCGTGCAGGCGCAAGCGTACTGGCTCGTGCCCCGCCACCAGACCAAACTGCCGACGCCTGCCGAGCCGGATGGCGTGGACCATTACCCGGCGCTCGTGGTCGACGAGGTCCCGGATACCGCCCAGGTGGGCGGGATGCCCATAGCCGGCAGCCAGGGCCTGCAGACCAATAACCCCGGATGGCCCGGCTTCGGAAGCAGCGGCTACGTGCTCACGGGCGGCCTGTATCTCACGGTACTGCAGTGAGCGTCCTTCGCGACTTGTTCCTCTTTGCGGGGCTCTCGGCGTGTCAGTTCGGCGGCCCGTCGGGCGACCCTTCCCATTACGTCCCGTCGCCCGAGGCTGGCGACGACGGGTCGGTCGAGGTTCCCAGCGACGACGTGACGGTCGTGCCGATCGAAGGGTCGTCCTCCGCGCCGGTCCCGGATAGCTCCGTCGACGACGGCCTGGAGAGCGGGTCGACGGCTGACGACGCGGACATCGACGGTGGGTGCAACCAGACGGTGGCCGTCTGCGACCCGGTGCACGACACGGGCTGTAACCCGCTTCAGCAGTGCGATGTCAATCCCACGCAAACGACAACGCCTACCGGCCTCTGCGTCTTCAACGGTCCTAGCGAGGCGGCCGTCTGCACGTCGTCGATCGTGAACGAGAGCTGCGCTCCGGGCATGACGTGCATCAGCGGGGCGTGCCGATCGCTTTGCTTTTGCGACTCGGACTGCCACCAGGGCGACTGCTGCACGGACACGTCGGGCCCCGCTGGTTTTCTTCTCTGTCAGTCGTGCGAGTAGCGGGCGGCGTTCCCTCGATCGCGCCGACGGCCCCAGGCCCTGCAGAACGCGTCTTCCGTTCGTGACGGAATCCGTGGGGGCCCAGCCACTCGGCCGCTGGGCTTCGGGGGGGAGGCGCACCGGCGGCGGCCTTGCGATATTCTGAGGCAGGCCCCGAAGAAGCGATGAGCATTTCGGCAGTCTTCGTCCGGACCGTGGTGGAAGCCGCGGAGCGCGCGGGGGTCACGCGCGAGGCGCTCTTCGCCGGCACCGACATCGATCCCCAGGGCCTTGCGCGCGCCGACCATCGCTTCGAGATCAACGACTTCGCGACGATCCAGACGCGTGCGCTCGACCTCACTCGTGACGAGGCTCTCGGCTTGCACATCGCGGAGCACGCGACGGAGGCGTCGTTCGCTCTCATCGCCCACCTGGTGATGCACTCGCCGACCCTCCGCGAGGCTCTCAGCGTGGGCATGCAGTTTCAACGCCTCGCGATCGACGACGCGCAGCTCACGCTTCGCGAAGCGGGCTCGGTCGCGACGCTCGAATACCAGTTCGCTCGCTCGACCGAGCGCTCGGACCGCATGCACGTCGAGTTCATCATGGTGGGGCTCACGCGTCTCGTGCGCATGCTGGGCGGCCCTTCCGGCGCAATCCGGTGCGCCATGTTCGAGCACCCGCGCCCCGCCCACCACCGGGAGTACACGCGGATCTTCGGCGGCGTCGAGCGATTCGGGCAGCCCGCGACCCGGCTCGAGTTCGACCGGGCTCTGCTCGACCGCCCGCACATCCACCAGGACCCTGCGCTCTACATGATCCTTCGCACCGAGGCCGAGCATGCGCTCGAGCGCGTCACCGCCGGATTGCGATTGTGCGACAGCCTCAGGCAGTACCTTCTCTCGAGACCCCCTTCCCAGATCCCGGACTTGCCGACGGCGGCGCGCGACCTCGGCATCAGCGCGCGGTCTTTGCGGCGGCGGCTGGCGGCGGATGCGACCTCCTACCGGACGCTCGTTCGGGCGACGCTCGAGGCGTCGGCCGGGCACCTGCTACGCGACCCAAGCCGCTCGATCCAGGAGACCGCGCACGCCCTTGGCTTCTCCGACGCCGGTGCATTTCATCGCGCGTTCAAGCGCTGGACGGGGATGACGCCGAAGCAATACCGCGAGAGTCCGGCCGCCGGTGCATCCGGCAGTCAGCGGCCGCCCGGATGAGGTCCGGCTGCCACCTCTGACTCTAGGGTCAATTGGGTCAAGGTTTGGCCGGGATCGCGACGGGCGAGCCTCCTATGGTGAGCTCACGCTGTAGGTCGGGCCGAAGGAGCCGTGCGATGGGGAGCCCAGAACACGCCGTGCAATCCAGCCAACCTCGCTTGCGTTGGGTTCGGTCGTTGGTCGGGGTCCTGCTTCTCCCCGGGGTCTTGCTTCTCAGCGTGGACATCGCCGCGTGCGGGAGCACCGGAGCCGCGTCCAGTGCGGGGTCGAACGAGTCGCCGGCAGGCTCCTCCGGAGGCCACATCTCCTCCTCGAGCTCCGGCGCCGGGGCCAACAACGCAGGGCCCGATGCGACCACCGTCATTGCCACGGCCGGAGACGAGGGGGGCTCGTCGACAGACGATGGCGGCGCGCCATCCGACGACGGTGGCCTCGCATCCGGCGACGGCGGCCCATCGCCCGGCGATGCCGAGCCATCGTCCGAGGGTGGTGTGACCTGCCCCACCCCCGGCATGAGCAGCACGGCTAGTGCGCAGGGTTACCTCGGCGACTGGGCGCCCGGCGACTACCCCTCGGATTTCGTCGATGCGGGCGACTACCTGACGATCTCCGGAGTCTCCGGCCAGATGGGCAATGCGCGCCAATACGCCGTCCACGTGCCGTCGTCCTACGACGGCAGCACGCCCGTGCCCGCCGTCTTCTGCCTTCACGGCCTGGGCCAGACGGCGTCCCTGTTCTGCCTCGACACGGGAGTCGCGTGGCCCGCCAAGGCCGACCAGGAGGGCTTCGTCGTCATCATGCCGAACGGTTACATGAACAGCTGGAATGGGGGGACGTGCTGCGGCGGAGCGGCGCAGGCGGGGCTCGACGACGTCGCGCTCGTGCGCGCGATCTTCGCCGAAGTCGGCACGCACGTGAACATCGACCTTGGCCGGGTCTACGCCACGGGTCTCTCCAACGGCGGGTTCCTGAGCTACCGGCTGGCGTGCGAGGCGTCGGATCTGTTCGTCGCGGTGGCGCCGAGCGCCGGCGCGATCGGCACGGCTGCGGTCAGCGGTGGAGCCATCGAGATCACCACGGGCTTGACGACGGACATGGCGACCTGCGCCCCCACCAACAAGATTTCCGTTCTCGATATCCACGGGACAGCCGATCCGCTCGTTCCGTACTCGACCCAGGCGCCGTCGCTCGCCCTCATTCAATCGAGCAACGGCTGCTCGACGACGCCAGCGCCGGCGACCATCGTCCCGAGCGGCGGGGACACGACCTGCGTCAGCTTCGCAGGCTGTCCCACGTGTCCGAACATCGACGTCACCGGCTGCTCGATCGCGGACGGGGGTCACTGCTGGTTCGGGAGCTCGGACTGCGGGACCGGCGCCGGCGCGCTCGGAACCGCCATCGTCGGCAACAACAGCAACTTCATGCAGAACACCAACGCCATCTGGTCGTTCTTCTCGCAACTGTCGCGATGAGTGTCCTACGAGCCGAAAGGGCGAAACGGAGAATGCTTGGCCAAGTGGGCTCGATGTCACCGAGCTAGCGTCGTCTTGCCGCAGGTGCTCCGCACCGGAAAGGAAGGCACCCCATGATGCTCGACATCTTCAGGCCACTGCCCCCACAGGCGCGCCGCGAGACCCGCGCCGCCTATCAAGAATTCCTGACCGCCCGCGACGGCGCGATGGATATCGAGAAGCAGCAGCTCGTGCGCCGGGAGGTGGGCATGCTGCGTTACGAGAAGCCCCTCCCTCGGACCCGGGAAGTCGATCGCGATCTCTTCAATGCCCAGTACGCCTCGTTCGACGCGAAAGTGACGACGCCGTCCGAGATGCTTCTTCTCCTCGCGCTGGTGAAGGCGAACGCCGCCGAAGCATTCGGCGTGACTCAGGTCTTCGACGCCATTCACCGGCGCGCCGTCAAAAACAACGACATGTGCGAGCTCACGCTGATGGTCGAGGAGACGTACCACACGCGCATCCTGCTCAGCACCGCGCTGTCCTACGGCGTGGAGATGAGGGCACCCTACAAGCCTCCGGTCGCCTTGCGCACCCTCATCGCTGGCGTTTCTGTCACGCCGGAGGCCGTGTCGCGCCCACTCACGTTAGCCGCCGAAATCCTTGGGCTCTGCACCTTTCTCAACCTGCTCGAGAGGAGTCGTGAGGTGCTCCGGCACGATCCGGAGCTTCGCGATGGCGTGGAAGAGCGACTCTGCGAGGTCATCACCGACGAGCTCGGCCACATGAGCTTCAACCGCGCGTGCCTGGGCCCTGCTGGTTTTGCCCAGGTCCGGCTGATGCTCCCCATCGTCGCAAGGGGCGTCGCGGGGGTGGTTCCGGAGATCCGGGCGCTCGGGGCAGGGACCTTGGCGTCGGAAAGCGAAATCGCCGGTCTCGCTTCCGGCAGGCGACTTCCCGAACATGTCGTAAAGTCCGCTTTCCTATCCTGAATCGAACCGCTCCGGAGCGACGAGCCCAATGAGCCTTCGCCTCATCGTCCTCATCGCGTCGGGCATGGTCGCCGGCGCGATTGGCCCTTCCGCCGCCTCCGCGACCGAATCGCCGCCCACGGGTGAAGCCCAACCTCTGGCCATGAAGTTCCCTCCCGACGCGATCCTCGGCGAATGGTGCACGCAAAAAGAGGAGAATCGTCCGCCCGGCCGGGTCAAGTTCGTTCAGGCCGACGACGGGACGTACACGGGCATCGTGAGCTGGTCCTCGGACCCGAAGAAGGACCAGAACAACAAGGACCCGAAGCTTCGCGACCGCTCCATCGTCGGCATCGTGATCATGTGGCACCTGCGCTACGACGACGGAGAGTACGTCGACGGCTATGTCTACAACCCCGAGGACGGAGGAACCTACCGGCTGAACGCAGAAGTCCTCAGCCCGGAGTCCCTCAAGGTTCACGGCTACTTCGGGATCCCCCTCCTGGGACAGAGCAAGACATGGTTGCGCTATCGCCCGTGAAGCGCGCTCGAGCGCGGTGAGGCGCTATTTCTGCGGCGTCGACGCCGTGGCGGCCGGGCCGAACACGGCGGCGTGGATGGTACGCGCGGCCTCCACCATCGCCGGTCCCGGATCTTCCAGGAGCGCGCCATCGACTTCGACCACGCGGTCGGTGCCGCCGCAGGCACGGAGGAGCGAGAGGGCGGGATGCTCGCAGATGCGTGGGCGCATTCCGGCGTTGGTCACGATGACATCGGGGTCGAGCGCGAGGACTTGCTCGATTGTGTAGCGCGGCCAGTCGCGGTAGTCGCCGGCGGCGTCGACGAGTCCGGCCGCGGTGAGCACGTCGTCGTAGCTCGTGCCGCGGGCGCCCCCGAAGACGCTGTCGCCGTAGACGCTCAGGTACATGGCCCGCGGACGCCCGGACTTGGCGAGGCTGACGTCGACTGTGGCCATCTGCTCGAGGACGGAGCGGGCGAAGGCGTCGCCGCGCTCGGGATGGCCGAGGATCGCGGCGATTTGGTGGATGTTGGGAATGAGGGTCGAAAGACCCCGCATCTCGCCGAGATCGAAGACGACGACCCCCGCGTCCCGCATGCGCTGCATCGGCCGTGGGTCGCCGATGACGTTGACCAGCACGAGGTCCGGGTGCATCGCCAGGATCGCTTCGAAGTCGGTCGTGTGGGCGATCGTGGCCTTGCCCGCGTAGCGGTATCCGCGGAAGCCGTTGCGGGTGTCTTCAGAGACTGCGAGCAAGCGGTCCGGTTCGCCGAGCTCCAGGAGCAAGGCCGCCGCCACCGTGTTGGCCGCGATGATGCGCCGGTAGTCCCCGCGCGGGAGCACGAACCCTCCGTGATCCACGATCGGGGCGTCCGGGCTGGCGCTTGCGGGTGGCGGGGCTTCGCTTCGCGCGCTCGCGGTCGGCCGCCCCGTCCAGATGCTCGCCATCGACGCGCCCAGCACCAGGGCGAGACCGGCCGCGTTGAGGATCGCGGGCCCTCTCACGGCGCCGCCGAGGGCAAGCGAAAGCCGAGGGCGCCGTTCGGGATGATCCTGACGCCGAACGTCGTCCCGAGGACGCCTTCAGCGAAGACGGCTGCTGTCGTCCCGCTGGCGAGGATGCGCCCGTTGTCCATGAGGACGGTGTCGTCGGTCCAGTCGTGCGCGTCCTCGAGCGGGTGAAGGACGGACAGGACGCAGCGGCCCTCCTGGGCGACGCGGCGCATCAGCGCGTAGACCTTGAGCGCGTGGCCCACGTCGAGCGCGGATGTCGGCTCGTCGAGCAGCAGGANNGCCCTCGCGATGAGGACGCGCTGGCGTTCTCCGTGCGAAAGAGTGGTGAAAAGGCGACCGGCGAGCGCGGTGGTCTCGGTCGTCGCCAAGGCGCGCGCGACGGCGGCTCGGTCGCCCTCGTTCGGGCGGACGCGGCCGA
>PLIR01000493.1 GCA_003139415.1 Myxococcales bacterium | reverse complement strand
TCGGCACGGCGTACTTCTTTGGCATAAATATCTCTGGCACGTGACGAGCGCTCGTACACGTTCAGGCGACCACCGAGACGACTTCGATCCGAACCATCACAGCGCAGAGCATTCCGCTAGTGCTGACCGTGTTTGCCGGTGCGCTGGGCTCAGCGACGTTCGAGCACTTCGCGCACCCGGGACAGAGCCCTCATTCGAATTCGCAGGACTCCCGCACGACCAGCGTTGGGTCGGCCGAAGTCAGCGACCGTGATTATCAGACACGATTGGCGGATACGGAGCGGACGCGGGAACTGTATCACCAGCAGCTTTTGGAGAAGTTCGCCGCGGAAGCTGTTGATTCGGCGTGGGCGCCCACCGCGACGGAAAGGATTGGCGTCGCGCTACGCTCTAGCGCGACACGCGGGTCCTTTTCGATTGACTCGGTTGAGTGCAAAAAGACCATGTGTATCGCGGCACTGAATTGGACATCCTACCCCGCTGCGCAGAAGGATCTGCGCGTAGCGAGCCAGCAAGGTGTGCCGTGCGCTACCGAATTGCGGCTACCGCCGCCCGCCGATCCCGAGCGGCCATATAGTGCGACGCTGGTTCTTGAGTGTGGACAAATGCGCGCGGATGCCATGTAGGGCGCTAGGCGCCCGACGCGCCGGGTGATCGTAGACGAAGGCGATTGGGACGTCGTATGGAGGTGTTTCAATGAATCGGTTTGGCCTTTATCCATTGGCAGTCCTTGTTGGATCGATGGTCGGTTCCACGACTGATGCAAGGGCTGCGTCGTTCACTATTTCTTCCGCTCAGCTCTTCTGCGCGGCGGCGTACGTTCCGATGGTCGGGGCCACGACTTGCACAGCAAGCGCGGACTATGCAGACTATTCAGTGACGGACAGCGGGGGCACGAGCTGGAACAATTGGGGTTCCAAGGTTTCGTCGATCACCGCGTACCTGGTCGCCAGTGGCGGCTCACCAAGCGCCACCCTGCAGGCTTGCACGTACACCCAAACCCAAACCTCCATGAGCGGGGCCTGCAGTAGCAGCTCGTACACCGGAGGAGGCACTATATCGTTGACTAGCCTTACAACCTCTTGGGGGCTCGATACCGGTGGCACGGACTTCAACGAGCTCAATGTGAGCGCGACTTCGGGCAGTGGAAGCGGGGACTCGATCACGATTCTCGGCGTCGTTATTCAGGGCACATAACGGTCCCTGCTCTCGACGGCGTGAACGCACAGCATGGCCAAGGAGGATTCTGGTGAACTATGCCAACCGATTTTCGTGGGCGCTCCTTGTTGGGGCGATCCTTGGAGTGCCGGGCAGGGCCGAAGCCACCGCATTCACCGTCGCGTCGGGCCCGCAGTGTACGGCCACGGCGACTGGCGGTGTTGGGGGCACGTGCTCGACAACCACGAGCTATACGGACTATGGCGTGACTACCAGTGGGGATGCGGGTAACACCTGGAATACGTATGCGTATAACGTCACATCGATCACGGCCTACCTGTACGTTAATGGCGGCTCTCCGTCGGGGACTTTGACAGCTTGCAGCTACGATCACACCAGCACCTCGGGCCGGTGCACTGCGTCGACATACTCCAGCGGGGGCACCATAACGCTGACCTCCCTTACGAGCTCGTGGGGGATGGACAACGGAAATGACTTCAACGAAGTAACGGTGTCGGTGACGTCCGGGACGACCAACGGAGACAGCATTACGGTCCTCGGCGTCGTCATTGCTGGCTAGCCGACCTACCCACGACACTGAGTGGGAGCTCAAATATGTGCGGCTGGTGGGGCTCGCACTCGTAGCTGTTACGCGTGAAAGACTCGGGTCGTAGGGCTTGCAGGTGGACCCGCCGCTCGACCTTCGACGTCTGCCGGGGGAAGCTACGAGAGTTCGCGCGTCGGCCTTCGACGTCCGCAAGTCCCTCGTGGCAAGGCGCGCAGAGTGATCTCCTCCCCATGGAGGACCGGGACGATCGAACACGCGGTATGGCCTTCCAGCTCGATGACACGGCGGCCCGTCACAGCGGACAGCACGCCAGGACGTCGATCTCGTCACGGCTTCTTGCGATCGGCCTCGTCCTCACCGATGTCGTCGCGGACGGCTTGAACGAACGAATTGACCTGGGGCAACCGTCGCGGACGGGGCCACCCCGATCTTCGACGTCGACTCCGACATCTACAAGACCCGGATCGTACCCGTTCGGACGTCGGCCTCCGACATCTCCAAGACGGGGATCTCACACCCCGGTCGCCGACCTCCGACGTTTACGAGACCGGGATGGTGCAGCTCGGACGTCGACCTCCGGCGTCTGCATCTCCGGCGACACACGGCGAGCAGAGTGATCTCCTTCACCTGGAGGACCGAACGGTCGAACACGCACCGTGACCTCCCATCCCCAGCAAGCCGGGATATGAAGCTGGCGGGGCCGCCTTCCCCTTCTTGGTGATGGCCCCTACGCCCGACGCACTCGATCCACGTGCAGAGTATCTCGGTGGAGGACGAGCACGACGGCGTGCGCCCTGATAACCAACAGGCATTCGGTCGGGCCAGTGATGATCACGATGCCCTCGTGTGGGAAGCGCCCGACGGCGCTCGCAACCCTCGCGGCATCGTCCAGCGGGAGACGTCGCCAAGCGTCGAGGCGCAGGTCCCGACCACTCGACGCGAAAGAGGGTTTGCGTCATCCACCGCGGCGCAGGCGCTCGGCAAGTTCCGCCGCCACTTGCGCGTGCGGGATGCCGGGGCCCATGGCCGCGACCCGCGCGTCCGTCTCTCGCGTCGGGGCGATGAGCGCCGCCTCGTCCGGCGTGAGCGGTTCGCGGCGGATCTTCTTTCGCAGCGCCGCGACTTCGGGTTGCTCCGGACAGCCGGCCGCTTTCCATGCCTCGACGGCTGCGCGCTGCTGGACCGTCAGCGGTTCGAGCTCGTCGCGCTTTCGCGCCGGCTCGCTCATGCCCCAACGTTACCCGCGCCGGGTACGCTCGTCCAAGTCAGGCGTCCTCGTCACGGCTTCTTGTGATCGGCTTCGTCCTCGGCAATGTCGTCGCGGACGGCTNNAATTGACCTGGGGCGCCGTCGCGGACGGGGCGACCCCGGTCTTCGACGCCGCTGGCGCGCCATGCGTGGTCGCTGCGGCGCGCGCGCCTGCAGTTCCGATTCGCCGTGGAGGAGGTGAATCGCGGTCGACGGTGGTGACCACGGTAGCCGGTGGCGCGGGCGCAAGCGCAAGCGCGGGCGCAAGCGCGG
>PLIR01000050.1 GCA_003139415.1 Myxococcales bacterium | reverse complement strand
TGCCGCGCGGCGCGTCCTCGTAGACGACGCGCACGCCGGGCCGACCCTCGTAACGCTGCACGATCTCGCGCGTGCCGTCGGTGCTGTTGCTCTCGACGATGATGAGTTCCTTGTCGATGGCGACCTGCTTGGCCAGCACGGTGTCGATGACCTGGGCGGCGTACCTTGCCTCGTTGAAAACGGGCAGCACGATCGAGAGCTTTTCGCGTAGCGGCGCGGCCCCGCCTCTCTTGCGCCCGAACACCGCCACGCGGTTCCCTGCCCGCACCGGCAAGGGCACGTCGCGAAACGGCGTCGCCCCGAGCAAGCGCGTCACGCCGGCCTCCGGCGCGAGGCGCTCGCCGACGTACTGCGCCGTGTGCGTCACCGGCAGCGCCCACTGCGACTTGAGCACGCGATCGAACCGCGACATGAGCATCGCGAGGTTGCCCGTGCTGAAGAAGCACGTCTTGTGCTCGAAGAAGGGCGGCCAGAACCGGCGCATGACGCGTGCCGGGAGCGAGTCGGTGTTCGTGTAGGTGACGACGAGGAGCGCGGAATCGGGGATGGCCTCGGTCACGCGGCCAAGGACGACGCCGGGATCGCTGCAGCTTTCGAGGAGCTCGTGCAGGATGACGAGCTGCGGCCCCCTCGCCAGGTGCCCCTCCGCCCAGCCGATGTCGGACGCCGACACGAGGCGGGCGAACGCTTCGTCGGTCGCCTGGGCGACGTCGAGCCCGAAGCGCTTCGCCGCGTCGATGTCGCGAAACTCCGGGAGGAACCGGCCGAGCAGCAGCGACCGCCGCAGGGGCTCTCCGTTGATGCGAAGGTGCTCGGCCGCCGCACGCTCGAGCAGGCGCTCGAAGTCGCTGACGACGAGCGCGCGATCGTTTGCGTTCGTGAACGGGCGGACGTGCTCGATGTCCAGCGCGTTGATCCCCGCCGCATCGCGGGCCGGGTTGACGTAGACCATGCCGCACGCGCCGCAACGGACGAAGCGGACGCCCGTCTTGTGGAACAGGTACGCAGGGTTGTCGGCCTGGCAGGCGGGGCACTTCACGAACCGCTTGTGCGCGCGGGCCGTGCTGACGGCTGCTGTCGGCTCGAACTCGAACGAGCGCGGTTCGGGGTGCTCCTGGGGGCGCATCGAGCGTAGGGATATCACACGGCCGACGCCGCGCGACCCTCAGCCGCGCCGCTCGACGTACGGGGTCTCCATCAGGAACCGCAGCGTCTCGACGATGCTCTCCTCGATCGTCTTCGTCGGAGCCCAGCCGAGGCGCCGTAGGCGGGTGGTGTCGAGGAGGATCTTCGGGCTGTCGCCCACCCACCCCCGATCGCCCCCGCCGTACTCGAGTCGCGGCGAGACGCCCATGGTGCGCGCGATGAGCGCGATGCTCGCGTCGACCTCGATCCAATAGTCGTGGCCGAGGTTCATCACGTTGATGGGCTCATGCGCGCGGTCGACGGCCGTGAGTAGCGCCGAGACGCAGTCCGCAACGTGCAGGTAGCTCTTCTGCTGCTTGCCGTCGCCGAGGACGTGCAGGCGCGTGGGATCGCGCTTCAGCTTGCGCCAGAAGTCGACGACGTGACCGTGCGTGTACCGCGGTCCGAGCAGCGAGACGAAGCGGAAGATCCAGACATGAAAGCCGTAGCCGAACGCGTACGACGTGAGCAGTCCTTCGGCCGCGACCTTGGACGTCGCATAGAGCGATGTCTGGACGGGGAAAGGGGCGTCCTCCGGCGTCGGGATCACGGTGGCGTCCCCGTAGACCGAGCCGGTGGAGGAGAAGACGATGTCTTTCACCCCAGCCGCACGCATCGCCTCGAGGACGTTGTAGGTGGCGAGGATGTTCTGGTCGACGCACTTGCGCGGCTCTTCCAGGTTGTCCTTGATGTCGGCATTGGCGGCCAGGTGGAACACGAAGTCCACGCCGCGCATCGCTTCGTTGATCTTCGCGGCGTCGAGCAAGTCGGCCTCGACGAGGCGGACGCCCTCGCCCGTGGGCAAAAACTCGCGGAAGCCCGTCGAGAAGTTGTCGAACACCGTCACGCGCGCGCCGCGAGCGAGCAGCGCGTCGGCAGCGGTGCTCCCGATGAAGCCCGCGCCACCGGTCACCAGAACGTGCTTCCCTCTCCAGTCCATCGCAGATCTACACGCCTTCGCGCGCCGTCACTTCTTCTTGGAGCGGGCGCGCCAGGCGTTGTTGAACTCGGCGATCGTCTCGATCGTGCGCGGGTGCCAGATCATCTTGCGCAAGATCGGGGGCGTGACCGTGGGCACGTGGGCCCCCGCTTCGATCGCTTCGTTGACGTCGTTCATGTGGCGGATCGAGCCGACGATGATCTTCGACTTCAACCCCTCGCGATCGAGGACGCCGCGCGTCGCGGCGATGATCGGCTTCGGGTCGTATCCCAGGTCGCGCACGCGGCCGCTGAAGAGGCTGACGTACGTCGCGCCCGCGAGCGCCGCCAGGTACGCCTGGTTCAACGCCATGAGGCACGTCACGTTCGTCTTGATCCCGCGCTTCGCGAGGCGGTTGAGGACTCGGAGGCCCATCTCGCTGAACGGCACCTTGATGGTGATCCGTTGCGGATCCCACGCGTGGTAAATCTGCGACTCATCCCACATCTCGGCTTCGGTCTCGGTCGTGAGCTCGACCGACACGTCGCCGGTGCTGACGGCCAGCACCTCGCGGATCCGTTCGCCGAGGTCGGCGTCCGGGGCTTCTTTCGCGATGATGAGCGGGTTCGTAGTGACGCCGGAGAGCACGCCCCAAGCGAAAAGGTCTTTGATCTCTTTGGGGTCCGAGCTGTCTACGAAAAGCGCCATAACGAGTCTCTCCTTTGAACCTTTCAGATAGCACGTGAAAGTCACCCGCGGCAGACGATAGCGCCCGCGAGGTCTCGCAGCGTCGCCCCGTGGGCGTCCGGCGATAGCCCTGCCGCCCCGCCTCGCAGGGGACAAAGCTCGCACCGATTGGTCGCGAATACGAGGCCCGCACGGAGCCCCGCCGCTCGCGCTGCCTCGACGTCGCCGGCCGCGTCGCCGATCATCCAAGACGACGCGCGGTCGCCGCCGAGGCGCGAAATCAAAGCGTTCAGCATCCCAGGCTTGGGCTTTCGGCAAGCGCACTCGCGGACGAGCGCCGGGTCGCCCCCCGCCCCCCCCTTTGGATGGTGCATGCACGCTTCGACGGCGGCGATGTTCACCCCCTCGGAGGCCAGCAGCGCGACGAGGGCGTCGTTCGTGCGACGCACGGCGTCGGCCGAGAACTGGCCCTTGGCGGGCGCCGGCTGGTTGGTCGCCATCGCGAGCACGTAGCCCGCGCGCTGCAGCTCGTGCATGCCCTCCAACGCGCCCGACAGCAGGCGCAGGTGATCGGGATGGAACGCGACCGTGACCGCGCCCGTCTCCTCGTCCCGCACTACATCGATGATGGTGCCGTCGCGATCGAGGATCGCGACCCGCGTCACTTCACGCTCTCCCACTTCGTCGCTGCCAGCTGGAGCTTGGGGTGGC
>PLIR01000128.1 GCA_003139415.1 Myxococcales bacterium | reverse complement strand
CGCGACCGCGTACCCAAGCGCCAAGCGAGTGTCCGATGCCTGCTTCGCAGACCTTCCGGTTGCTCGATTGATGGACAGGCGCGGACGCGCTCTAGAGCGACGCCAGATCCTCGGAGATGTGCAATGCGCCCGGGCGGACGGTGTCCTTCGTGAGCTCCACGAGGGCACGCCACGGGTCGCTGTCGGGGATGGCCTCGGGGACCTCGGGCATCGGGACCGGATAGTCCGAAGGCGGCGGTAGGATCGTGCTCGTCGTGCGAAGCATGGGGGGCGCAAGCCTCCGAGTCCGCCCGCACATAGCGGACGTGGACACGCGGGGCCAACTATTCGTCAGACGCGCGGGCCGCGCGATCGATCTACGGCGCCGCGCTACGGCGCCAAGGAGCAGTTGATCTGGGTCAGCCACACGTTCGACGTCGTGGGGCCCGTTTCCGCCTCGGACGTCTGGACTTCGTAGGCCACGAGGACGTTGGTGATCAACGTGCTGGGCGGGCTGGCGAAGGTGGCGTTCGCGTAACCGAGCCCGTTGACATCGGGGAGCAGCCGCCGGCCGCCCGTCCTGCTCGCGCGCATGTAGCCGGTCACGGCGTCCCACCACACGAAGTTCAGGCCCTGATCGCCCAGGACGCTTTGGTTACCCGAGATGGTGGAGACCGCGAGGAGGTTCTCGGACGTCGGGTTGGCAGGCGAGGGGAACGACTCCCAGTGGAAGGAGCCGTGGTTGACGGGCAGGTCTTCGAGCGTGTATCCCGCGTCGGCGATGCCCGGGCTCGACTGGGTCAGGTTCTGCCACGCGAGCGAGTCGAGGTTGGTCGCTGGCGCTTGCCCCACGTAGTACGAGAGCTGCGCCGTGTTGAGGTTGCCCTCGAGGAAGGCGAGGTTCGCCGAGCCGGGGGTGAGGACCGAATTGGTCATGCCCACGGCGAAGAGCGTGTCGCCCGACGGCGGCGAGAGGGTGTCCTGGAAGGGCACGGGCAGGCCGGGCCCGATCCCCATCGGCGAGATCGTGAAGATGGCGCTCGTCGCCACCGACGGGCCGCCGTTGCCGCCCGGCTGCACCAGGAGATACGAGTTCGTCATGGTGAACGCGAAGCTCGGCGATGGCAGGCTGTAGGTGTCCGCCGGGAACGACGCGAGGTGAGGGAGATTCCCCGGAGCCCCGGTTCCCTGGACGTGTTGCCAGCGCAGCACGTCGTTGTAGCCGCCGTCCTCGCCGATCTCCGTGTCGTAGATCGCAATGTAAAACTCGTTGGTGCTCGGGTTGACGACGGCCACGGACGCGCTGATCGAGGTGTCCGTAACCGGATCGATCGGGTTCGTTCCGGAGACGACGTACTCCGGGGACCACGCCGACGCCGAGTCCTCGATCCGCTCCACCGCGAGCACGGGCTCGTTCTCGGCGTTCATGTCGAGCACGAGGACCGCAAACCCACCCTGGTAGCGCTCGATGTCGAAGACGTTCGTGTTGCCCGGGTTGAACGCGAACACGGTGTCGGTGACGCTGCTCGAGCTCTGCGAGAACGTGAATGCGTGCAGTCCGTCGTCGGCTGCGGCGACGACCCGGACCTCGCCTGCGGTGCCGGGCAGGTTGGCGATCGCGAGGGCGCCGTATTGCGCCGGCTCGGGTCCGGCGCCGTTCGGATTGAGCGTCAGGTTCAATCGGTTCATCGCGTTGCCCTCGGCGCATGCGAGGAGCGCGGGCGCCGGGGCGGCATCGGGGCCGGCTTCGGAGCCCGTCGCCCCGTCGCGGTTCGTCGCGCCCCCGTCGGAGAGGGTCGCGCCGTCCCGCTGCGACATCGAGCCGTCGACGGCGAGGGTGCCTCCGTCGTCGGTCGTCGCGTCCGGCCCGCCGCCGACGATGCCGGAGCTCGTGAAATCGCCCAAGAGACTGGTGCAGGCCGAAGCCACCGGCACGGCGAGGAGCACGGCGAATGCTGACTTACGCAAGGTAGGGATCCCCTTCCGGCGCGGCCTCGCTCCGATGCCGCTAGCCACGGAAAACTCGAGTGTAACGGGTCAGCTCCTGAGCCTGCAAGCACACGGCCTTTGGGGCGCGCTGGCAACGAAAGAGGACGACACCACGATTGTTGTGATCCGAGGTCGGCTCCTGCAGCTACAAATGCACCCATGGTTCGAGAAGTCGCCGCCTTCGTCACGCTCGCCGCGATGTGCGCCGTGGAGGGCTGCTCGAGCAAGAGCAGCGCGGGCGCCAGTAGCCCGCCCGATGCGGCCGTCGTCCCGGTGGAGACGGCGGGGTGCGGTACGACGAGGCTCTTGTCGGTTCCGGACGATCCGTCGCTGCCAGGTCCGTGGCCGGTCGGCGTGCAGACGGTCTTCATCCCGGTCAATGGGGGCGGCCCCGCGGACGGCGGCGTAGGCGTGACGGGCATGGACGGCGGCGCGCCCGGCACTGGGTTCAGCCTGACGACGGAGATATGGTACCCGGCGACGATCGGCAGCGAGGTCGGACAGACGCAGAAGACATACGACTTTCGAGATTGGCTCCCGCCGAGCCAGCGGTCCAAAGTCCCCGACTCGGCGGTAGCGACCCAGTTTCAGTCCGGCTGCTACCCCAACCTTCCCCTCGACGCGACGCACGGGCCCTACCCGGCGGTCATCTTCATCCATGGCACAGGCTCCATCCGAATCGGCTCGGGCAGCGAGGCGGTGCAGTGGGCGAGCCGCGGCTTCATCGTCGTCGCGGCGGATCACCCGGGGCTCGACATGGAAGACTCGCTGGCGGAGGCCGGCGAACTCCTCGGCGCGGCCGCGAACGGTCCGTGCCCCGGCAGCGGCATCGCGCAGGACGTCAGCCGCGACGTCGACGCGGAGATCGGCGCGCTGACGACTCCGTCGGGGGATCTGGGCTTCCTCGCGGGTTCGATCGACATGACGCGCATCGCCATCTCAGGCCACAGCCAGGGAGCGGGCGACGCGGCGTCCTTCAGCGGCAAACCCAACGTCGAGGTGGACATGCCGCTGGCGACGCCGTCGGCCGTCAGCCCTTCGAGTACGCTCAAGTCGGTGCTCATCATGGCGGGCGAGAGCGACAAGGTCATCCCGTTCATGGACGACGTGACCTCGTACGGCTCGTCACCGGCGCCCAAGCGCCTGGTCGGCATCCCGAACGACGGACACCTCGTGCCGACGGACCTCTGCTACCTCACGAACACCCAGGGACAGAACATCGAGCAGGCCGGCGAGCAGTACGACGTCTGCGGCGTCGCGGCCGTGGGCCGCCTCCTCTTCGACTGCAGCAGCAGCTACCTGGGGGAGACCACCGGCAACGCCATCATGAACTACGCGACGACGGCCGCGCTCGAGGAGACGCTCCACTGCGTCGACCGGAGCAGGGCGTGGGCGAACCTGGTATCGCACTTCGCCGCGCCGGACGCCGGCGGGCTGGACGCGGGCGTGACTCTCGAATTCGACCAGGATCTGGAAAGCGGCAGTGAGGCGGGAACCTCTTCGGACGGTGGCGCCGAAGGTGCGGTGGTCGACGGCGGCGCGGAAGACTAGCGCCCCTTTTCTGTCATCCTGAGCGAAGCGAAGGACCCCATTGCGCGCTCGGATACTCGGTGCCTGTGGGGTCCTTCGGCCTTCGGCCTCAGGATGACAGCAGGGAGGGGGCGCCGGCGCAAACGCTCTACGGTTGCCCGAGGGTCCCCAGGAGGCTCCCGGTCTTTGCGTCGTAGACCTCGACGGAGCTCGTTCGCATGACGTAGACGCGCGTGGGGGAGAGGCTGAACCCCTCGGGGTTGTCGACGCCAAAGACCTTCTGCAGCTCGACGTCCCAGAGCCGGTCGCCGGAGCGGCCGTCGAACGCGGTGAAGTGCCAGCCGCGCGGCGTCGTCTGGTAAGGCGTGACGAAGCGACCGCCGGCGAGCGCGTCCATCAAGCCCACGCCCCCGCTCTCCGCGGCCGACGCGAGATCGCCCGAGGGGACCGGGTGCTCCCACCGGACGGCGTGTGTCTGAGGGTCGAAGCCGACCGCCATCGGCACCGCCGTCCCCGGGTGTTTCTTCCCGAGCGCCACGGCGACGTCGCTGTCCTCGAGGACGTTGAGCGCCTCGAAGGCGGGCACTTTGGGCGCCGCCTCGGGTCCGCGGCACTGCGAGACGGGCGCCCCGCGCTTGAGCCATCCGCGGCAGTCGTTTCTCGTCGCCCAATCGTTCGGGCACCACGCGGGCCGCGCGGCGGGCGTCGTCGTGCCGGTCGCGGCGTCGACGAGGCCGGTCCTCTCGTCGTTCTGCTCGATCCAGACTTGGGGCTTGCCGTCCGGGGCGCTGCACATGGCTTTCACCCGGTCCGAGAGCTTCAGCGTGTGCACTTCGTGCCCCGTCGAGACGTCGTACACGTGGACGTTGGCCCGGTAGTCGGTCACAACGACGCTCTTGCCGACCACGGCCATGAACGTCGACCGGTAGCCCTCCGAGTACGTGCCGAACGGGCCAACCGCCCAGGTCTGCGCGAAGTTCGCCCCCTCGAACGAGGCAATCCACAGCTCGTCGCCCGGCCGCTTGCGGATGCGGCCGATCACGCTCTCGCTGCCCGAGGCGGCCGGCACGGGGATTGGCGGTCCGGCCACCGTATCCCACAAGAAATCGGCGCGCGCGAGCGGAAGGGCGATGTTCGGCATCCCAGGGATCGCGGAGAGGGCGGCCAACGCGCTGCCCTTGGCCTTGGAAGCGGCCCTCGTGGCCAGGATGCCGCCGCCGACCGCGACGAGCACGCCGATGACGACCGCAAACGTGATGAGCGACGAGACGACCCGCTGCGCCGCAGCGACCTCCCTCGAGAGGTCGCGAGGGATGTTCAAGACGACCTGCCGCGGAGGGGGCGCCGGCGCCCGGGGGAGCTCGAACGCATGCCCGCAGTAGCGGCATGTCAGTCGGTTCGAGGCGGCGGCACGGGCGTGGAGCGCCGCGCCGCAGTTGGGGCAATTGCGAGCCTCGAGTGCGCCACCCATGGCCATCGTCCTTCCGCGCCTCCTGCCCGATTGACGAAGTTATCACGGCCCTTCGCGCAGCGGGCGCTACAGTGCGAGGCGCTATGGCGCTCGGTCTTGCCTGAACTCTCCGCCCCGCAACGCCCGAGGAAAGAGGAGAGTAGGGCCGCTTGGTGACCCAGACCGCCGCCGTCCCGGACCAGGATGCGAAATCGCGCAAGAGTTCGCGACGCCTCTTGCCGCTCGCCGTCCTTGCGTTGGCCATCGCAGCTTACGGCGGCTACCGCGCGTACCAGCGCACGCGCCCTTACGAATGGAGCGGCACGGTGGAGGCGCGCACGATCTCGGTCGGGTCGCGGACGGGCGGGCGCGTGAAAGACGTCCTGGTCCGGGAGGGCGATCGCGTCCAGGCGGGGCAGACGATCGTCGTGCTCGAGCCGGGGGACCTCGAAGCGACGCGGCAGCAGATCGAGGCGCAGCTCGAGCAGACGCAGGCCAACCTCGAGAAGCTCGAGAAGGGCTCGCGCCCCGAGGAGATCGAGGAGGCGAGGGCGAAGGCGGCGACGGCCGTCGCGGCGCTGAAAGAGGCCAAGCGCGGCGCGCGCGTCGAGGAGATCCAGGGCGCCAAGGCCCGGCTCGTCGCGCTGCAGGTCGCGCTCGACAAGGCGCAGCTCGACGCCGATCGCGCGCACCGGCTCGGGGCGAGCGGATCGATCTCGCAGGCCGAGCTCGACACGGCCGACGCGGTGCTGCGGGGCGCCGTCGCCCAGCGCGACAACGCCAAGGAGACCCTCAACGAGCTGCAGAACGGCGAGCGTGAAGAGGACATCGCCCAGGCGGCGGCGCGCGCTCAGGAGGCCCAGGCCAGCGCCAAGCTCGTCGTCATCGGCACGCGGGTCGAGGACTTGAAGGCCGCGCGCGCGACGGTCGACGGCGTCGCCGCCCAGCTCGAACAGGTCCGCATCAAGATCGACGAGCTCGCGGTGAAAGCGCCCCGCCCCGCGAGGGTCGAGTCGCTCGATCTGCGCCCCGGCGACATCCTCGCGCCCAACGCCACAGCCGCGACGCTGCTCGAGGACGACCAGCTCTACGTGCGCATCTACGTCCCGGAGACGCTCGTCGGGCACGTGCGCGTCGGGCAGCAGGTGCCCATCACCGTGGACTCATTCCCGCGCCGCGCGTTCATGGGCGTCGTGGAGCACATCAACAGCGTCGGCGAGTACTCCCCACGAAACCTCCAGACGGCCGACGAGCGCGCCGACCAGGTGTTCGGCACGCGCATCGGCCTGCGCGAGGGCAAGGACGACCTGCGCGCCGGCATGGCCGCGTTCATCACGGTGCCCAGGTGAGCGGTCCGGCCATCGCCGTCGACCAGGTGACGTGCAAGTTCGGCGACTTCACGGCGCTCGACGCGGTCAACCTCGAGGTGCAGCCGGGCACCATTTATGGCCTGCTCGGTCCCAACGGGTCGGGCAAGTCGACCCTCATCCGCATCCTCTGCGGCCTGCTCGCGCCCACGGCGGGGCGCGCGACGGTCCTTGGGTACGACGTGTCGACCGACGGGCGCGAGATCCGCAAGCGCATCGGGTACATGAGCCAAAAGTTCTCGCTTTACCCGGACCTCACCGTGAAGGAGAACCTCGACTTTTACGCGCGCATCTACGGCCTTCGCGGCGACCGGCTCCGGCAGCGCCGGCAGGTGGCGATCGATCTGACGCACATCGGGCCGTACTTGGACCGGCGAGCGGGGCTCCTCAGCGGAGGGTGGAAGCAGCGCCTCGCCCTCGGCAGCGCGCTGATGCACGAGCCGCGCGTCATCTTCCTCGACGAGCCCACGGCGGGGATCGATCCGGTCGCCCGGCGGGAGCTGTGGGACCTGCTCTTCACGCTGGCCGCAGAGGGGATCACGCTGCTCGTGACGACGCACTACATGGACGAGGCCGAGCGCTGCGGCGAGGTCGGCTACCTGTACCTGTCGAGGATGATCGTGAGCGGCACCCCCGACGCGCTCAAGGCCATGCCCGCGGTGAACCGGCCTGGGCGACGCCGGATCGAGGTGGAGACGAGTCGCACCGCGCGGGCGCTCGCCTGGCTGCAGCAGCAGCCGTTTTGCGACAGCGCGACGATTTTCGGTCAGTGCGTCCACGCGCTGGTCGACGCGAAGGTCCCCGACGCCGCCATCTTGGCCGAGATGCGGGCCTTGGGGTTCGACAACGCGCAGATCCGCGAGATCACGGCGTCGCTCGAGGACGTGTTCGTCACGCTCACGGAGCAACAGGCGAACGCGCGGGCCGAACCCCAGGCGCCACCCGGCGGCCTGCCGCTGCCACAACGAGTCTGACGAGGGAGGTGAGCCGTGTGGGACTCGTTCGTCGCCGTCCTCCGCAAGGAGTTCACGCACATCGTGCGCGACAGACGCACGCTCGTCATCACGATGATGATCCCGCTCTTTCAGCTGACGCTCTTCGGGTTCATCGACCAGACCGTGCACGATTTGCCCACTGTGGTCGTGGACCAGGACGAATCGCAGGCCAGCCGCGAGCTCATGGACCAGCTGCGCGCCACGCGTACCTTCAACATCGAGCGGGTGACTACGGATCCGCGGGAAGCGCGCACCGAGATCGCCGCGGGCCACGCGCGCGTGGGCCTGGTGATCCCGCCCGACTATCACGACAAGCGCGCGCGGGACGAGGACGCGCCGGTGCTCGTGCTCATCGATGGGTCGGACTCCACCGTGAGCGCGCAGGCGCTCGCGGCCGTGAGCGGGCTCGCGGCGCAGGACCTCGCGCGGGTGATGAGCAAGTACGCGGCGCCCGGGCAGGGGAGCCTGCAGCTGCAGCCCATTGTCCTCTTCAACCCGGACGGCCGGACGGCGAACTACATCATCCCCGGCCTCATCGCGATCATCCTGATGATGGTGGCCACGGTGCTGACGACGGTGGCGATCGTCCGCGAGCGGGAGCAAGGTACGTTCGAGCAGCTCCTCGTGACGCCGGTGGATCCGGTGGGTCTGATGCTCGGCAAGGTGGCGCCGTATCTGGTCGTCGGGGTGGCCGAGATGACGCTCATCCTGTTCGCGATGCGGTTCGGGTTCCAAGTGCCCATCCGGGGCAATCTGGTGTTCCTCTTCGCGATGGCGCTCGTGTACTTGTTCGCGCTGGTATCGTTGGGGCTATTTCTCTCCACGCGGGCATCGACGCAGGCCGGGGCGACGCAGATGGCGCAGATGTTCATGCTGCCGTCGTTCATGCTGAGCGGCTACATCTTCCCCATGGCCGGCCTGCCGCCGGTGCTCTACGCGATCGGCCTTCTGCTGCCGGCGACGCACATGATCGAGATCATGCGCGGCGTGGTGTTGCGCGACGCCGGGCCCCTCGAGCTCATGCCGCACGTGCTCGCGCTGGTCGCGATGAGCGTCGTCCTCGTGACGCTCAGCGTGCGGAGTTTCCGGCGCGTGGCGACCTAGCTGCGCCCGTGCCTTGCGTCCTCGCGCGATCGCCGGTAGCGATCCCCGCCGCCGCGCTTCATGCCGCCCGCCGAGTTCGTCCACCTCCACGTCCACACCCAGTACTCGCTGCTCGACGGAGCGGTGAAGGTGAAAGATCTGGTGTCGCGGGTGGCGGCGGCCGGCATGCGCGCCGTGGCCGTGACCGACCACGGGAACATGTTCGGCGCGATTACGTTTTACAAGGCGGCGAAGGAGGCCAAGGTCCAGCCGATCCTCGGGTGCGAGGTCGACGTGGCGGGGCGCGGAGGGCGGCCGTGCCACCTTCCGCTCTTGGCCGCGAGCGCCGACGGCTACAAGAACCTCATCTGGCTCGTGTCCCGCGCGCACGTGAAAGCGGGGCCGCTGTCGATGGACGAGATCGCGTCGCGATCGAAGGGCCTCGTCGGGCTTACCGGGTGCATGGGGGGCGTCGTCGCGCAGTCCATCCTCGAAGAGGGCGAGGCGCTCGGGCGCGAGACGCTCGGTGCGCTGCGCGACGCGTTCGAGCCCGGCAACCTCTACGTCGAGCTGCAGGACCACGGTCTTCCCGAGCAGCCGGTGCTCGGCGACATCCTGACGAAGCTCGCGCGCGAAGTGGGCCTGCCCCTCGTCGCAACCAACGACGTTCACTACGCCGAGCGGGCCGACGCCGAGGCGCACCTCTACCTGTCGTGCATCAAGACGGGCCGCTCCCTCGACGAGGCCAAGGAGCGGCACCACGGCTCGAGCGAGATGTACCTCAAGTCCGCCGGGGAGATGGCGCAGACGTTTTCGTCGCACCCGGAGGCGGTGCGGGCGACGCTCGAGGTCGCGGAGAAGTGCCGCGTCTCGCTCAAGCTGGGCGAGGCGATGCTCCCGACGTTCTCCGTGCCCGAGGGGTACGACGTCGCTGGCTACTTCCGGCACGTGTCCCGTGAAGGCCTGGCCCGGCGCCTCGAGGACTTCGCGGTGCAGGGCAAGCGCGTCGACCGCCAAGCGTACGCCGAGCGCCTCGAGACGGAGCTCGACGTCATCGCGCGGATGAACTTCTCGGGTTACTTCCTCATCGTCTGGGACTTCATCCGCCACGCCAAAGAGATCGGCGTCCCGGTCGGGCCGGGCCGGGGTTCGGGCGCGGGGTCGATCGTGGCGTATGCCCTCCGCATCACGGACATCGACCCCATCCCGTACAACCTGATCTTCGAGCGGTTCCTCAACGCCGAGCGCGTGAGCATGCCGGACTTCGACATCGACTTCTGCATGGATCGCCGCGACGAGGTGATCGCCTACGTCCAGCAAAAGTACGGCGAGACGAGCGTCGGGCAGATCGCGACGTTCGCGGAGCTCAAGAGCAAGAGCGTCGTCAAGGACGTCGCCCGGTGCATCGGCATCACGCCCACCGAGGCGCAGCAGATCGCCAACCTCATCCCCCGGAAGACGCCGGCCGAGACGTACACCATCGCGGAGGCCCTCGAGATCGAGCCCAAGCTCAAGGCGATGTACGAGCGCGACAACCGGATCCGCGAGCTGCTCGACCAGGCGCGCAAGCTCGAGGGCCTGACGCGCCACGCGGGCAAGCACGCGGCGGGCATCGTCATCAGCGAAGGGCCGCTGTGGGACCACGTGCCGGTCTTTCGTGCGGAGGCGTCGAAGGCGGCGGCGGCCGCGGGCGACGCGGCCGTCCTCGTCACCCAGTACTACAAGGACGACGTCGAGCTCGCGGGCCTCGTCAAGTTCGACTTCTTGGGCCTGAAGACGCTCACGGTGCTCGACATCGCCGTGCGCCTCGTGAACGAGCGGCCGGATTTCGTCCGCGACGGGCGCACCCTCGACCTGTCGCGCATCGCCATGGACGACGCCGCGACCTACAAGCTGCTGGCGTCGGGCGAGACGAAGGGCGTGTTCCAGCTCGAGTCGAGCGGCATGCAGCAGCTCTTCAAGGATCTGCGGCCCGACGGCTTCGAGGACGTCGTCGCTGCCGTGGCCCTATACCGGCCCGGCCCCCTCGGCAGCGGGATGGTGGAGGACTTCGTCAATCGGAAGCACGGGCGCGCGGCCATCGCGAGCTTGCACCCCCTCGTCGACGAGCTGCTGGCGCCCACGTACGGGGTCATCGTCTACCAGGAGCAGGTGATGCAGATCGCCCAGCGCCTCGCGGGCTACACGCTCGGCGGCGCCGATCTGCTCCGGCGCGCGATGGGCAAGAAGAAGCCCGAGGAGATGGCCAAGCAGAAGAGCGTCTTCGTCGACGGCGCCAAGAAGAACGGCGTCGTCGAGGCGGAGGCCGAGCGGATCTTCGGTCTCTTGGAGTACTTCGCGGGCTACGGCTTCAACAAGAGTCACTCCGCGGCATACGCGCTCATCACGTACCACACGGCGTGGCTCAAGGCGCATTACCCCGTCGAGCTTCTCTGCGCGATCCTCACGAGCGACAAGGAGCGGATCGAGAAGGTCGTTCGGACGATCGCCGACGCCCGTGCGATGGGGGTTACCGTCCTGCCGCCCGACGTCAACGAGAGCGGCACCGAGTTCAAAGTCGTCTACACGCACCCGGACGGCGCGAAGCCAATCCGCCGCGCCGACCGGATCAAGGACGCGCTCGGCCCGCAGATCCGCTTTGGCCTGGGCGCCGTGCGCGGGCTCGGGGGCGCGGCGCTCGAGGCCGTGTTCGAGGCGCGCCAGGGCGGCCGGTTCGCCGACCTGTTCGATCTCGCCGCGCGCATCGACGCGAAGCGGGTCAACAAGGGCATCTTCGAGGCGCTCGTGCAGTGCGGCGCGTTCGACGCGGCGCTCGCCGAGCGCGGTGTCTCGCGGGCGCGTGCCTTCGCGTCGATCGACGTGGCGCTCGAGCGATCGCGCGCGGCGAGCCGAGACCGCGAGGCCGGCCAGACGACCCTCTTCGGCCTGTTCGACGCGGCGCCCGGTCAGTCGGCGTCGGCGCCGAGCGCGGGGGACTACGCGGAGTGCGATCCATGGGATCGCCGCGAGCTCCTCGTGCGCGAAAGGCAGGCGCTCGGCTTCTACGTCTCGGGCCATCCGCTCGAGCGATACATGAAGGGCGACGCCGGGCTCGCCAAGGTCGGGGCGGTCCCCATCTCGACCTGCGCGACGGCGGAGGACTGGGCGCAAGTGAAGCTCGCCGGTATGGTCGAGGGCTACCGCGAGCGCATCTTCAAGGACGGCGGCGGCAAGGTGGCGTTCTTCGATCTCGAGGACCTCACCGGCCGCGTGAACGTGAAGCTGCGTGCCCGCGACATCGACCAGTACGCGCACCTGCTTGCCGGGGGCGAACCGGTGCTCGTGACGGGAAAGGTGAGCTTCCCCCAGCGCGGCGACGACGGCGAAGACGACGGCGACGCGGCCCGCGAGCCGACGATCTTGTTGAACGAAGTCCAGCCCCTGGCCGACGCGGTTCGCGCGGACACGCGGGCCATCGCCATCCGCGTGCGCGCCGAGCGAACGGGCGCGACCGATCTCTCTGGCCTCGCGCGGGTCCTCTCGGCGTCCAAGGGTACCTGCCCGGTCGCCATGTACGTGAGCTTCGCCGACGGTGCGGAGGTGCAGCTCGCCCTGGGGGACGCCTGGCGAGTCGATGTGGGGGATGCGCTCCTGTCGGGGATCGAGCGTATTTTCGGCGAGCAAGTCGCCGAGCTGAAATGACGCGAAAACCGGTATAGTTGGGGGACATGCCGCAGAACTCCGCCGTCAGCTCGGGCGCCGACGACCCGGTGTTGACGACGCGCGTGCTTGCGCCGGTGGCCGCGGGAGGCACCGACATCGGGCAGCGCGACCACAACGAGGATCATGTTTTGCTCCGGCCCGAGCTCGGCCTGTTCGTGCTGGCCGACGGAGCGGGGGGGCACAACGCCGGCAACATCGCCAGCGCCCTCGCCACGACGACGGTCGCGAACCTCTTCGAGACGACAGCGAGCTCGCTCATCAAGCGGCCCGAGATCGATCAGTTCGGCCTCTGGACGATCGCCCGGCGTCTCTCGGCGGCCATCCACAGTGCGAACGCCGAGATCGTCGACATCGCCAAGCGCGCGAAGAAGTACCACGGCATGGGATCGACGGTCGTGGCTCTCGCCTTCTCGCCAGAAGGAGACATGGTCCACGTGGCGCACGTCGGCGACAGCCGCTGCTATCGGATGCGTCAGGGGATCCTCGAGCGATTGACGACCGATCACTCGCTGATGGTCGACGTGCTCGAGACGCACCCCGATGCCGACGACGCCCTCGTCGAGCGGATGCCCCAGAACATCATCACGCGCGCCCTCGGGATGGAGGAGTCGCTGCGGGTGCCGGTGCGTTCGATGCGGGCGTTCGACGGCGACGTGTTCTTGCTCTGCTCGGACGGGCTCAGCGGAGCGCTGTCCGACGAACAGATCGAGGGCATCCTCCAGGCACCCGGTGCGCCGAGCGATCACGTGCGCGCGCTCATCGACGCGGCGCTCGCCGCCGGCGCGCATGACAACATCGCGACCGTCGTCCTGAAGTGCCGCGAGACGGACGTGCCGCCGCAGCGCCGCGTGTCGAACCGGCCTCCGGGGCAGCTCGTCGACACGCCCCCGCCGACGCAAAGGCTTCCGTTCGCGTCGGCGCCGGAGATCATCATCGTGGGCGTCGAGACCCACGTCGTCCCCGCCAACAGCGCGAACGCGAACCTCCTCGACGCGCTGGGCCGGTTCGCGCGCCTTCGCCAGATGAGCGTCCCCGAGATCGCGCAGCCGAAGCCGGGCCGCTGCGCCGACTGCGGCCAGCCCCTCGACAAAGGCTCGACCCTCTGCCCGACCTGCAGCAAGCCCGTCTAGCGGACGGGGCGAGGTCGTTTGGCGGCTTGGTCGATGCGCGCGGTCCATTGCCCCGCGGCCTGACCGTTCGGATCGACGACGTTCAGGCCCGTGAGAAGGAGCGGAGGGAGCGCCAGGTCGAGCGGGAACTCGACGTGGGGCGCCGTCTGGCCGCGATAAAACGCGAGCGTCCCGGTGTGCCACTGGAAAAGGTCGACGAGGCGATCGCTGCCCTGGTCACGGATGGCGCGGAAGATCTCGAGCGAGGGGACGAGGCCCAGCGCGATGAGCGTATCGCCCATTCGGCCCCCATACCGCGGTAGCACCGCGAGGGCGAACTCGAGCTCGGTGCGCGAAATCTTTCCGCGCCGGACGAGGAACTCGCCGAGGAGCTCGCTCGCGTTGCTCGAGGCGACGTGGTGGAGTTTGCCGTCGACGAAGTAGAGCTCCTTGCGCCCCGTCTCCCCCAGGACGTCGCCGGCGCGCGTCATGCGACGCGACTCCGTCGGACCCTCGGCGAACAAGACGCCCGTGGCGTCCGACTCGAGGACGCTCAGAAAGACCGTCATCAGGGCTTCGAGCGAGACGTCGTCGGCGAAATCGGGCGATCCGACCGCCGCGACGCGGTTGGTCGTCGCGGCGCTCATCGCCGGAAGGAAACGCGCGAGCTCCTCGATTGCCATCAGCGGGGCCGGGCCCCGCCCCATGAAGTCGACGTGATCGCCGCGCCCGATCTGGCCCGTCGCCACGGCCTCTACCAGGCGCGCGAAGGCCCAGGGCCCCAGCTTCCCGCCGCTCGCGGTGGTGACGTACGACGGGATCGGCGCGTACTCGCTCGTGTTGCGATCCGACTCGTTTTCCTCGTCTTCGAACGTCGTCGTCGGCGGCGGAGGGGCCGCCGGCGGCGCGGGCGCGGACGCGACGGGCGTGTGAGGCTGGACAGGGGGCGGGGCCGGGCGCGGAGGCAGTGCGTCTTCTCGGACGGCCTGCATCTGGTCGGTCGACGGCGCAGATTGGACCCAGCGCACGAGCGCGCCGAGCTCCGCGCGCGCCGCCGCCGGGTTCGCGTCGAACGGCTCGAGCGCCTGCGAGAGGTCCATGGCCGTCGGAAACCTTGCCGCAGGGTCGCGCGCGAGCGCACGCTCCAGCACCTCGAAGAGCCCCGGCGGAAGCACCGCGCGCGCCTCACGGAGCGGATCGATCCGGCAGTCGCGGATGGCGAGGAGCACCGCGAGCTGGCCGCTGCCGGCGAAGAGAGGCCGCCCCAGCATCATCTCCACGAGGACCGCGGCCGTCGAGAACAGGTCGGCCCGCTGATCGAACGGCTCGCTCGCGACCTGCTCGGGCGCGAGGTAGGCGAACTTGCCCTTCAACATCGCGCCGCCCTCGGTGGCGAGTGTCGCGCGCGTTGCGGATCGCGCGATGCCGAAGTCGCCGAGCTTCACCCGGCCGTCGGTGGAGAGGTAAATGTTCGACGGCGTCACGTCGCGATGGATGATGGCCATCGGTGTTCCCGAGGGATCACGCGCCGTATGCGCGCTGCTGAGCCCGAGGAGCAGCTCTCGCGTGATGTGGACCGACACCGACGGGCCGAGCGTTCGACCCCCGCTCGAGAGGCGCCGAAGAAGCCGGAACAGGTCGCAGCCGTCGACGAACTCCATCGCCAGCCATGGCTCGTCGCCCACGGAGCCCGAACCGAACACGCGCACCACGTTGGGGTGCGAGACCGCGCCGTGCAGCGCGGCCTCGCGCTCGAACATCGTGCGCCCTTCTGGGTCGGACATGAAGTGGGGCAGCAGCCGCTTGACGACGAGCTTGCGGGGTTGAGCTCCCGGGTCGAGCGGCTGGGCCAGATACACCTCGGCTGTACCGCCGACGGCCAGGCGTGCCTCGAGTAGAAAGGGACCAAACTTGAGCGGGCCGCCCGACAGCGGTCGTGGAACTCCGCGACCCCTTGGGTTTTCTCCCGACGTCATTGCCGGGGAGAGTGTATCTATTCGAGGCCCTCGAGACACGAGATCGCTGCGCTCCCGCGCCTCACTCGACGCCATGAGCTCTCGCGCCGACGCCGAGCCCACGTTCCTCATGTGCCACCTCGTCCTTTGGCTGCGCGCTCTCGGCGTCCTGGCGGGAGCGATGATCGGCCTTGCGGCGTGCGAGGGTTGCCGGTCGACGGGCCCGGGGGCAGTTGCTCGGCCTTCGCCGATGGAGTCGGTCGACCCGGGGGCGCCCACCGCGCGCCTGTACCTCGTAAGCGATCTCGCCGGCGCCCTCGAGCCCTGCGGGTGCACCAAGGATCAGCTGGGGGGCCTGGACAAGTTTGGCGCCTGGGCGCGGCGGAGCGGGGGGATGGCCGATGCGGCGCACGTCTCGTCCGTCGTCGCAGCGGCCGGGCCTCTCTTCTTCATGGACCCGAGGCTGACCTCCGACCACGCCGACCAGGATCGCGCCAAGGCCGAGACGATCGCTCGCGTGATGCGCCGCCTGGATCTCGCCGCCTTTGCCCCCGGGCTCAACGATTGGGACACGGGTCGCGATGGCCTCGGGCAGCTGGCGAGCGCGGCGGGGGCCGACGCGATCGTCGCCCGGCCGGAAGAACCCCCATTCGTCTCGTTCGTCGTCCGCGATGTAGGCGGCCTGAAGATCGGCTTCGTCGGGTACGCTCCCCCTGCGCCGGGCGCGGCGGATGCGGGGGCTGGCACTCAGAGTCCCGAGCAAGTCGTCCGCGCCGGCGTGGACGCGGCCAAGCGTCAGGGCGCCAACGTCCTCGTGGCGCTGGCGGCCGCCGGCCGGGGCGAAGCGAAGCGCATCGCCGATGCCATCCCCGAACTTACCGCCGTCCTCGTTGGATCGCCCAAGGCGGACGGCGACGCCAACGCGACCGCGCCGCAGGGCGAGCGCGTGGGGGACGTCCTCATCGCGCAGAGCGCCAATCATCTCCAGACCGTCGCGGTGCTCGATCTCTACCTGCGCGAACCTGCCCAACCCGGCAAGCTCGTGAAATTCGCCGACGGCACGGGCCTCGAGCTCTCCGAACGCCGCGAAGACCTCGCCCGTCGCATCGACGATCTGCACGCCAAGATCGCGGCGTGGGCGCGGGACAAGACCGTGAACGCCGCCGACGTCGACGCGCGCCGCAAGGACCTCTCTGCGCTCGAGGCGGAGCGGGACGCCCTGGACCGCCGCCCCGCGCCGCCCGCGGGGAGCTTCTTTCGCTACTCGGTGCAGGAGATCCGCGAGTCCCTCGGCAAAGACTCGCTCATCGAGACCGACATGGCCGCATACTACAAGGCCGTCGACGAGCACAATCGAACCTCGTTTGCCGATCGCCTGCCGCCGCCCCGGGCCCCGGAACAGCCCGGGTTCGTGGGCATCGACGTCTGCTCGACGTGCCACCCCGGACCGCGTGAAGTGTGGAACCGCACCGCTCACGCGCACGCGTACGCGACGCTGTCGACGCAGTTCAAAGAGTTCAACCTGGACTGCGTCGGCTGCCACGTGACGGGATACGAAAAGCCGGGGGGAAGCTCCGTCACGCACGTCGACAAGCTGAAGGACGTGCAGTGCGAGGACTGCCACGGCCCCGGATCCATGCACGTGCAGAACCCGACGGACAAAGCGCGCATCGTGGCGAGCCCCGCGCCCTCCGTATGCATTTCCTGTCATCATCCGCCGCACGTGGAGGACTTCGACGTCGCCGTCGCGGTGCGCGGCGTCATTGGCCCCGGACACGGGCAGAAATAAGCGCGTCGAGTTGCTCAAAAGAGCGGCTGCGCCGGGCCCAGGTTTTCAGGGCGCGGGGAGGGGGCACCGGCGCGCCGGCGCAGCCGCGACCGAACTCAAAGCACCGGGCGTGCCCGATCCGCGACCGCGCGAATCAGCGGCTTTCTGAGGAGCGCCGTCCGTCCGCGGACGTTTCGAGCTGTCCGGGGACGCCCCGGCGACGTGCTCAGGCCCCCTTGAGGCGGTTGGGCAGCGGACAAGAGTGGCGCCCCGTGCGCTCGTCGTATTGCTGGTGGTAACCCTCGGCCTTCCAGAACACGCCCATCGGCGCGACTACCGTCGTGATCTTGTCGCGGTAGTGCGCCTGCTCGGCCGTGAGCGAAGCGCGCGCCGCCGCATCCTGGTCTTTCGAGAACGTGAAGATCTCGCTCCGGTACTGATCGCCAACGTCGGGGCCCTGCTGGTTGAGCGTCGTCGGATCGTGCGAGTTCCAGAAGACTTGCAGGAGCTGCGGGTAGGTCACCTTCTTCGGGTCGTACTCGACAAGGACCGTCTCGGCGTGCCCCGTCGTGTGCGAGCAGACGTCCTCGTAACTCGGCTTCGTCGTGTGCCCGCCCGAGTATCCCACGGCCGTCGCCACGACCCCGGCGACGTGCCGGAACGTGTCCTCGGAGCCCCAGAAGCACCCCTCCGCGAACGCTGCCAGCTCGTCGCCGGGGGCAGGCGTGAGGGGCGTCCCGGCCCCAGCGTGCCCCGGGTTCGCCCCCGGCGTGCCCGTGGGAGGCGCGTACGCGGACGACCCGTCCCCCGCGATGGCCGAACGCGAATTGCAGGAGAAACAGCCAACAAGCAGGGCCGTGGCCAGCACAGAGCGAGACGTCTTTCCCATGTGCCCAGAGTACGCGCACGAAGCCGCCCGGTTTCCGATCAAGATGCCTACGCTCGCGCTTGGCGTCACCCCCGCGCCTGCGTCCGCGCCCGCGCCCG
>PLIR01000246.1 GCA_003139415.1 Myxococcales bacterium | reverse complement strand
GGCTGGGCGGGCGTGAGAATGCCGAAGAGAGGACGGCCCTGCGCCCGGACGACAACGGCCCGCTCGCCCGAGGGACCCTCCTTGGTGGACAGAGGCCTGGGGATTTCGGCGGCGTTCGCCAGCGGGTGGCCGTTCGCGAGCCATGCAACGATCGCGTCGATGGGCTCGTCTGGCACCAACGACCGGTGCGAGACCGTAATCAGGAACTTGTGCCCCGGGTGAATCTGGAGTTCTGGCGAGGCGTCGAGCTCGCGCAGCCGCTCAATCAGGGCGGATTGGCCCGGACTTGCGGCGGCGTCGACGATAAGGGTCCTACGCGCCGGCCGGCGCGCGGTCTGAAGCAGGTCGATCTGCGACAGCTCATCGACGACGCTGCGCGGGAGAAAGCACCCGAGAGCCTCCTCACCGTCGGCCGCATGAGGCACCGCTGTGGCCATCTGCGGCTCGATGCGCAGATACATCTTATGGAGTCGAGTGACCTCGCTGATGAAGGCCTTCCCCGACAGACAAGGATTCCACAACACCAGGGAATCCACGCCGCCCGACTCGGCCGCCTGCGTGAGTGCGATCGTCGCCCCCAGCCGGAGACCGACGAGCGCGATGGATCGTGCCCCGGAGCGCGCGCGCAGCTCGTCGGTTGCCACGCGGACATCGTCGATCCAGTCACGAACGACCCCGGAAGCGAGCCCGTCGCCTCCCGAATCGCCGGTGTTGGACAGGTCGAAGCGCAGACAAGCAAAGCCGACCGCGGCCAGGCGCTCGGCGAGGTGCCTGTAAGCTCGATCCGACCGGGTCTGGTCTGTCCCGATCGGGTTGCAGAGCACGACACCGGTGTCGCGCCAGGGGGCCCCCTTGGGCGGATGGTAGAAGCCGAACAGACGGCGGCTCTCCGCGCCAAAGTGCAGCGGCTGCTTGCGCCCCGCCGCGGCCAGGATTTCCAACGGCTCCACGGCCGGCTTCGAACCCGTCACGTCGAAGGCTCTCGCGGCCCTTTCGGCTCGCCCTTCTCCAGCCCTTCGGCCTTGGCGTAGTACTGAAGGACGGCGCGCAGGGCCTCCATGCGGGAGCGGATTCCCGTGTGGCCCTGGATGACCTCCAGGAGCGCGAGCTCCTCTTCAGTGAAGCGAAAGGCGGTTACCTTCACCTTGGGCATACGTACTCCCGGCGCGTCAGGTCGCCAAGCGTCAGGTTGCCAACTCGGCGCGGTGCGCCAGGCCGTGAGGAACTCCGCACCGCGAGCGTTCCGCCAACGCCACGAACGCGCCTTTACTCGGCGAGGACTCCGCGCGGCCGAACGGGCATCTCCAGCTTGCGCACGGTGAGCTTGAACTCGCCATCGGAGGGAGCGTTGTCGGCCTGGGTGGTGGTCCCCTCGTCGACGGTTTTCTCGGACTCGCGATTATCTTGTTCCTGGTTCATTGAAGTGCACTCCGTGGGGTTGTTTCGTCGTCTTTGGTGCGTGAGAGCGTATGGGCCACCCTCACCAAGTCTTTGATTGTCTTGACTTCACCGAGCTCGAGATCGAGGTCGTCGATGCTCACGCCGAGCTCGTCAGCGAGCCGCAGCGTAAGGGACACGAGGGAGAGCGATTCGATAGCGAGATCATCGCGCAGCGAGAGCCCCTGGTCTAGGGGGCGCGCCGCCGGAACATTGATGGCGTACTCGACCACTAGGCGTTCTACCCGACCTTCGGCGGACTCCCGCGCCATCGACCAACACCATACCCCGGAACCAGACAATTGCAATCACTACACGACCATCCTTTGGCCACCACTCCCCCACCCGGGAAGCGCGCGCGGCCAGGATTGCTCCACCAGCGCCAGTTACACTGACGGCAGAAGCGGCCCCCCTCCTAATCGCGTCCTAATCGCGACGGCCGCGCGGGGCACCAAGGGCGCCAAGAGCGCGGGGGCGCAACGAAGCGCGTTTCGCGATTGAGTCGCCATCCGAGGCGCCTCCTCGAGACGCAGACGCAGAGGACGCGCGCGGGCGGGGTGCTTGAGGGCTCACACATCATCTGCCATAACCGGCGATAGAACGTGCAACCGGTCGAGCGACGCATGGCCATGGCCGTCCAGGGGCGCCGCACGGAGACGCCGGAGCGTGACCCGACCGGGCAGAACGAGCAGCGCGGATATCTCTTCGAGGATCTCTTCGCGAAGAGATACGACGAAGTGATCCTCGATGGCTTGGCACCATCGCGCCTGGGGCGAGTGATGCCAGGCTGGGCTCGCCTCGCGCGAGAGCTGCAACGACGGCGCGAAGAGTACGACGTCATCGTGACGTGGAGCGAGCGCGTCACTCTCTCGCTCATGGCCCTGCAAGCACTGTCTAGCGGCGGCAAGCCGCACGTCGCCATGATGTACTGGTTTTCGCGCCCCTCGGTGCGCCTTCCGATGCGCGTATTCGGGCAGAGCCTGCGGGGGATCGTGACGTGGAGCTCGGCGCAACGAAACTATGCGATCGAGCACCTGGGGATCGCGCCGGAGAAGATTTATCTCATCAAGCACTACGTCGACCAACTCTTCTGGAGTCCCCGCGAGCGTCCAATCGATACGATGTGCAGCGCCGGGGCGGAAATGCGCGACTACCCGACGCTGCTCGAGGCCCTGCGAGGGACCAGCCTTCACTGTCATGTGGCGACGGACCACGTGCGCGTCGACAGAATGGGCTTCGCCCGTCGCATCGGTGCGGATCGATTCGCCGCCCTGGCCGGCGACCACGTATCGATCGGCAGGATGCCGAGGACCGATCTGCGAGAGCTCTATGCGCGCTCGCGATTCGTCGTCGTCCCGCTGCAGGAGTCCGACACGGACAACGGCATCACCGTGATCCTCGAGGCGATGTCGATGGGCAAACCGGTCATCTGTTCGCGCACCAAGGGTCAGGTGGACGTC
>PLIR01000555.1 GCA_003139415.1 Myxococcales bacterium | reverse complement strand
CCAGCGCCAGGCCGAAGGCGGCGCTCCAGACTCCGATGGCGCGCGCGCGTTCCTTCGCGTCGGTGAACACGTTCACGAGGATCGACATCGCGACGGGGTTGAGCATCGCTCCGCCCAGCGCCTGGAGCATTCGAAACGCGACGAGCGAAACAATCGACGGCGCCAGGCTGCAGAGAAGCGATCCCAGGCCGAAGAGCGACAGGCCGACCTGGAACGTGCGGCGCCGTCCCGCCCGATCGCCCGTCGATCCGGCGAGCATCAGAAAGCTTGCGACGACGACCGTGTAAGCGTCGATCGTCCANNAGCGCGACGTTCACGATGGTGACGTCCATCGTCACCATCAGCACGGCGGCGCAGCACGTGGTTAGGACCAGACGCTTGTGCCCCGCGCTCAGCGGCGGTGTGGGGAGTCGCGGTTCGGTGTAACGCACGCAGGGACATCATCGGCCAAGGCTGCTCCTCGTGGAAGCCCTCGTCTTCGACGGCGGCGGCGCCCGCCATCGTGTCGCCACCGCCGGCGCGGCCTTGGAACGCTCAGTCGCTTCGGCGACGATGACATCGCGCAGCCAGCGCCTCGCGGGGTCCTCGTGAGGATCGCCATCCGTCGTGGCGCGGGGAGACCGACGCGGAGGCGGTGCTCGCCTCGCTCGTCGGAGGCAAGTGACCCGCTTCAGATGCTCTGACGGGTCAGGACGCGATCATGGCTCTCCCCCAACTCGCGCTCCCATCCGTCACATGGGCGCGCGTACGGGAGGCGAACGCTCTTCTCGTCGCGCCGTTCGGTTCCCGGACGTGGACAGCCCGGGCGGCCACGAATCGCGCCTCTTGGGCGGGTGGCACGTGACGTGCTCGGGCGCGTCCTATGGAGACGAATGGCCGCGAAGGCAACGGGACCAAGTGGTTTCCGTGGTTGGCCGTATTGGCCGTCTCGGTGTTTTTGCCGCTATCCGTTGCCGGACGTCCCGCGACCATTGGTCCGGATGAGCAGCTGTACCAGCAATTCGACAGAGGGCCGCGCGGCCCATCCACCCCGTGGAAGGTGCGCCTTCACGCGGATAACGATGATTGCGTCGACCCTTCTTTGAACTGTTTCTATTTTCAACAGCAGGCCGACAGCTCGTGGGCCCTCTACGCGGCGGTAAGCACGGACCTCTCCACCCTGCATCCGGACAACGCCTGTCATCTCGGCGCACCCGCCGACCCGGGTACCTACCGCCTCTTCGCGCTCAATACGAGCAAAGCATGCATCCTTCGCGTCACGTTTCGGGTAGATCGTTGAAAGGCTTGTGAGGAGGCCCGGCTCGGTCGATCATTCGGTCGAGAACCATGAACGGGCCCGAACTGGTACCCACCCCTGCCCCCGCGGTCGACCTCCCGCGAGACCCGCTCGTCCTTGCCGCACTCAAGGTCATGCGGCCCAAGCAGTGGACCAAGAATGGCTTGTTGGCCGCAGCGCTGGTCTTCTCGGGCCAGTTCTTCGATCCTCACCGCTTGGGGCGCGCCGTGCTCGCGGTCCTGGCGTTCAACCTGCTCTCGTCGTCGGGCTATGTCCTCAACGACTACCTCGATCGCGAGGCCGACCGGAGGCACCCGAAGAAGCGGCTGCGCCCCATCGCGTCTGGCTCACTGCCCCAAGGGCTCGCGCTCCCGTGGATGGCGATCATCCTCCTCGGCGGCATCGGCATCGCCTATGGGCTGTCGCCGAAGTTCCTGGTCCTGTCCGTGCTCTACCTCGCCACGACGGTCTCTTACAGCCTTTATTTCAAGCACAAAGTCATCCTCGACGTGATGTTCCTCGCCGCCTGCTACGTGTGGCGTGCGATCGCGGGCGCCGCGGCCATCGATGTCCGCGTCTCGCCCTGGTTCTTCCTGTGCACGGCGTTCTTCGCGCTCTTCCTCGGCTTTGCCAAGCGAAAGGCGGAGCTTGTCCAGGTTGGCAACAAGGCCGGGACTCGCAAGAACCTGCGTGAGTATAGCCAACCGATGCTCGAGCAGTTCCAGGCGATCGTCACGTCCGCCACGATCGTGTCGTACGCCCTCTACACGGTGCTCGGCACGAACACATGGATGATGCTCACCATCCCGTACGTGCTGTACGCCGTCCTCCGGTACATCTACCTCGTCGAGCAGAAGGGAGAGGGCGGGTCGCCCGACGAGACCTTGCTCAAAGACGGGCCCATCCTCGTCACGGTCGGGCTCTACGTACTCACGGCGGTCGGAATCATGTCGGCCGAGAGGCTCGGGGGGGTCTTGTGAGCCAGCCCACGTTGAAATCGATGCGGAACGAAGAAGTGGACCGCACGCGGGAACGGATCCCGTGCGCCTCCCAGTGAATGCCGCGGGCACGGGATGGAGCTCAAGGCTCGCGGCATGGATCGGGCCTCGCGCTCTACCCGATATGGCCGGCGGTTCATGGTGTCCTCGCACACCGAAAGCCGTCATAGAAGGTTCGGTCGTCCATTTCGAGGTCCCCGCGTGTCGAGGCGAACGGGTCAGGAACCGACGCGTAGAAAGGCGAGCCTCGCGTCACCCGGTTGGGGGCTGTGGGTGAAAGAACGCTGCAATCCGTGCAAGGATCGACGTAGTTGCCAGTCAAGTCGAGGGTCCACTCGAAGAGCTCCCCGGCCAGATCGAGCTGGCCCCACCTGCCGGTTCCCAGCGTCGCGGTGCCCACCGACGCGACATGCATGGGGGGGGTGCCCTGGTAGAGGTTGCCGGAGATCGCGTACTCGCTCTCCGTGCCCGGCGCCGTCGCGCCCCACGGGTACTTGCGCTGCTGGCTCCCCCCCGCAGCGGCATATCCCCACTCCGCCTCGCTCGGCAAGAAGCCTCCGTCCCAGATGCAGAACGCGTAGGCCTCGTACCAGGTCTCGCAGTTCATCGGCAGGTTTTCGTTGTTCCCCGGCGTGTCCGTCCATGTGGCAAACCCGTCGTTGCAACTCAGGTTGGCGTTCGTCGGGTCGACGTGTCCGTAGGAGTAACCGTCCCAACCCTGCTCCCACCCGTGCTCGTAGGCCACCCCCCCGTCGGCGCTCGTGGCGCCCACGTTGACGAGCCCCCGGCCGCCGTTCAGGTGCGTGTGGACGCCCGCGTGCTCCGCCGGCAACCATCCCGCTCCGCCGCCGGGGGGCAACACCGCGTTGGCGAACTGGCGAAACCGACCCACCGTGACCAGGTACTTGTCGAGCCGGAGGCCGCTGACGGTCGCCGGGGAGGTCTGGTGTGTCGCGCCGGCATCGCCGTAATCGTACGCCCGGTAGTACGTCCCACCCGCCACCTCTTGGCTCGCGCAGCAGCTCTCGCTGCCGGTGCCGGCGGGGCAGGTCGTCATCCCTGCGCCACCCGGCGCGCAGCTCGGGCTCGAGTCGTTCGCCGTCACGCCGGTGCAAGACCCCTCGGCGCAAAGGTCCGTGGCGCATGGCCACGGTTTGCTCCACGTGCCCGTCGACTCACAAGTCTTCACGCCGTCGCCGACGTCGCCGGCCTCGCCGCCATCGGGGACCTCACCCTCGCATCGGGTCGTGCCGGGGACGCAGTGGCAGGTGCCGTCCACGCAGGTCGGATCGCTCCCCCGGCAGGCCGTACCGCTCACCCACCGGCCGTTGTCCGCGCACGTCTGGGGTGTGTCGCCGCTACACTGGATCCGGCCGGCCTCGCACGCGGCGCCCGCGTCCGTCGTGCCCGAATCCCTCGTCCCCGAATCGGCCAGCGTCTCGGCGAGGCTCTGACTCTCCGACTGGGGCGTCGTCGTCGAGCACGCGACCAGGCCCGCCATCACCATGGATAGAAGCGCCCAGGACGCGGCAAGCCACGAGCGCCGCATCCGCACACGCCGAATGGCACCCGAGGTCGGGCGGGGCATGGTCGATCGATTCATGGGTGGAGTCCTTGCTGGAATCGAAGGCTCGAGACGTCGACGGACTCCCGCCTACGAAGCTCACCTGCGGCTACCTTTCGCCCAGGTGGGGCGTGCGGTCAATGGGGAGCCGCTCACTATTTGTTGGAGCGAACGCGGAGGGTCCCAATTAGACGATCTCCAGACGCCGGAACACAGGGACTTTGACGAAGTCCACCAGGAACGCGAAGGCCACGGCCCCCGCAAGCGTGGCCCCGATGACGAGCAAGGGCAGCGGTGCCATGGCGAGTCCCCGATTCGCCAGCGTCGACGCGATCAGCACGTCGACTGCCGATGAAAGGACCAGCCACCGGCTCGGAGCCGTCGACCATAAGTGCTGGCGTACTCGATTCGTGTAGGTCGTGGCCTGGTTGCCGAACACGAGGACGACAAAGGTGAGGGTCCTCAGCGCATCGATTCCAAAGCCCAACCTGAATTTGCCTATGAGCAGGGCAGCCACGGAAAGCACCAGCTGGGCAAGCCCCATGAATACGCCCGCGACCGTCAGGTTCCCGACGCGCCAGACGCTCGGCGTAGGAGACGGCTTCACGTTGTCGGTCGTGAGAGACATGCCAAGGAAGTCGCCGGTGATCATGATGATGACCATGAGCATCGGGGTCAGGATCGCCTGCCCGGTGACGACCAGCCCCGCGGCCAGGAAGAACACCTGCACGATCTTCTTGGTCACCGAGTTGAGGGTATAGGTCAGGATGCGCTGAAAGGTGATTCGACCTTCTTTGACGGCCGCCACTACCCCGCCGAGGCCCGCCTTGGTCAGTACGATCCCGGCCGCGGATTTGGCCACGTCGGTCGCGGTCGATACTGCAATTCCCATCTGGGCTTGCCGCAGCGCGGGTGCGTCGTTGGC
>PLIR01000414.1 GCA_003139415.1 Myxococcales bacterium | reverse complement strand
GCCGGGTCGGCCTCCCCGCTCGGACCGGTGCCGCCGTTCACATAGGTGCGGTAGTAGCTGCCTCCCGGCACTTCGAGGCTCGAGCAGCAACTTTCGTTGCTCGCTCCGCAGTTCGTCAGGCCGGCGTCGTCGCCCACCCCCTGGCAGCTCTGGCCCGAGGTCGTCTCACCGGTGCACGCGCCCGCGGTGCACGCGCCCGTCGCGCACGTCCACGCTGTCCCCCACGTGTTGCTCGACGTGCACGTCTGCACGGCCGTCCCGCTCGCGCATTGCGTGACGCCCGGGGTGCAGCCGCAGACCCCGTTCGAGCACACGGGCTCGTTGCCGCTGCATGCCGTGCCGCTCGTCCACTGGCCCGCCACGCACGTCTGCGGGGTGTTTCCGCTGCATTGCTGCGCGCTCCCCGAGCACACGTCGCACACCCCGCCGTGGCAACCGATCGAGCACGACGACAGCGACATCTCGTAGTAGCAGCCGTAAGCGTCCTCTGCGCAGCTCGCGACGTCCGAAGAATCGCAGGCATGGGCGAGCGAGCTGCACACCGAGGCGTTGCAGGTGCACGCCGCCGCGCCGCTTGGCCCGGTGCAGCTCTGGTTGCTCCCGAGGCACGCGACGGGCGTCGCGTACGCCCAGCAGCCGTTGCTTCCGAGCATGCACGTCGCGAGACCGCCCGAGACGCACGCCGTGTCGCCGTTGGCGCAGCTGCTCGTGCAGGTCAGCGAGCACGCGGCTGCCGGCTCCATCCCGGAACACGACTCCGGGCTCGTGCACGTCGTGGTCGATTCCACGTAGGCGCAGCCGTTCCCGTCGACCTCGCAATCGGCGACGGTGTCGATGTCCTCGCACGTCGTGCCCGACTCCGAGCAGATCGACGAGTTGCACGTGCACGATGCCGAGCTCCCCGTGCTCGTGCAAGTCTGGTGGGCGCCGCACGCCGAGGTCACCCATTGCGTGCAGCCGCCGACGAGCTCGCAGGTCTGCAGCGCGCCGCCGCCGGAAGCGCAGTCGCTCGCGGACACCGTGCAATTCGTGCAGGCGCTGGGCTCGCCCTCCTCCGTCGCGTCCGCCGCATCCTCTCCGGCGTCGGACACGGACTGCGTGGTCGCGTCCGCGTCCGACGTGCCCCCGTCGCTGCTCGACCCGCTGCTGCCGGCCCCCGAACTGCTGCCGCTGCCACCGGAGCTGCCGGAAGTCGCGTCCCCCGTGCTCCCGTCACTCGTGACGTAATCCACGATGCCCGCGTCCTTTGCCTCATCGCCAGGCGCGTACGTCGGGAGCGCCGCCGTCGGGACCACCGAATTGCCGCACGTTCCCGTGACGGGCTGACAGCTTTGCCCTGCCACCGCGCACGTCGGCGCCGGCTCCCCTTCGCTTCCGGCGATCTGCACTTGCCCCTTGCAGGCCTCCACGAGGTCCAGGCGAACCTCCGCCACGCGGTCGGTCGGGAGCGGCACCTGCGCTTGTCGGAGCACCACCGGCTTGCCGTGCAGCAGCGCCGTGACCTGGATGAGCGCGTCCTCGTCGACGCTCGTTCCCGTCTCCACGAACACCGTCGTGGGAAGCTGGACGGCGCCCGGGACCGCCTTCACTTCGTCGAGTTGCGTGTGCCACTGCGACGAGCCGTCGCCTTGCGCCTCGGCGACCTCGACTTCGATCGCATCGAACTCTGCGGGCGCCAGGTTCGTGCTGATGATGACCATCAGCCCCGCGGGCGGGGGCGTTGTCGCGGTCGTGGAGCACCCCACGAGGCCGGCGACGGCGAGCCCAAGATACAGCCACCGACGCGCCCGCCCCATCACCAGCCTCGGAACGCGCTGAAGTGGACGGTCGCGAACTGGCCGCTCAGCGCGGCGGAGTGATCCGGCGACGTCCTGAACAGGAAGTATCCGCCCACCGTGCCTGCCGCGACGATTGCGACTCCGCCGGCGATCCACGGCCACACGGCGCCGCCGGGCTTCTCGTCGAGGAGTGTCACGTCGAGGGTGCGGGTCTCGCCGTCGCGCAGGTCGACATGCGCCGCGTACGGGCTCTTGCCTTGCTCGGTCACGTTCACGTCGTGTGCGCCGGCACCGAGCGGTCCGTCGAACCGGCCGAGGGCGATGGCCTTTCCGTCGATGGCTACCATGGCGCCCGGATCCACCGCGACGACGAGGCGCGCGGTCGTGCTTCGCTGCGGGGCGAGGTGAATCGCGAGGCTCGACGCCGCACCGCCGGCGACCTCGATTTCCTGCCCCGTGTCCTCGAAGCCGGTCTTCTTCGCCGAGACGGTGTGCCTCCCGAGCTCGATCTCGAGCGGGCCATCGAGCGGCGCGGTGCCCACCACCGCGCCGTCTACGGAGATCGTGGCGCCGGGGGGATCGACGCTGAGCGTGACCTTTCCGACGAGGTTCTCGGCGGCGGCCAGCGCGGCGTCGACGGCGCCCTTGTCGCGCGCCGAGAGAGCCGACCCCGACTCGGTCTCGTACCGCTGCAGGAGCGTCCGCATCCGGGCGTACGCGCGAAGATTTCTCTCGCAGAGGGCCATGTTGAAGAGGAGGCGTGGGTCCTTGGACAGCCCGTACGCCTGGGTGTACTTGGCGAGGGCCCCCGCGAAGTCGCCGTTGTCGAAGAGAATCTTCGCGTACGTGTACGCGCTGCGGGCGGCGCCTTGAAGCGACTGGTCGAGGGGTTGCGCGGGGACCGCAGCGTGGTCCTGGCCGAAGGCTTGTACCGAGACCAACGTCAGCGCGGCGACGAGGGCGGCGCACGGGACGCCGCGGCGACAGGTGAGGTTCATTTGGGCTTGAGGTCGAAGAGCGGATCGTACGGCTTCGAGCTGGGGGCCGGCGAAGATTGCGGGGAGGGGACAGGAGCGAGGACGGCGCTCGCGGAAGGACGCGGAGCCGGAGCCGACGAAGGCTTTGCGGGGCGCGAGGGGCGCTGAGCGTCCGCCGGGGGCAGGACACTAGCCCGATCGGCGGCTTCGATCGGGAGCGCCGGGGGCGGCGGGGCGATCGAAAGGGCAGCGGTTTGAACGTCGGGCGAGGCCTGAGGCGACGGGAGCTTCGGGGTCTCGACCGACGGCGGTCCGCCGAGTAGCGCTGAGGGCGCTGGAGGGTCGGCCGGGCGCGCCGATCCCGCCTTCGGTTTCGAGACGGCGATGGCCGCCAGAGTCCCCGCGACCGCCATCGCCCCGACGAGACCCGCCACGATGGCGGTTTGTCCGCCGCGACCGCGAAGCGTGACCCCCGGCGCCGTTCGTCCCAGGGGAGCCACGATCCCGGGCAAGGTGGGCGCCGCCGGGGCCACGCCGGACGGCGGGATATTGCGTGCGTTCCCCGACGACCGCGACGACTCGAGAATGCCCGAGATCCGCTCGATCGAGGTTCTTCCGCGCGCGGAGGCGAAGGGCTGGAGCGCCACCGCCAGCTCCCCGACGTTGCGGTGCCGCCTGTGGCGGTCGGGCTGGAGGCACTTGCGGATCGCAGCCTCGAGGCCCGGCGGAACGTCCGGCCGGTAGTCCCGCATCGGCGGCGGGGGCCGCGTCGCCACCTTGACGGCGAGCTCGCCGAACGTCTCGCCGTTGAAGGGCACCCGCGCCGTCAGGAGCTCGAAGAGGACGATGCCGAGCGCCCAGATATCCGTCCCCGCGTCGACGCCCTTGGGCGACTGCATCTGCTCGGGCGACATATAAAGGGGCGAGCCCATCGTGGCGCTCGTGATCGTCACGGACGACAAGCCGCTCGCCTCGGTGGCCTTCGAGATGCCGAAGTCGAGCACCTTGATGAGAAACTGCCCGTCGCTCCTGAGGAGACAGAAGAGGTTCGCGGGCTTCAGATCGCGGTGCACGATGCCGAGGCCGTGGGCTTCGGCCACGGCGACGCACGCCTGGAGTACGAACTCGACCGCCTGCTCGATGGGCAGCGGGCCCCGGTTCAGGATCCAGGCTGCCAGGTCCCCGCCCTCGAGGTACTCCATGACCATGTAGGGGGCGCCGTTTTCGAGCGTTCCCACGTCGAAGACGCGCGCCACGTGCTCGCTCGTGATCTTGGCCGCCGCCTGGGCCTCCCGGGCGAAGCGAGAGACGGCCTCGCGGTTGGCGAGCATCGCCGGAAGGAGGAACTTGATCGCGACCTTCGTGTCGAGCTGCTGGTGCCGCGCGGCCACGACCGCGCCCATGCCCCCGACGCCAAGGACACGCTCAATCCGGTACTTGCCCGCTAGGATTTCTCCCTCTCGTACGCCGGCAGCCAGGTGTGGATCGGTGTCGTGCATCAACTTCGTCGGGTAACCGGCCCTTCGAGCCGCAATCGAACTCCCTCGCGTCGCATGCCAACCCGCGGCAGGCTCGACGTCAAGGGAGAGTCCACCCTGAAACGCATGCTAAACCCATCGGCTGGTCGTCAGGACGGGCTCTTGCGCACCGCGAGGCTTCGGTGCTCGCCGGGGGTGTGCCCCGTCCACCTCTGGAACGCCCGCGAGAAGTTCGCGAGATTGGCGTAGCCGAGCCGGTCGGCGATCTCCTTGAGCGAGAGCCGGGGTGAGCCGAGGAGAAACAGCGCCTTTTCGCGGCGCTCTTCGTCCTCGATCTTGGTGAACGACGTGCCCTCGGCCGCGAGCTGGCGCTTGAGGGTCCGCGGAGAGACGTGCATCGCCGAGGCGATCGCCCTCAGCGACGGGGTATTGCCCTTGTCGTTCGACATCAGGGCGCGAACCCGCGCCGTCACCCGCGGCGTCTGCGCGAGGGCGGCCAGGATGCGCTCGCACTGGTCGCGCGCGGCGAGCAGCGCGACGGGATCGGCCATCTTGTACGGGGTGTCGAGCATCGAGGCCTCGAAGAAAAGGCGATGGACGGGCTGCTCGAACCGCACCCGCTTGTCGATGAGCTTCAGACGATCCGCGTACGCCGGCTTGGGGAGGGCCAGGTCCGCATAGCCCGGGAGAGACCGGCCCGAGAGGCTCTCGCCGATCTGGCCCATCCCGACGAGGGTCGCGAGTAGGACCGTGTCGCGCGCGGGCCCGAAGTCGGCGTACTCCTCGACGATCAGCGACGCGTCGCGCCCCTCCACGCGAAGGCGCAACCCGAGCGCCGCCGTCACGATCGGGAGAAACTGGATGGACAGGTTGATCGCCTCGCGCATCGTGGACGCGACGAGGGCCGCGGCGCCCAGGTACCCGTGCGCCGAGACGCGCATCTGCAAGCCGAGGAAGATGCCGTAGGTGGGCTCCCCGGTGAGTTCGCGCGCCCGTTCGAGGATGGCGACGATCGCGCGGATCGGGATGCGGACGCGTGGATCGGACAGCGTCTCGGGCGTGACGCCGGTGCCGCTAAGGAGCTCGTCCGCGGTGATGCCCCACCGCTTCACGAGCTCGATGGAATAGAGCACGTAGGTGCCGGGCAGGCTGTGCTCGTCCATCGTCGGCGTTTCTATCTTCAGACTAAACCGATCGCCGCCCGCTCGCGTGGCCCGCGCCGACAAAACGTTGGCACGTATGGCGATGTGGCGAGCGCTAATACCTGCGTGGGTCCCTGCCCGCGACGGCGAGCCCGCTCGAAAGCGCGCTCTCGCCGCAGGTGCACCCTCGGGCCCAGGGAGACCAGTGCAGATGAGGCTTCATCCGGCGGCGTTGTTGGTTGTGTTCGCAGCGGTTCCCCTCGTGGGCTGCTCGCCTTCGGGCGCCCCGGGCGGGGACTCGGCGCCGACTGGCGTGGGAACGCGGTCGACGATCGACGCGTCGGTGGCCGACGGGACGACGACGACGTCCAGCGGCGGTCCAGGCGGCCAAGGTTCGAGCGAAGAAGCGTCGTCCGAAGGCGACGGATCACTGCCCGACGAAGACGCAGGCGACGCCGGGGATGCGGGCATCGAGCCGACCACCGACTCGAGCTGTGCGGCGGACAACTGGCCGCAGACGACCTTCGTCAACCTCGCGCCCGCCATTTTGTCGGCGCTCGATCGAAACGAGTCGGACCCGCTGCTGACGGATGCGGGCGTGAGCACTCCCGCCGGCTGGAACTTCTACCAGATCGACGGTGCCATCTGCCGCGATGGGTCGCAAAACGGGATCTTCGTCCGGTACTCGAGCGATCCGAGCAACTCCGACAAGCTGATGATCTACTTCGAGGGCGGCGGCGCGTGCCTCAGTCCTCACTTCTGCGACCACAACCCCGCCAACTTGAACCAGATGTTCTCCGGCGGCGCCGACGTGCAGGGCGAGGCCTTCAACACCGTCCTGCTCGACAACCTGCTGAGTCCCCCGGTCGCCCAGCTCCCTTGGGACAAGGGCATCTTCGACTTTACCAACGCGGCGAACCCCTTCAACGGTTGGAACCAAGTCTACATCCCGTATTGCACGGGCGACGTGCACTTCGGCACCAACGACAACGGTACCGTCGCGACGTCGGTCATCACCGGCGGGCACTTCGTCGGCTACAACAACACGAAGCTCTTCGTCGGGCACATCGTGCCGACGTTCCCGGACGTGTCACGCGTCGTCTTGACGGGGTCGAGCGCGGGCGGTCTCGGCGCGGTGTTCAACTTCGGCATGATCCAGGACGCCTTCACGACGAAGGTGCCCGTGACGGTCCTCGACGACTCGGCCGTCGGCTTCCCCGACGTGACCTACATGCCCGCGTGCCTGCAGCAGGAGTTTCGCACGACCTGGGGGCTCGATAGCGCCTACCCGTCGGACTGCGCGTCGTGCTTCTCCTCCGACGGGAGCGGGATGATGAACATCATCAACTACTGGCACGCGAAGTATCGCAAGGCGAAGATCGGCCTGGTCATGAGTATCCACGACCAGATCTTCCGGCTGTTCTTCTCGGCCGGCGCCAACAATTGCCTGACGAACGACCCGAACCTCCTGACGACGCTCGGTTTGCAGGGCAGCGACGTGCCAGGCTATCCGGCCTCGCAGTGGGAGATGGGTTTGGATTCTCTGCGGACCGCCTACGACTGCACCGGCGCGTTCTCCTCGTACTTCATCGGAGACGCCGACCCCGACGCGAGCGACAGCAACGGCACGATCGACACGCTGCACATGCACATCTTCCGCGACAGGTTCTACGAGCCGCTGGCGGGCGGCATCACGCCCGCGCAGTTCGCCACGGACCTCCTGAACGGCAAGGTCGAGGACATCGGGCCGTAGGCCAAGGGCCCGCGCCTCACCGCCCCGACGGCGTGCTGGCAGGGAGCGGAACCTTCGGACATCGACATCCATGGC
>PLIR01000288.1 GCA_003139415.1 Myxococcales bacterium | reverse complement strand
CTCCGGGAGCTCGGGCGCCTGCAGGTAGGGGTTTAGCATCGTCTTTTGCCACGGCATCCACACGAGCGGGATCGCCGTCGGCACGTGGCGCAGGTCGAACGAGAGCGGATCGGTGTCGAGCGACTCGACGCGCGAGCGTGCCTCGATCTTCAGTTCGCGGTACGGGACGTCGAGGTGCACCCGCCTTACCCGGTTGCCGAACGCGTCGTCGAAGTCGTGCGAGCGGCCCTCGACCGAGACCGAGACATGCGAGTCGAGCAGCCTCTGGAGGCGATCGGACGCCGGGAAGAGCCTCAAGAGGTGCGTGCTCCTCTCGACGGGCTGCCCCGCGTATTTGTACGTCGTCTTGTGCACGATGGAGAGGCGTCCGGGGGGCTTCCGCGCCGACAGGCGTCGCTCGCTCCGCGTGGGGGGCAGGCCCTTGGGAGGCGGGCGGGATCCCGTCCCGGAGGGCTCCGTCAGGGCGCCTCCCACGACCGCGCCCTGGCGCAGCACGACGAGCTCGCCCGGGGCCAGCGTGCGCCATGTGAGCTCCTTGGTCGCGCCCTCGAAGGCCAGGCGCTGCGACGACACGACCCACCCCTTGGACGGCTTGCTGCCGCGGCGGGTCAGATCGATGCGGACGTCGCCGTCGGCCAAGACGAGGTTCGGGTACGGCGGGAGGAGCTCGGCCATATGGATGTGCTCCACCCCGGATTGGTCGGCGTAGGCGATGAGGTCGCGGCCATCCGTCAGGACCAGGTTGAGCGCCCCGTGCGTGTTGAGCTCGAGGAGCCAGGAGTGCAGGACGCGCACGTCCACGGCGTCGAACGAGCGCCACTCGCGGGCAGCAATTCGGCCCAAGAGGACGCAGAAGATGCGCTCCGTGTCGGTGCCGCCGACGGGCTCGAAGCGAGGGTCGAGGACATCGTCCAGGCGCGACGCGAGGCTGCCCGAGTGTCCGATCATCCACTCTCGGCCGCCCCAGGCGAACGTGAACGGTTGCGTGTTGGCGTCGGTGTTGGGTCCCCAGGTGGCGGTGCGCACGTGGAGCACGAAGAGAGACGACTCGAGGTGCTCCCAGGCCTTCACGAGCTCGCCGCGGATGCTGCCGCGGGACGGCGCCGGCTCCTTCAGCACGGACGCGGACGGTTCGCCGGCCGGGTAATAGCCGAGGCCCCAGCCGTCCGGCAGCGATTGGCCCGTGCTCAAACAGCGCAAATCGAACGAGGGGGCGAGTTCCCCCTCGAAGCACATGGCGAGTAAGTTCGGCACCGGGCAACTCTAGTCCGCAGGCTCGAGCGGAGCGAGAGAGCGGGCTGATTATAAAAGTGTGCTTTCTCGCTCGAGCGAGGGCGATAAACGTAAGGCCCCGCGCGAGACGTTCTCCCAGAGGCGGCGCGATGCGCTAAAGTTGAGCGACGCGGAGGTTGATCATGGTCGCTCGGCAAACAGACCTGGAGCTCGAGGCGTACGCCAGAATCGAGCAGGACGGTGCGGCTTCTCGCCGGGCGTTTCTGCGCGGGGCCGCGGCCGCCGCCGCGGGTGCCGCGATGCTTCGTGCCAGCTCGGCCGAGGCCAAGACGGCGCCGGACTTGGCCGCCCGTCCGCCGGACGGGTTCACGCCCTTCTCGTCCCCGGGCTGCGTGGTCCGCGTGCAAAAGTCCGGCTGCCTGGAAGCGAACGGCATCTTTCCGAAGCCCGCCGACGCCAAGGAGATGCTCCGCCGCGGTCTCGAGGAGCTCACCGGCAAGGCCGACCTGGTCGAGGCGTCGAAGCTGTTCGTCCACCCGCAAGACAAGGTCTGCGTGAAGGTCAACGGCATCGCCCTGCAAAACATGGCGACGAACAAGGAGCTCGTGCTCCCGCTGCTCGAGGCCATGATCGCCGGCGGCGTGCCGGCCACGAACATCACCGTCCTCGAGCAGTACCCAGGCTTCATGCAAGGGACGCGGATCACCGCGAAGTCCGTCCCTGCGGGCGTGAGCGTCGTCTGGCACTCCAACAACGACGCCACGATGGACTGGCGCGACATCCCCGGCACGCAGCGCCACACCAAGTTCGTGCGCGCGCTCACGGAGTCGACGGCGCTCATCAACTTCGCCCTCATCAAGGATCATTCGATCTGCGGCTTCACGGGCGCCCTCAAGAACATGACGCACGGCTGCAGCGTGAACCCGCAAGACTTCCACGACCACCACGCTAGCCCGCAGATCGCGATCCTCTCGGCGCAGGACATCCTCCGGTCCCGCGTTCGTCTCTGCGTCCTCGACGGCTTCAAGGTGATGGCGCACGGTGGGCCGCTCTACAAGCACCCCGAGTACGTCAAACCGCACGAATCCGTGTACGTCGGCACCGACCCGGTCGCCCTGGACACGATCGGGTGGGACGTCGTCGAGAAGGCTCGCGCCGGCTTCGGGCTCAAGTCGTTGACTGACGAGGGGCGCCCGCCGGCGTACATCCTCGCGGCGGCGGACCTCGGCGTCGGCATCGCCGATCGCAAGAGGATCACGCTGAAGGACATTTCGCTGTAACTTCCGACCCAAGTGCCTCCGCGCGACCTCGATCTCACACGTGTCACGCCGGTCGACGAGTCGGCCAAGAAGGGCCAGGGTCCGTCTCCGCCGGGCAAGGACGCGTGCATCGTCGTCATTTACGGCACGGAGCTCGGCAAGCGGCTCGAGCTCGGCGGGGCGCCCTTCGAGATCGGGCGCTCTTCCAACAACGATCTCTTCATCGATCAAGAGAGCGTGAGCCGGCACCACGCGCGGATCACGTACACCGACGGCGNNCCTCGGCTCGACCAACGGCACGTACGTCAACGACGAGGTCGTCCGCGAGCGTCCCCTCCACGACGGCGATCAGGTGAGAATCGGCCGATCGATCCTCAAGTTCATGACGGGCGAGAACGTCGAGGTGCACTACCACGAGGAGATCTACCGCCTGATGACGGTGGACGGCCTCACGCAGATCTTCAATCGTCGATACTTCAACGAGGCCCTGGAGCGCGAAGTGAACCGCGCCAAGCGCTACAACCGCGCGCTGTCGCTTCTGACGTTCGACATCGATCTCTTCAAGAAGGTCAACGACACC
>PLIR01000159.1:7711-8225 GCA_003139415.1 Myxococcales bacterium | reverse complement strand
GTATCATCTTGATTTCGCCACTGCGCCGTACGCGAGTCTGAGCTTTTGGATCAACGGCGGCGCGGCGGGCGCGTCAGGTACGGCGGCCGCACCCTCGGCGCTGGTCTGAGCCAAGGCAAGGCCTGGCCAGACGAGGGTGGCGGCTATCCCGGCCGCCACGCGGCGTATCCTCATGACGAACTGCTCGCTCCTGCGCGCGGCCGAACTCGACGGCTAGGCGCACGCGGCCGGGACCTTATGGTGCGGCCAAGGCAGGCACCGTGAAGCATGCGTGACATTTGCGTGTCAAATGACACGGGCATGCTCCCCGCTTGGAGAGCATGCCCGGGGCACGATAGCCGCCAAAATAGGGCGCCTACGGGGCCGGGTGCGCGGGCACGACGCTGTTGTCGAAGGGGACGCAGTTCGTCACGTACGACGAGCACGTGTTGTACGGGTCCGTCGCCAAGGTCGCGCACGAGTGGCAAAGGGCGGCGTCCCCGCCGTCGTTCGCGCACGGAGCGGCATCTGTCAC
>PLIR01000159.1:0-7701 GCA_003139415.1 Myxococcales bacterium | reverse complement strand
TTGCTGCTGCTGCTGCACGCGACGACGAGCGCCGTGACGGCGGAGAGGGTGAAGGCCGCGGCGTTCACCTTGAGGAGCCAGTGGTTCGCTTTCATCACTGCACCTCGCAATAGCCGTAGCGGCAGGCCGTGTAGCCTGCGGGACAAGAACTCGCGTTGCCCGAGGGGCACGCGCGCGCCGTGCAGTTCGACCCCGGGAGCGCGGCGCCGACCGTCGTTTCGTAGAAGCACTGGCACGGCTCGGGGGACTGATACGAAGCCTCCGGACCCATCTCTCCGGTGCGGATGACTTCCATCGCGCACCACGGGACGACGTAGCCGGGCGTGGCCTCGGCCGCGATGAACGCCTCCTTGTCCGCCTCGCTGACCGTGACGCCCCCGTCGGCGCCGACGGCGCCGCCGTCGACCCCGGCGCTCAGCGATCCGATCGAGTAGAGCGGCGCATCCGGCGTTTGGCCGGTCGCGATGAAGTAGTTGAGGACCGCCGCGACCGCCGACACGTCGGAAGGCGTGTTCGGGCTAGTGGGCCTTCCGGACCCGTCCGCGTGGGCGAAGACGTGCATCGGGCCCCAGATCGCGTAGCGACCCTGACGCACGTTGATCTCGTCGTAAGCCTGGGCCGTCGAGCTGGGAAGATATCCGCAGGATTGGCCCGTCTGCTGGTACGGGAGAATGTCGAGCGGCACCGTAGGTTGCGTCGCGTTGTACGAGTAGACGTTCTCGGCGCCGAGCACCCCGATGGTCGCCGACGTGTTGGTGGTCGAGGCCGCGATGGCGGAGGTCATCTTGGCCGACGTGCTCTCTTGCTGAGGCGACGCGGACCCTGTGGCCGCGTTGAGCCACTCGGACGGAGGGAGATTGATCGCGACGCCGACCATGGACTGGGACCCAGACGTCTGCTCGCGCACGAAGATGTCCCCCGGTACACTCCACGGGGGCACGATGTACGTCGTGGCGTCGAAGCCGAACACGACCTGGGCGGCTTCGGCGCTGATCGACCTGGCGGACGACGGGTTCGCGCCCCCCGGAACGGCGAAGACCATCGCGTTGATCGGGCCGAAGACCTCGAGGAGGCCCGCAGTCCCCGCGTCGGCGCCGTAGCCGCACGTCCCCGCGTAGACCTCGGAGACGGCGATGTCCGGCGTCTGCGGGTTGCTCGTGTTCATCAGGCAGGCGGTCGTGGTCCCGTTCGGATTCAGGTAGAGGGTCGAGATCCCCGTCTCCGTCGATGGCTGGTTGGCCAGGATGTCGGCCAGGCCGAGGCAAGAATCGGGGTTCTGGTAGATGATGCTGACGTCGAGCGGCGCCACCGCCGTGGCGAGCGCCTGGACCAGCGGCTTCGCCACCGACGCCCCCGTGACGTACACGGGGTTGGGATAGCTGCTGCATAGGGGCGTCGCGGCGTGCAAGCCGGTGCCCGTGGTGAGCAGCGCCGCCCCGAGAGCCGCGGCAACGGCGTTCGGGACACTTACGTTCTTCCTCATGATGAAACCGGACCTCCTGCCACGCGCCGCTCCGTCATGCGCGTGAGCCCCAGACCCTTACGTCAGGGGCTGGGGCTCACGCGGACAACGATTTGCTCTATTTTGGTTTCAGCCCGTCACAATCGGGGCGGGCGCGGCCGGGCAAGACGCACGAAAGCCCCAGACCCGACATCGGGCCTGGGGCTCACGGAGACGACGATTCGCTCTCTTTCCGTCTCAGCCCCTAAGGATCGGACCGGCCGGACGGCCTCGGCGGGGCAAGGCCCTTGGCAGGGCCTCGCGCGGACCGCCGACGCTGAATCACATGAACTTCGGGAACGGACTCGGAAGCGTGCCGGTGAACGGGATGCAGGTCGTCACGTTCGTGCACGCGTTGTACGGGTCCTGGGTGCAGCCCGAGGCATCCGGCGCGCAGAACGACTTCGCGCACGAGTTGCACGTGGCCGCGTCCCCGCCGTCCGGGACACACGAGGAGCCACCGCTGCTGCTGCTGCTGCTGCCCGAGCCGCTGCTGCTCGAGCCGCCGCCGCTGCCCGAGCCGCCGCTGCTGCTCGAGGTGCTTCCGTCGGGGGAAGGGGTCTGCGCCGGCCCCGGGTTGCTGCTGCTGCTGCACGCGACCACCAGGGCCGCGCCGGAGCCGATGGTGAACACGGTCGCCGTCAACTTGAGGAGCAAGTGGTTCGTTTTCATCACTGCACCTCGCAATAGCCGTATCGGCAGGTCGTGTAGGGAGCGGTGCAGGTGCTGCTGGTCGTGCACGTGCGCGTCGAGCAGTTCGAGCCCGGGACTGTGGCGCCCATGGTCGTTTCGTAGAAGCACTGACACGGCTCGGTCGACGAGTAGGACGACTCGGCGCCGACTTCGCTCGTGCGCTGGGCCTCCATGGCGCACCAGGGCACGACGTATCCGGGCTTGGCCTCCGCGGCGATGAGGGCCTGCATCTGGGCGGTGGTCACGCTTGCGCCCGCGTCTCCCGCGATGGCGCCGGTGAACGGCGCAGGGCTGCCGACGCTGCCGGTCTGCAAGGAGCCGGTGGCGATGAAGTAGTTCAGGACGGTCGCGATCGCGGCCGCATCGGGCCCCGTCGGCTGGCCGCCGGTTGTCTTGGTGAGAAAGTGCAGGGGGCCCCAGATCGCGTAGCGGCCCTGGCGCACGTTGATCTTGTCGAGCGCCGTGGAGCTGGAATCGGGGAGGTACCCGCAGGACTGGTCATTTGCCTGAAAGGCGAGGATTTTCAGCTGATCCGTCGCGTCGGCCGGGGCGGCGTTCCAGCCGGCGACCGCCTCCGCGGAAAGGATGCCGATCGTCGCGTCGATGTTGGAGGTGGCTTGTGCAACGGCCCCCGCCATCTTGCCCGTCGCGCCCTGCTGCTGCGCCGGCGGCGAACCGCTCGTCGAAGCGTTTACCCAGAGACCGGGGCCAAGACCGATGGCCGCCCCGATCATGTTCAACGTGCCGGACGTCTCGGCTCGGACGAAGATGCTGGCCGGAACCGACCAAGGCGCCACGGTGTACGTCGTGGCGTCGGCGCCGAAGACGACATAAGCCGCCTGGGCGCTGATCGAGCTCTGATTGGAGGCCGCCGGGACGGCGATCGTCATGGCCTGGATCGGCCCCTGGACCTCGACCACGGTGGACGGGATCGTCAGGCTGAAGTTATTGGCACAGGTCGCCGGGAACACGTCGGAGACGGCGATGTCGATCGGCTGGGGGTTGCTGGTATCGAGCGTGCACGTCGAGGTGGTGCCGTTCGGGTTGAGATACGTCGGCGAGCCGGCGGCCGTCTCGGTCGAGGGCTGGGCCAAGAGCATGTCTTGCACGCCCAGGCAGGAGTCCGGGCTCTGGTAGATGATGCTGACGTTGGCGCCAAGCGTCGCCGCCAGGGCTACAAGGACCGGCTTCGATGCGCTCGACCCGGAGATGAAGACGGGGTTGGTCAACGTGCTGCACAACGGCGTCGACGTCCCGGCCTCTTGCGTCCCGGCGTCTTGCGTCCCGGCGTCTTGCGCCGCGGCGAGCCTCGGGGCCGCGAGCGCGGCGGTCGCCGCGAGCAACCCGGCGGCTATCGGCGCCACCTTTACTTTATTCCTCATGGCAACTGCACCCTCCTGAGCGCCCGGTTTGTGAATCTTTGGCGCACTAAGCCCGGCACCCTAGAGGTCCATCCCCCCGTGCGCGTGACCGCGATGCGACAAATTAGTTTCCATGGCCGTGACAGACGACACGGACAAGGATCTCACCCGTGCGCGACACGTCACATGAACGCCACGCGAGGGCGGTACGTGCTCGGGCGTGGCGGACGTTCTGGTCATCGACTCCGACGAGGGTTCTTTCGGGCCCCTCGTGCCCGCGCTGAATGACGCGGGGCATTCCGTGCGGGTGGCGCGAACGGGGGCCGGAGGCCTCGTCGGGTCGCGCACGCAGAGGCCCGACCTCGTGCTCCTCGAGGGGCTGCTCCCGGACATCTCGGGCATGGAGGTGTGCAGGTCGCTCAAGAGCGACGAGGCGACACGAGAAGCGTGCGTCATCTTCCTCAGCAGCAAGAACGGCGACGCCGACCGGGTGTCGGCCTTGGAGCTCGGCGCCGACGACTACGTGGCCAAGCCGTGCAGCATCCGCGAGATCGTCCTTCGCGTGAACGCCGTCCTCCGGCGCGCCGAGCGTCACGGCGGCAAAGGGGCCGTCGTCGGGCCGCTGTCGATCGACCGGGCCGCCCACCGCGTCTTCGTCCACGGCCGCGACATCCACGTGACGGCGCTCGAGCTCCGCCTGCTCTGCGCGCTGCGGGACGCCGGTTCACGGGTCCAGTCGCGTGAGAGCCTGCTGCGCGATGTCTGGGGTGACGAGCGTGGGATGACGACGCGCACCGTGGACACGCACGTGAAGAGGCTGCGCAAGAAGCTCGGCCCGGCGGCGGGGTACGTCCGGAGCGTGCGGGGCGTCGGCTACGGCTTCGACGCGCCCGAGGCCGCGAAGGCGTAACCGCGAGCCGCGGACGGGCGCGCCACCACGCGACGCACCCACCGCGGTAAGACACCGCCCGCCGGCGAGCGCAGGACGGCCAGAAGCGCATAGCCGAAGGCGATCCAGGCAAGCTCCTTGGCTCTCTTGAGGATTACGAAGGCCGCGGCGGTATCGATGGGAAGCCCCAGGCCCGAGAGCATCGTCGCGTAGCCCGCGTCCTGAAGCCCGAGGCCGGCGGGGGCGAAGTTGCCGACCGACCGCAGGAGCGAGATGCCCACCTCGGCGCCCATCGCGAAGGCGAAATCGAACGGGGCGCCCACGAGCTTGAGGACCACGGCCGTGTCGAGCGATTCGCCCAGCCAGCACGCGAAGAAGGCCAGCGTGGCCGCCCGCGTCATCCCGCGCGCCGCACCGACGGACGCCATGTGCCCGTCGACCTCCACCGCGCCCGCCCGCCACCCGGCGACCGCGCGTTGGAACGACCGCCACGGTACCCTGCCGAGGGCCGCCTGCGCGCGGGCGATCATGTCGCCGCCCCGGAAGCCGGCCCCGACTCCCAACGAAAGCGCGAGCGGCATCAGGGCCCCGCCCGCCACCGCCCACGCGAGCCACGGGCCGCCGAGATGGGTCCGCGACATCGCCGAGAGCGCGCCCCACCCGCACGCGGCACCGATTCCGATGTAGATCGCATGCGCCCGCATCACGAGCCACTTGCGCGCCACCGCGAGGACCGCCCCTTCGCGCAGCGGGACACCCGAGCGCGCCTCCAGCAGCACGGCCGTCGTGGAGTCGGCCACGAGGAAGCCAGCCGGCGCCGTCAGGTGCAGGGCTTCGGTCGCGATCCGGATCGCCAGCAGGCCGCCGAACGGCACCGCGCGACCGAGCGCGCGAAGCAAGAGGGACATCCCCGCTGCGTCGAGCACCATCGACACGATGAACGGCGCCAGCGCGAGCACCGCCAGAGGACCGGAGCGCGAGAGCGCGCGAAGCGTCGCGCCCACATCGACGCCCGTCAACACTCGGATGAGGATGGCTGCCGCCGCAACGACGACGAGGCCCCCGAACATCGCCCGGAGGGGACGGGACGGTGGCAGCACGGTCCTCACCATCAGTCGATTCCATGACGTTGTGGCGACACGCGCGCAAGCCCATGGTGAACTTTCGCGCTGGCTCGACGACGGCGGTCAGCGAGCGCCCAGCGCGCGCTCCAGCGACCTGCACAGCGTCTCGAGGACCTTCACGCGAGCCCATCGCTTGTCGTTCGCCTCGACGAGGTGCCACGGCGCGACCTCCGTGCTCGTGCGGTCCACCATGTCGCATACGGCCTGCGCGTAGTCGGGCCACTTCTTGCGATTTCGCCAGTCGTCGGCCGTGATCTTGAAGCGCTTGAAGGGGATGTTCTGCCGGGCTCGGAACCGAGCAAGCTGCTCCTTGGCGCTGACCGCGAGCCAGAACTTGACGATCACGAGGCCGGTGCGAGCGAGCGAGTCCTCGAAGTCGACGATCTCCCGGTAGGCCCGCATCCAGTCCGGCTCGGGGGCGAAGCCTTCGACGCGCTCGACGAGCACGCGGCCGTACCAGCTGCGGTCGAAGAGGGCGACCTTGCCCTTGGCCGGCACGTGGCGCCAAAACCTCCAGAGGTATGGCTGCGCCTTCTCCTCGTCCGTCGGCGCCGCGATGGGGACGACGTCGTAGTGGCGGGCGTCGAGCGCGGCCGTGACGCGGCGGATCGTGCCGCCCTTGCCGGCCGCATCGTTGCCCTCGAACACGGTGACGAGGCCGACGTCGCGGAAGTGCCGGTGGCGCGAGAGCTCGTTCAGCCGGCCCTGAAGGCGCGGGAGCTGCTTGTCGTACTGGGCCGCCGTCAGCGCCTTGGTGAGGTCGAGATCCGCGAGCACGTTGCGCGAGTCGATGGGCGGGGCCGGCGGCGGCGCGGCGCGCGAGGGGGCCGTGCGCCGGCCGCGCTCCAGCCGCGCGCGCGTCGCATCGAGCAGCGTGCGCGCGACCGTGAGGTTGCGGTAGCGGGCGTCGGTCGCCTCCACCACGGTCCACGGGGCCTCGGACGTGTTGGTCTCGCGCAACGCTCGCTCGCTCACCTGGCGGAAGCGGTCGTACTGGGCGTGGTGCTTCCAGCTCTCCTTGTCGACCCGCCACGCGGTGGCCGGATCGGCCGCGAGGGACTCGAACCGGCGGCGCTGCCCCTTCTTGGTGAGGTGCAGCCAGACCTTGACGACGAGCGCGCCCTCGTCGACGAGCATCCTCTCGAAGCGGGTCGTCTCGGCGAGGCGGCGCGTCATCTCGGCGCCGCCGATGCGACGCCGCACGCGGTCGTGGATCGGGGACGCATACCAGCCCTCGAAGAAGACCCCCGTCTTGCCGCGGGCGGGCAGGTCGCGCCAGTAGCGCCACATCGGGGGCCGCGAGCTCTGCTCGTCGGAAAGCTTGCCGTACGCGTGCACATGGACATCGCGCGGGTCGATCCACCCGAGCAGCAGGTTGGCGATGTCCCCGGTGCCCGCGCCGTCGACGCCGGCGAGCACGAGGACGACCGCGAACTCGGCCTTTTCGAGCACGCTCGCCTGGACCTCGAGGAGGTCGGATCTCAGCTTCGGCAGCTCCTTTTCGTACGTCCTCTTGGAGACGGCGTGGCCAAGCTCCGCGCTTTCGAACATGCGCGGGACTCTAGCCCAGCGGTCCGTCCGCCCTGCGATCGTCTAACCTGGCGGAGTCAACGGAGGATCGGCATCCCTCGTCGCCCGATGAGTCAAGCGAACGTCACCTTCGCCCCGCGGCAACGCATCGGGAACTACGAGCTGCTCGTGGAGCTGGGATCGGGCGGCACGGCCACCGTCGGCCTCGCCGTCTACCGCGGGGCCGCCGGCTTCGAGCGCCTCGTCGTCGTGAAGCGCGTGCACCGCAAGCTCGCGCGCGACCGCGAGTTCGCCGCGATGCTCCTCGACGAGGCGCGCNNCGCGCCTCGCGTCGAGCGTGCGCCACCCGAACGTCGTGCCCGTCATCGACGTCGTGCGCACCGAGGACGAGATCGTCCTCGTCATGGAATACGTCGAGTCGGTGCCCCTGTCCGAGCTCACCCGCGCGGTCCGCGCTTCCATCGGCCGCCTCCCCGTCGCCGTCGTGTCGCGGATCCTCGTCGACGTCCTCGACGGACTGCACGAGGCGCACGAAGCGACCGACCTGCGGCGCCAGCCGCTCGGCATCGTTCACCGCGACATGAGCCCCGAGAACGTGATCGT
>PLIR01000274.1 GCA_003139415.1 Myxococcales bacterium | reverse complement strand
GGTCGGGGAGGCGGGATTTGAACCCGCGACGACGAGCACCCAAAGCTCGTGCACTACCGGACTGTGCGACTCCCCGGAAACGTCGCTTCCGTCTCTAGCACCGAGGCGACGCGGCCGCAGCCGTCCACGGGCCGGCGGGTCTCAGATCCCGTTGCGCAGGGCCGTCAGCGCCCTGGGCAACCCGCTCGGGCTTGCCTTCAGCGCCACGTAGATGTGGTCGCGGTCCGTCTCGATCGCCCGGATGTTGACCACCGGTGTCAGCACGGCGAGCACCCGCCGCAGTACCGCGTTGTTGGCGATGGCCGGCACCAGCATCAGGTCGAGCACGATGCGGTCGTCCTCTGCGTCGACGATCGCCGCCGGGCGCTTTGGCAGGAACTTCACCAGGTTTCCGGGCTTGGACAGGTCGAGCGCGCCGGACTTGATCAGGGTGGCCACGGGCGACTGACTGTCGCCGATGAGCGCGAGCTTCACCTCGCTGAGCCGCAGTCCGATGCGCAGCGCGTTCGGTCCGAGCTCGATCTCGTCGATCTTGATCGCGGCGCTCGCGCGGAGCGACGTGCCCATGGCGTCGACCGTCGAACTCAGGCGAAGGGCCGGAGGGGCGCTGCCGATCTCGATGTCCTTGGGCGCCTTGCGGGGGAGCTTGGCCTGCGCGGTGAAGTAGCGGAGGGCGGCGAGCGGCACGCCGAAGCGCAGGCCGGCGGCGTTGACCACGGCGCGGACCACTTCGTCCGGGTTCTTGCGAACGTAGTCTACGGCAGCGGTCACCAGCGAACGGGCATCGAGCATGAGATTGCTACAAGATTACACGTTTCGCGGACTTGCCCAGGCGCGATTTGGCTGTGTCGCTACCCACCGGATTCGGTTGGCGCGCCTCAGGGCGTGCCTCTCACCGTCGACCCGCAGGCCGCCGCCCGCTCACGCCTTGACGATCGAGTCCCAGCTCTCGGCGATTTCTTGCGCCGTCCAGACGCCGTTGTCGGTTTCCTTGAATCGCCCGGTCGTCTCGATCACTTTGAACGCGTACACGCGGGCCCCCGCGATCGCCAGCACGTGGCCCGTCCGGTCGCCGCACAGATCGCTGCCGAGAAAGAGCGCCGCGGGGGCGATGTGCTCGGGCGTCAGCGTGTCGACGCCCTGGAACATCGGCAGGTCCTCCGTCATCCGCGTCTTCGCGATCGGCGCGATCGCGTTGACCGTGATCCGATGCCTCTGCAGCTCGATCGACATCGTGCGCGTCAGGCCGTAGATGCCCGCCTTGGCCGACGAGTAGTTCGACTGGCCGAAGTTGCCGAGCATGCCGCTGACGCTCGTCGTGTTGACGATCCGGCCGCCGCCGCCTTGCGCCACGAGCTGCCGCGCGAACATCTGCGAGCAAAGGAACGTGCCCTTGGCGTGCACGTTCACGACGCTGTCCCACATGGCCTCGTCCATCTTGAGGAAGCTCTTGTCGCGGAGGATGCCCGCGTTGTTGACGAGCACGTCGACGCGGCCGAACGCCTTCACGGCCGTCTCGACGAGCGAGGCCGCGCCCTGAGGCGAGGCGACGTCGTCATGGCTGGCGACGGCCTGGGCGCCCGCCGCGCGAAGCTCATCGACCACCCGGTTCGCTGCGCTGCCGCTGCCGGCCCCGTCGCGCGTCCCGCCGAGATCGTTGACGACGATCTTCGCGCCCTCGCGCGCGAACCCAAGCGCATGAGCCCGGCCGATGCCGCCGCCCGCGCCGGTGACGATCACGACTTTGTCGTCGACGAGACCCATGGGATGGCGGCCAAGTGGGGTTTCTAGTGGCAGGGGCTCCCATCGTCCAGACGGAAGCCTCGCGCGTGCTTGACGACAGCGCTGAATCACGATTCACTTCGCGCCCCGCCACCGTAGCGCCGCTAGTCGCCGGTGCGACCCAGGAGACAAGCCGATGGCCGTCGACATTCAGAAGCTTTTCAACGAAGAACTGCCCGCCGCGCTGGCCAAGAACGCCGCCGAGGCCAAGACCATCGGGGCCAAGTACCAGATGAACATCACCGGTCCGACGGGCGGTGACTGGAACGTCGACGTGAGCGACTCGGGCCCGTCGTGCAAGCCCGGCACCGGCCCCGCCGACTGTACGATCTCCATCACGGACGAAGACTTCCAGAAGCTCGTCGAGAACCCTCAGGCCAACGGGATGCAGCTCTTTTTCTCGGGCAAGCTGAAGGTGAGCGGCAACCAGATGCTCGCGATGAAGCTGCAGAAGCTGTTCGGCTTCCGCTGAGCGTCCGCCCCCTCTCCGGGATCAAAGTCCTCGATCTGAGCCGGCTTTTGCCCGGCCCGTTCGCGTCACTCGTGCTCGGCGACCTCGGGGCGCAGGTCGACAAGATCGAAGACCCGGGGGCGGGCGACTACCTGCGCATCATGCCGCCGATGCGCGGCGACACCTCGGCGCTGTTTCTTGCCCTCAATCGGAACAAGCGCAGCGCCTGCATCGATCTGAAGACCGTCGCCGGGCAGAACGCGCTGCTGAAGCTCGTCGAGACGTACGACGTGCTCCTCGAGCAGTTCCGTCCCGGGGTGCTCGACCGGCTGGGCGTGGGGCATGCGCTGCTGCGGCAGCGTAATCCCCGCCTCGTCGTGTGCGCGTTGACGGGGTACGGGCAGACGGGACCCCTCGCCTACCGCGCGGGGCACGACATCAACTACCTGGCGCGCGCCGGCGTGCTCGGGATGCAAGGGCCGCCGGGCAGTGCCCCGCAGGTGCCCGGCTTCCAGATGGCCGACATCGGAGGCGGTCTCTGGTGCGTGACGGCCATCTTGGCGGCGTTGCGCCAAAGGGACGCGACGGGGGAGGGTTGCGTGCTCGACATCTCGATGCTCGAGGCGTCGGCCTCCTTCGCGATGTCGGGGTTCGCGCAGCTCTTCGGAGGGCTGGCGCCAAGCCGGGGCGACGAACCGCTGACGGGGGGCCTGGCGCTCTATGGCACCTACCGGACGAAGGACGGCAAGTACGTCGCCCTCGGCGCGCTCGAGCCCAAGTTCTGGCTCGCGTTCTGCGCCGCCGTCGGGCTCGCGCCGGACATGGAGGCGCTCGCTCCGGGGCCCCAGCAGGCGGCGCTCAAGGCCGCGCTCGCGAACGTCTTCGCGGGCCGAACTCGCGCGGAATGGGAGAACTTTTCGCGCCAGCACGACTGCTGCCTCGAGCCCGTGTTGGGGCCCGAGGATCTGCGGGACGACGCCCAGCTCAAGGCGCGCGAGGTCATCTTCACGATCGAGTCGCCATGGGGGCGGCTCGAGCAGCTCCGGACGCCAGTGACCGACCCGTCCGCGCCCCACGCGCCGCCCCCGCGACAAGGCGAGCACACCGAGGCCATCCTGAGGGAGGCCGGCCTGGACGACGATGCAATCGCCGCGGCGCTCGAGGCAGTGGCCGTGGGCGACGCCCGGTAGGCCTCGACGGGCGACATGGACCGCGCTACGTGTCCTCGCCGTGAGCGAGCGGGTCATCGGGCCGAACACGTACGTGACGGTCGACTACGAGCTGCGCGACGAAGACGGCGACATGCTCGAGGCAAGCGCCGACGAGGGGGGCGAACCGATTCGGTACGTCCATGGCTACGGCATGCTCGTTCCGGGTCTGGAGGCCGCGCTTGCTGGCCTGCGCGAGGGCGACGAGCGAGAAGTCGTGGTGCCCGCCGACGCCGGCTACGGCGAATACGACGAGGGCCTGCTGCTCGAGGTCGGCCGCGACGAGCTCCCCGACCCGAAGGGGGTGAAGGTCGGCGACGAGTTCATCGCCGAGTCCCCCGACGGCGACGAGATTGCGATGAGCGTCGTGGAGATCGGCGACAAGGAGGTCGTCGTCGACGCCAATCACCCGCTGGCCGGGATGACGCTCCGCTACCAGGTCCGCGTGCTCGGCGTGCGCGACGCGACCGAGGACGAGATCGAGCATGCGGCCGCGCAGCTCGACGAGGCGCACGAGCACGTGCACGGGCCGGACTGCGACCACCAACACGAGCCCGTGCAGCTCGGCAAGAGCAAGCAGCTCAACTGACGATCACGCGACAGAATCAGTAGACGGGAGACGACGATGGCCAGCGGAACCAAGATCAATGCATGGGAGTGGGACGTCCGGGTCCGCGAGCGGAACTTGCGAAAGGGCACGTTCGACGAGAAAGACGTCGAGAAGCACCTCGCGAGCCTGCCCGACGTCGCGGATCAGTCCGACGCGGTGACGACGGCGCAGCCGGCGCTCGGCGGCCGTTCGGATTGACGACGAACCCTTCTTCGGAGGTGAGCGTGGGCGACGCGACGAATACGACCGAGGCGCACGCGGACGACGCGCTCCCGCACGTCGACTTTTCGACGTTCATCCTGTCGTTGAGCCACTCGGCGCTGATGCACCTCGGCGAGGCGCCGAGCCCCGAGACGGGCAAGCTCGAGGAGGATCTCGCGCTGGCACGGCAGACGATCGATCTCCTCGGGATGCTCGAGGAGAAGACCCGCGGCAACCTGGCGGGCGACGAAGAGCGTCTCCTCGGGCAGATCCTCTACGACCTTCGCATCCGCTACGTCGAGCGATCGAAGATGAAGTGATGCGGGCCGCGGCCCACGTCGTATGCGCGGCGTGCCTCGTCGCGGCTTGCAACCGGCTGCCGACGAGCTCGAGCTCGGAGGCGCCCGGGGGATTGCCGCCGGCTGCGACTCCCATTCCGAGCGCCGCGGCTCTTGCGCCCCCGCCTGCGATCGCGTCGGCTCCGACGCCGGGCTCGGTCGAGGTGCGGGCGGAGCCGGTGAGCTTTGCGCCGATCGTGCACGCCGCCGATCCGAGCGTCGTGACCATCGACACGGTGAGCGAAGAAATGGAGGTCTCGCCCTTCAGCCACCGCTACTGGCCGCGCGAGACCCGGGGCCTCGGCACCGGCTTCGTCATCGACAAGGGCGGTGTCATCCTGACGAACAATCATGTCGTCGAGGGGGCCAACACCATCCAGGTCATGCTCTTCGACGAGCGCGTCTTTCCGGGCAAGGTCGTGGCCACCGATCCGCGTACCGACGTCGCCGTAGTGCGCATCGATGCGAAGGACCTGCGGCCGCTGCCCCTTGGCGACTCGGACGCGCTCGACGTCGGCGACTGGGTCGTCGCCATCGGCAACCCTTACGGCCTGTCGCACACGGTCAGCGCCGGCATCATCAGCGCCAAAGGGCGGACCCGCAAGGACGTGACGCTCGACGACCCCAGCGGCTACTACGACTTTCTGCAGACCGATGCCTCCATCAACCCGGGCAACTCGGGCGGCCCGCTCCTCAACTTGCACGGTGCGGTCGTCGGAATCAACACGGCCATTCGGGGCGGCGGCGCGCAGGGGATCGGCTTTGCGATCCCCATCAACATGATAAAGCAGCTTTTGCCGATGCTCCTTCGCGACGGCCACATCACGCGCAGCGGCCTCGGCGTACGCATCATCGACGTCCACCGCCTGTCGCCGGAAGACCGCGACGCGCTGCACCTGCCCGACGGGATGCGGATCTCGGGCGCCGTCGTCGCCTACGTCGCTCCTTCGGGCCCGGCCGACCACGCCGGTCTTCAACCGGGAGACATCATCGTCGGTTTCGAAGGAGCGCCCATCGAGCGCTCGACGCAGCTCGAGTGGCTCGCGAGCACCGCGGGCGTCGGTCGTCCGGTGCTGCTGCGCGTCCAGCGCGCGAGCCAAGCCTTCGATATCAGGGTGACGCTCGGGACTCTCCAAGAAGGGCCCCAGCCGGCGGCTCAGCCTTAGGCGCTGCTCGCTGTCGCGCCGGCGATCAAACGCGCGAGAGTGCGCTCCCGTCCGAGCTCCGACATGACGTCGAAGAGGCCGGGGCTGGCGGCGCGGCCCGTGAGGGCGACGCGCGCCGGCTGGGCGATGTCCTTCATGGGCGCTCCGGTGCTCGGGAGCCACTGCTGCGTCGCGGCTTCGAGGGCCGCAGCCGTCCAGGGCTCGACCTTTTCCAGGACGCCCGCGAGATCCCGCAGGCGCTGCGCGTTCTCGCCGACGAGGAACTTCGCGACGGCGGCGGCTTCCATCGCGGGCGGGTCGCGGAAGACGAAGTCGAGGCGATCGGCGGCGTCGGCGAACGTCGTGGCGCGCTCGCGGATCAGCGCCACCGCGTGCTCGACCCGCGCCTCGTCTGCTTGCAGGCCCCTCGCCGAGAGGAACCGGAGGGTGGCGGCCGCGTACGCGCCTTCGGACGTGAGGCGCGCGGACTTCAAGTGCTCGTGGTTTATCGCCAGGAATTTCTTGGCGTCGAAGCGCCCGTCGGCGCGGTTGCAGTGCTCCCAGTCGAACGCCGCCACGAGCTCGTCCAGCGAGAACACCTCCTGGTCGCCGTGCGACCAGCCGAAACGCGCGAGGTAGTTGAGCACCGCGTGCGGCGCGTATCCCTGGTCGCGGTACTCGGTGACGCTGACCGCACCGTGCCTCTTGCTGAGCTTCTCCCCGTTGGGCGCCAGCATCATCGGCAAGTGCGCGAACTGCGGCGGCTGGTGCCCGAGCGCCTCGTAGATCATGATCTGCGGCGGCGTGTTGACCATGTGGTCGCGGCCTCGGGCCACGAGCGTGATGCCCATCGTGACGTCGTCGACGACCGCGCCGAAGTTGTAGAGCGGGACCCCGTCGGTGCGAAGGAGCACGAAGTCCTGCTGGGCGGCGTTGGGTGTCGTCACCTCGCCGAAGACCTTGTCGACGTAGACGACGCTGCCCGTCTCGGGGACCTTCAAGCGAACGACGTGCGGCGCGCCCGGCCGCTCTTCGCGGTTACGGCACGTACCCGGGTAGCGGAACGTAGCCTTGGGGTCGCGTGCTTTGAGCGCGGCTCGCTGGGCGTCGAGCTCTTCCTTGGTGCAGTAGCAGCGGTACGCCTTGCCGCCCTGGATCAGGCGCTCGGCGTGGTCCTTGTAGATCGACAGCCGCTCCAGCTGCGTGTAGGGCCCGTACGGTCCGCCGACGCCCGGCCCCTCATCCCACGTCAGGCCGAGCCAGCGAAGAGAGTCGAGGATGACGCGGACGCTCTCGCTCGTGCTGCGCTCGCGATCGGTGTCCTCGATCCGGAGCACGAAGCGCCCCCCCGTCTTGCGGGCCCAGAGCCAGTTGAAGAGGGCCGTGCGGACGCCGCCGATGTGGAGGTAGCCGGTCGGCGAAGGGGCGAATCGCACGCGGACCATGGCGCGCACCAGTAGCATATCCTGCCTCGCACCGAGGCCCCGTGACCGCGAGCGCGCACCCACTCTTCGGCAAGACGTCACGCACGCTGCTCGTCATGCTCGCGGCCCTGGCGGTGCCGTACGCGACGCCGAGGCTCCGCGCCCTGCGCGTCGTGCCCGCCCCTTGGGAACCTCCGGCCGCTACCGAAGCGCCCCCGGCCGAGCCCGTGCAGAGCGCCGCGCCGGCGTCCACCGGCGAGCAGGCGCTTCCGGCGTCGGAGAACACGCCCACGATCCACAACGCGCTGCCGGACGAGTCGCGCGCGACGCTACCGGCGCTCGACCCGGACATCGCCGCCACGCTGCGCACCGTGCCGATCGAGGACCCCAGCGGCCACGCCCTCGACTGGTTCTTCGATCACCTCGCCCGCACCGACGCCAAGCAGCCGCACGCAGTCACTCGCATCCTGCACTACGGCGATTCGACGATCGCCAGCGACTACGTGTCGGGCACCATGCGGCGGCGCTTGCAGGCGCGCTTCGGCGACGCGGGCCACGGCTTCATCCTCATCGCAAACCCCTGGGAGTGGTACTTCCACAACGACGTCCTGCACTCCTCGGACGGCGAGTGGAAGGCCAGCCGCCTGGCCGGGCCCATCACCCCGGATGGCATGTACGGCCTCGGGGGGGTCTCCTTCACGAGCTACGGCGGGGGTGTCGCGTGGTTCGGCACGGCGACGCGCGGCGACTTCGGGCGAAAGGTCTCCCGCTACGACGTCTATTACCTCGAGCAGCCGGCGGGCGGCGAAGTCGAGGTGGCCGTCCGGGGCGCGCCGCCCGAGCGGTTCTCGACGCGCGGGCCTGCCAAGGCGTCGCGGGTGCACTCCGTCGAGGCGGCAGACGGCGAGTCGAAGCTCACCGTGCATGCGATCGGCGGGGGACCGGTCCGTCTGTTCGGTGTGGCCCTCGAGCGCGACGAGCCGGGGGTCGTGTACGACGCTCTCGGCTCGCACGCGGCGATGGCCATCTACTGGCAGCGCCAGGACGCGGCGCACTGGAAGGACCAGCTCGCCCTTCGGCAGCCCGCGCTCATCGTGTTCCAGTACGGCACGAACGAGAGCGACCTCTGGAAGCTCGATCGCGACGAGTACGAGCACGCCCTCGCCGGCCTGGTCGACGAGCTGAAAGAGGCCTCGGGCGCGTCCGTGCTCGTCGTGGCGCCGCTCGACCGCGCGGAGCTAAAGGGGGGCAAGTTCGTCACCAAGCAGGTGATCCTCGATCTCGTCGCGATCCAGCGGCGCGTGGCCATGGCGCACGGCGCCGCGTTCTGGGACACGTTCTCCGCCATGGGAGGCCTGGGTTCGATGGGTCGGTGGTTCAAGACGCGGCCTCAGCTCGGCGGCGGCGATCTCACGCACCCGACGCCGCATGGCGCCGAGGTCCTCGGCGACATGCTCAGCGACGCCCTCGTCGCGGCCTACCAGCGATGGTCGCGCGACCGGGATGCAGGGCCCTGACGCCGCCCGCGGCTATCTTGCCGCGACGCCCCAGGTTCGCGACGCGTTCGTGGGCGGCAGGCCGAGCTCGGCGCGCCACTCGTCGTAGCCCCGCAGCATGTCCGTGCCGAGCGATGTCGCGAGCTGCGCGTAGCCGAAGCGGGTCAGGTGCACGTAGTCGCTCTTGGCGCGCGCCTCGTGCTCGTTCACCCATGAGATGATCGTGCCGGGGCCGCCCATGGCCTCGAGCTGGTCGTAGAACGCGCAGCCGGCGGCCGTCGCCACCTTGCGCTGCAGCGCGACGATCTCGCCGATGCGCGGCCAGAAGGCGTACGGTTTCTCCTTGGACGCGTGCCTCGCGAGGTCCGGGGGGCCGAGCAGCAGGCAGGAGGCGCTGGGCGCGGCGCGGGCGACGCGGCCGAGCAGCTCGACCAGGCCACGCTCGTACTCGGCGTCGCCGAGCTTTGGGTCGAGCGCCTCGTTGGTGCCGTACGCGAGGATCACGAGGTCAGGGGAGCGGTGATGGAGCTGCTCTGCGAAGTGCTCCTCGTTCGACCGCAGCGGGGTGAAGATCTGCGCGCCGTTGATCCCGAGGGCGTCGACGACCACGCCGGCCTGCGCTCGGTCGAGCGCCATTCCGAAGAGGCGCACTTCGCCGTCGCCGACGGTACGAAGCTCCACCTCGTGCGGGCTGTCGGGCGCGTCGAACGCGGAGTAGCCGGCCGCCGTCTCGCCTGCGCGCGTCGACACGCGCCCGGCAAGCGCCCCGTCGATGAACACGTCGAAGCTGCCCCCCGAAGGCGCCCCCAAGTAGTCGAGCTCGATGCGTGACGTGGGTTGTGCGATCCTCGTCCACGCGCGTGCGCTCCCGGCGTCCGATCGGATCCCGGCGCCGAGCAGACCATAGAGGCCATCGCCGGCTGCCCTGTCGCCTTTGATCCGGATCTTGGACCCATCGAAGTCGGTCGTCATCCCTCCACGGATGCCGTCCTGGGCGTACGACTTCCATGGCTTTCCGATCGAGACGAACCCTCGGCCGCCGTCTCCGAAACGTGCTTGAAGGATGTGGCGGAGGGTGGCGGTCCCCACGTCCGCCGCCGTGTGCGAGTCGCCGAACTGCACGACGCGCACGTCGTCGTGGGCGTGCCCGTCGTCGAGGCCCGAGAGCTCGCGGAACAGATGGCCGAGTCGATCCGGCCGATCGAGGTTGCCGATGCGCGCCGGCGACATGTCGACGTCGGGCAGCGCGGCGGGCACCGAGGGCGCATTCGAGGCGATGGACGCCCCAGGCCCTGGGACCGCGAAGTCCGCCTGCGCCGCCGACGCCGCCTCCGGCGCGGTGCGTTTGGTGCCGCACCCCAGCATCAAGAGGGGAAGCCACAAGACCAACGAATTGAATCGCACTGCCACCGCCGATCGTGGCACGCCCGAACGAGCGCACGCAAATCCGCAGCGTCGCGGAGCTACGCGCCTACTTGTCCCACTCGCTGCGCTGGACGACGGGGAGCTGCAATGCCCGCTCGCGCTCGAGATCCAGGTTGCCCACGTGCAGCGAGATGGGGGCCTGCACCCACTTGTAGATCGACGCCGAGAATAGCCGGACGAAGCGCGCGGCCCACTCTTTCAGCCGGTCCTGGGCGTGCTCCGGGAAGACGGCGGTGAGGGCCTCGGCCACCTCGCCGGTCGACATCTTCTCGCCCGCGAAGAGGGCGAAGCAGGCGTCGAGCACGGGAAACGGCATGAGGTCGCGTTCGTCTTCCTGGTCGTCGGCCAGCTCCGCGCTGGCCGGTTTGAGGAGGGTGAGCCGGATGCCCTCGTGCTTCGTCCTCTCGTAGAGCCACTCGATGACGTAGTTCACGACCGTCTTCGGGACATTGGCGATGACGCTGAGAGCCCCCTCGCCGTCGCCGCCGATCGTGACGTAGCCGACGGCCTTCTCGCTCATGTTGCTCGTCTGCAAGAAGAGTCCCCCGGCGGCGTTGGCCCAGGTCCACATGCGCTCCGAGCGTACGCGCGCCTGTGCGTTTTGACGGGCCATGGGCGTCAGCCGTTCGCCTGGCTGGAGCATCTTCTCCACCGCCGCGAGCTCGCGATCGAAGGCCTCGTCGATCGAGACGACCGCGAAGGGCACGTCGAGGTCGCGCGCGACCTGTTCGGCGGCGAGCGCCGTCTCCTGAGACGAGTAGCGCGTGGGCATGAAGAACGCCCGCAGCAGCTCGCGCGCCTTGGCCTTGCGCGCGGCCGGCGGCAACTCCGAGAAGCGACGGTCGATCCACCGGCGGGCGATGGCCAGCACCAGCATGCTGTCGCGCCCCCCGGAGAGGGCGACGCCGATCGTCTTGAAGCATCCGTTCTTCTCGAAGTAGTCGCCGAGGCCGAGGGCGAGCGCGTCCAGCAAGTCCTCGCAGAAGGCGTCGCGCGGGCTGCGCGTCGGCTCTTCTTGGGGCAGAAAGAAGCTCTTGTTGCGCGGCGCCGGGAAGACGAGCGCCTCGCGGCCTCGCGTCGGTGCGTCGACCTGCACCCGCGTCACGTGCGGGGCGAGCGCGGCGAACGCCTCCTGGTCGGCGCGCCACGTCGTGTTCTCCGTGCGGAGCCGCCGCGTGCGGTCCAGGTCGAGGGTGACGGCGTGGGCGCCTTCGCAGAAGCGCGGCGCCGCCAGGAGGAGCCGCCCGTTCTGCGCCACGTATCCGCCGCCGTCGAACACCAGCCCGTCGTTGGCCCCCACCATGTTGACGTAGGCGACGGTCGCCTGGCAGTCGGCGGCCCGCGTCGCGATCATCTCACGACGTGTCTCGTCGATCCCGAGCCGAAAGGGCGACGCGCTGAGGTTGACCACGAGCTCGGCCCCCGCGTACGAGCGCCGCCGCATCGGGCCATCGGGCGACCAACCGTCTTCACAGACTTCGAGCGCCACGGTGCCGAAGTCGAGCTCGAAGATCAGGTCGCCGAACGGAACGCCGCCGACGGTGTCGTAGAGGCCGGCCGTCCCGCGGGCCATCGTGCGAGCCTCGTAGAACACGTTGTAAAGCGGCAGCTTCTCCTTGGGGACGAAGCCGCAGACCCGCCCGCCGTGCACGAGGGCGGCCACGTTGTACAGGTGCGCGCCGCGCGCGACGACGAGGCCCAGGGCGCAAGCGCACCCGAGCGGCGCGGTCTCTCGCGCGAAGCGTTCGAGCTCGGCGCGCTGGGCGTCGATGAAGGCCCGCCACTGGACGAGATCCTCCGGGGGATACCCGCCGACGACCTGCTCGGGAAGCGCCACCAGGCTGGCCGAGTCGGCGGCGGCCGCTTTCACGGACGCGATGGCGCGATCGACGTTCGAGCGGCACGCGCCCACCGTCGCGTTCACGCTGGCCAGGGAGACGCGGACGAGCCTCATGAACCGATGCTCGCGTGAGCGTAGCCATTTCGGCCCCAATGCGCCCACAATTGCCCGAGAGGTGCCGAAGGCTTACCGCGGCCCGGCGCCTCCATGACACAAGCGGCGCGGCCCTTCCGTAGCCCCGGTCCTGCCTGATACCGTCCCCGCGTGAAACCCGCACGGTCGAGCGGCAAGCCGCAGAATCGTCGGGGCAGCCCGGAGGCGATCGAGAAGCGTCGAGTGGCGCGCCTCTTCAACGACGTGCTCGGCGGCCGCGGCGCGGGGGTGCGCAAGCACGACGGCCGCACCGAAAAGCGCAGGCAGCGGCTGCTGCGGGAGCTGGAGTCGGGCAAAGTCCGAGGGGCCCACGAGCTCAAGCCCCTCGACGTACTCGTCCGCGTGAACGAACTCCTGGGGCTCGGCGAGCCGCTGAGGTCCATCCGCAAGGTGGCCAAGGTCCGCAAGAACGAGGTGCCGCCGGAGGAGGTGGTCGAGGTCGTCGGCCGGTTGCACAGGGCGTACGCCTTCCGCCCCGAGTGCTACCGCTTCGTCGGCCTGTCCGACGAGGTCCTGCGGCTGGCCGGCGTCGTGAGCGCGGAGCCAAAGAAGCGGCAGCGAAAAACGCGCCCGCCGGCGTAAAGTCGGGCCCGTGATCGGTCGGAAGACTAGCCTGGGACTCGTCGTCGTGGGGACGTGGCTCGCATGCGCCGCGGGCTCGCGGGCGGAGGACGGCGGGGCTGACGCCGCCCGCCGTGCAGCCATCGTCGTGCGCGTCGGCGCGGGTCCATCGGCTCGCGCCATCACGGTCGGCGAGATCGAGGACGGCCTCGCGGCGATGCCGCCGTTTCAGCGCAGGATGTTCGGAGCGACGCCCGACGCGGTTCGCCGTGCCTTTGTCGCCGACGTCCTCGTGCGCGGCGCGCTCCTCGACCTCACGGCCCAGGCCACCGACGTCGCCGCCAATCCGGCCGTCCAATACGCCCTCGACAGGGCCCGCTCGAGCACCACTCTCCGTTCGGTTCGTGCGGCGGCGGCTCCCCCGTCCTCCGTGCCGATGAGCGAAGTGCAGGCGTACTACGACGAGAACCGCGCCCGATACCACGCGGCCGAGCGCGTCCAGGTGTGGCGAATCCTCTGCGCGACGCGAGAAGACGCGGCTTCCGTCCTCGGCGCAGCGCTCGCGAATCCGACGCCCAAGGCGTTCACCGAGCTCGCGCGCGAGCACAGCCAAGACAAGGCCACGAACTTGCGCGGCGGTAACCTCGGCTTTCTCACGCCGGACGGGCAGTCGAACGAGCCGGGGCTGCAGGTCGATCCCGCCATCGTCAGGGCGGCCCAGACCGTCCGGGACGGGGACTTCGTGCGGACCCCAGTCGCCGAAGGGGCCTACTTCGCCGTCGTGTGGCGGCGCGGGACGATCGCCGCATCCGACCATCCCCTGCAGGAGGTGGCCGCGCAGATCCGCGATGCGCTGTGGAAGCTGCACGTCAAGAAAGACGCTGACCGCCTCCTGGCCAGCCTGCGCTCCGCCCGACTTCGCGACCTCGACGACGACATCCTGCGCTTCGAGGACATCGCGCCGCCCGCTGCCGCCCCTTCCGCGGCGCTCTCAAGGTAAGGCTTCCCCTCGCTCGAGGAGGTCAAGGGCGGATCGGGCGGCGGCGTGCTCCGCCTGCCGCTTGCTTCTGCCCTCTCCTTGGGCCAAGGCGTCCTCGTTCAGCAGAACTTCGACGAGAAATACTTGGTCGTGCGGGGCCCCTCGGATGCCCACGACGCGGTACGTGGGCGCCGGCATCCCGCGGGCTTGAACGCGCTCCTGCAGCTCGCTCTTTGGGTCCCGCACGCCGAGCACGTCGACCTTGTCCAGCCGATCCGAGACGATGTCTCGCACCAAGGCCCGCGCTGCATCGAGCCCGCGCGCTTCGTACACGGCGGCGACGAGGGCCTCCGCCGCGTCGGCCAGGACGTTCGTCTGGTCGCGCTCCGATCCCAGCGCTGCGCCCCGACCGAAGGCGAGCGTCGCGCCGACCTCGACCCGGCGGGCCCACGACGCCAGCGCCTCCGCGTTGACGAGGGCGCTGCGCATCCGCGTGAGGAGCCCCTCGTCGGCGTCCGCGCGGGCGGCGCCAAGGAGCTCGCTCACGCACAGTCCGAGCACCGCGTCGCCCAGGAACTCGAGCCGCTGGTTGTCCGGTATCCCTGTCTCGTTGCCGTAGCTCGAGTGGGTGAGGGCCTCTTCGAACCGGGGGATCGGCCCGGGGCCCGTGATCGCCTCCACGTGCGCGCGAAGCTTGTCCCGCGGCCCCGTCAGGCGATCCCGCTCGTTCATCCGAATCGCGCGTCTGTGGCCGTCGCGGCGTCGAGATCGTGCTGAGTGACGCCGCCTGCGTCGTGGGTGGTCCAAAGGACCCGGGCGCGTCCCCAGCCGATCTCCATGTCTGGGTGATGATCCTGCTTTTGCGCGTCGCAGCCGACCGTCACGGCGAACGCGAGCGCCGAGGCGAAGTCAGGGAACTTGTAGCTGCGCGCGATGCCGCCATCGCCCCCCCGCTCCCAGCCGGGGTGGTCGAGAAGCCAGGCGTCGACGGTCGCGGCAGTCAATCGGGCGGGGGACGACATGAGCCCTATTTAGACAGAGCGCAATGCTTTCGTCGATGTCGCTGCTCGCCTGCCCGTTCTGCCGCGAGATGTACAAGCGGGGCGAGCGGNNGATGTTCAAGCGGGGCGAGCGGGACGCGTGCGTGGTCTGCGGGGTCAAGCTCGTCCCGTTCGAGACGCTGCCCCCGTCGGCGGACGCCCTCAGCGAGGACGGCGTGCCGCAAGAGCCCGAAATGGAGACTCTTCCGCTCACCTACCTGGGCCGCGGACGCGGCCTCATCGCGGCGCTGGCGATCGTGGGTCTCGTCGCGTTCTTCCTCCCGTGGATTCACCTGACGATGCCAGACGACACGGTCCTCTCCGGGTGTTCCCTCGCACAGCGCCTCGGCTGGATGTGGGGGGCGGGCGTGGCTTGGTTCATCCTCGTGCCCACGGTCTTGAGTCGCCGAACGATCTTCCAGCTGCGCGGCGCCCGGGTGGCCGCGGCGTTCCTCGCGTCCGTCCCCGGGTTGACGACGGTCGTGCTTTTGACCCGGCCTCCCCACGGAGCCCATGGGGTGCCCGTGCGGTTCACCTTCGAGCCCGCGCTCTACGCGACGCTGGCCCTCTCGCTCGTGGCCTGCGGTGTGGCGCTCACCCTGGGCGGGCGCGGAGACGACATCCGCGTACGCCGCGGCACCTCCGCGGGTCAACTCGTGCACTAAGAACGGGGACGTGTCACACTTCGGCGCGAAGCGGCGGAGGCCACCATGGGCGTCGCGAGAAACCGGCTCGAAGCACCCGAGCGCGAGGAACTCCAGGACGCCGAAGTCCCGGCGGCCGTCGTGTGCGCCCACTGCGGCGACGCCGAGTGTCCCGGCTGCGAGCACGATCAAACGCGATCCGGTGTCGTCGCCATCGTCCCGTGGGAGCGCCCCGGCACGCCCGCTCTCGCACGTCTCTGGGCGACCGCACGCGCGACGACCCTCGACGCCGACCGCTTCTTCGAGTCGCTGCCCGATGGGCCGATCGCGCCCGCGTTCAAGTTCGCGGTGACAGCCGAGATCGTCGCGTCGTGCGCGATGGTCTCGCTCGGTGTCGCGCCGATTGCGATCCTGGCACCGGCGTGGATGCGGCATGTCCTGGTCGACGAGGGTCTTCCCTTCGCCCGCCTGCTCCTCGCGGGGGTGCCGGCGTTGGCGGCGATCCTGGTCGCCGCGCACGTCGTGCATGGCCTGGCGCTCGACCGCGGTGCTCGCAAGTCCGGCGCGCGCGGGGCGGTGCAGCGCGCCCTGCGGTTCGGTCTGTACGCGGCGGGGTGGGATCTCGTGTTCGGTCCGATCGGCGCCGTCGTCGTGGCCTTCAAGGAAGGGCCGCGGGCCGCGTTGTCGATCGTGCGCGCGGCCTCCGGGCTACCCACGCGCAGCGCGAGGGCGTTCTTGCGAGGCTGCTATCACCTCGAAGGAGAGGCGGCAGCGCCGGCGCTGCTCGCGTCGTACGTAGCCGCCGGGATCGCGACGGCGGTCGGGGCGGTCGCGGTGATNNCGCCCGCCGATCGGGTCGCCGCGGGCCGTCGTGTGCGAAGCTTCCTCGACGAACACGGCACCGTCGCGCGCCTCGAGCTCGGCGTCCAAGGCGGCGCGCCCTTCGGCGTTCGCCCACACCTCGGCCTCGAACGCGTCGCCGTGACCCTGGGAGGTGAACCTCGCGCTCACGCGCTGCATCCCCGCACGGGTCGGCGTGCCGGACGGGGGACTCGACGCCGACGCATCGAACAGCGGGGTGGGTTCAGGCTCCGAGCGGGGTGCGGAGACCCCGACGAGAGTGGAATCGCGTCCGGCCCGCCCGCAAGCGAGCAGGCCCGCGACCCCTGCGGTCAGAAGGAGACGCCGGCTTCGAACGACGTAGTCCACTGCTTGGCCCCGGCCCCGCCAAGGGGCCCGCCTACGCCCCCGTTCTCACCGTTCAGGTCGCCGAGCTCCATCGCGAACTGTCCCGCGAGGTAGAGCACCTCGAATCGATAGTTCAGGCCGACGATGCCGCGCCAGCGCTTGATGTCCGCCTTGTTGAACGTCGTGTCGTTGTTGAAGGCGGCGTTGTTGTCGGCGCCGTTCGCGAGCTTCGTTTTGCAGACCGGCGCGCCCGTATACGGCGCGTGCGCGTACGGGTTGCCGGGCGTGTTCGTCCCCTCGTATCCGCACTCTTGCAGCGGGTCGGCGTTGGGGGCAAGGTCGACGACCGAGGAGTTGGCGTAGATGAGGACATACTGCGCCCCCAGGTACGGCGTCAGGACGGCGCTGTCGGCGAGCGCGAACGGCTTCGAGATGTGGCCGTCGATGCCGACCGTCGTGAGGAAGAACTTGGACGAGCCGCCGACCGTCCGCACGCCCGTGCCGATGGCGATGTCCGGCATGTAGCCGAGGAAGCCCGTGCGATACCCCTCGAGGATCGCCCAGTTGAAATCGGCGCCGCCGACCCACAGCGAGGTATTGGCCACGTATCCAAGAGCCCCGGTGATCTCGAACCCGTAAGCGAGCCCCTTGCGCGCCTTGACCGTGTAGACCTGAAGGAGCGAATCGGGATCGGCGTTGACCGTCGAGAACTTGTTGGTGTTCGGGTCGCTCGGACCTTGAGTGCCCACGTGCCAGTACTGGAGACCGCCAGCGCTGTTGTTGACGTTGATGTGCGTGTATGTCGCCTCGACGCTGAGGGCAAAGCCGCCGAGCCCCGTCGTGCGCGCCGGGTGAAAGGCGCTCGGGGCGATCGCCATCCCGAGCTCGCTCATCAAGTTCGCCCACGCGACGTTGTTCGGGAGGCACGCCGCGATCTGGGGAAAGCCAGGCGAGTTCTGAAACTGCGCTGTATTGGCGGCGATCTGCTGGCAGCCCCCGGGCGCCGCGGCGAGGGCGCCCGTCGGCTGATTGACGAGCCGCTCCGGGGTAATGTCCATGTCGCCGGCCGCGGCCACGGTGGTCGCGGTCAAGGTGACGACGGACGACGCGAGGGCGAGAGCGACCTTCCGGTTCCGGCGCAAGTTGGCTCCAAGGACGCGACAGCTTCAACTGGCGAGGCTACGGTTTGCGCGCGCCGAGCGTCAAGGTGGTGCTCACCGATTGTTGCCGAGGAGATGCGGAAACCCACCCCGGACCATCCCTTGCGCCCCGAGTGCGCCCTTCCTAGTGGTGCGGAGCACGCGCCTCTGGCCCCGCGTCTTCGCGCCAGGCCCCTTGCCGCGCCGATCCACATCGTGCTCGTGGAGCCGGAAATCCCTCCAAACACCGGCAACATCGCCCGCCTGGCCGCCGCCACGGCGTCGCCCCTGCACCTCGTCGGCCGCCTCGGATTTCGCATCGACGAGCACAGCGTCCGGCGGGCCGGGCTCGATTATTGGCACTTGGTCGACCTGCGTACCCACCCGAGCTTCGAGGAATTTCTGGCAGCGTGGGGCCCCGCGTCGCCGGCAGGCAAGCTGCACCTCTTCAGCGCGTCGGGCGCGAAGAGCTACCTGACGGCGAATGTCGCGCCGGGCGACGCCCTCGTCTTCGGCAAGGAGAGCGTCGGGCTGCCGCCCGAGCTGCTCGGGCGATTCGCCGACCGCATTGTGGGCATTCCAACGCTCGGCGCGGTTCGCTCGCTCAACCTCGCCAACGCCGTCGGCATCGCCGTCTACGAGGCCCTGCGTTCCCTCGGAGCCCTCGCGGACACCCACATGGGCTGACCGCGCGCCTCTCACTCGAACGCGGCGATGCCCGTGACTTCCTGCCCCAGGATGAGCGTGTGAATGTCGTGCGTCCCCTCGTAGGTGAACACCGTCTCGAGGTTGCACATGTGGCGCATCACCGGGTACTCGAGCGTGATGCCGTTGCCGCCCAGGATGTCGCGGCAGACCCGCGCGACCTCGAGTGCAGCGCGGACGTTGTGCCGCTTGATCATGCTGACGTGCGCGGGACGCAGCTTCTTCTCGGCTTTCAGCCGCGAGGCCTCCAAGACCTGGAGTTGCGAGTTGGTGATCTGCGTCAGCATCTCGGCGAACTTGGCCTGCACGAGCTGGTGCGAGGCGATCGGACGACCGCCGAACTGCACCCTGTGCTTCGCGTAGTCGACGGCGCAGTCGAAACACGCCATGGCCGCGCCGACCACGCCCCACGCGATGCCGAAGCGCGCCGCAGTCAGGGCGGACAGGGGGCCCTTCATGCCGCGGACCCCCGGCAGAACGGCGTCCTTCCGGACGCGCACGTCTTCGAGGATAAGCTCGCTCGTGACGCTGGCGCGCAGGCTGACCTTCTTGTGAATGAGCCGCGCCTCGAAGCCCCGCGTCGACGTCGGGACGAGGAAGCCCCGCACCTCGCCCTCCGGACCACCGACCTTGGCCCATACGAGGGCGACCTGCGCGAGGTTGCCGTTGGTGATCCAGCGCTTCGTGCCGTTGAGGACGTAGGAGTCGCCGTCTTCGATCGCCACGGTGCGCATCCCGCTGGGGTTCGAGCCGAAGTCGGGCTCGGTCAGACCGAAGCACCCGATGATCTCGCCCTTGGCCATCTTCGGCAGGTATTCCTGCTTCTGCTCCTCGGAGCCGAACGCGTGGATCGGGTACATCACGAGCGACCCTTGCACGCTCGCGAACGACCGGATGCCGGAGTCGCCCCGCTCGAGCTCCTGCATCGCGAGCCCGTAGCCGACTTCGCTCAGCCCCGCGCAGCCGTAGCCGTGGAGGTTGGCGCCGAGCAGGCCCAGGTCCGCGATCTCGCGCGTCAGCTCGGTTGGAAACGAGCCGCGCTCCCAGTGGTCGCCGATCGTCGGCAGGATGCGCGCGTCGACGAATGCACGCACCGTGTCGCGGACGGTTTTCTCTTCAGGGGATAGGTGCCGGCCGAGGTCGAAGAAGTCGTGCATCTTCCTGTCAGCGGTAGCACACGAAACGGGATGCCTTCTAGAAACGGGCAGCCCGGATGGTTGGCGTCACGCCGGTGAAATCGGCGCGGAGCGTCATCCGGTCGCCGGCGCGCAACGTCAGCGCGTCGCTCTTCGATTCGCCCGTCGCCGGGAACGAGAAGACGACCGAGTGGGGGCCCGGGTCGACGGCCAGGCGCGCCGGGCACGGGCCTCGAGGGGAGCCGTCGACGGTGACCAACGTCCCGTCGCCGAGCAGGACGAGCTGCGCACGCTCGACCGCAGGCGTCGCCGCGGGCGGGCGCACGGCGGGCGCGGGCACCGCCGGCGGTTCGGGCCGTGACGACGCGGGCGGCGGGTCGAGCATCGCGGGGTCGAACATCGTGTTGACGGGCACGACTTGCGCCGCATCGGGCGCGCGTGCACCACGGCCGAGGGCGACGCTCGCCGCGACAGCGACGGCGGCGGCCATGGTGACGGAAGCGACGGCGACGCGCGAAGACCCGCGGCCCTTTACCGAGCCGCCGTGGGTGGGCTCGGGACGTGTGGACGTCAGGATGTCCGGTGAGGGCGGTCGTCTGGACTCCATCTTGCGAGTCGATGATTCAGCCACGACCGGCGCCGCTTCGATCGCGCGCAGCTCTTGGCGCGCCGCGAACGTCTTCGTCCCCACCTGCGTGGCCGAGGGCCTCGACGGGGGGCGCTGCAGCACGGGCCGCGGCTGTCCTTCCGCGGGGGGCGGGCGCGCCCGGGCGGATCGTACGCGTTCGCCGAGCTGTCGCGCGACGTCGCCCAGATCGACGCCCGCGAGGAAGCGACGAAGGGCCCGGCCGAGCTCCTCGGCGTGCTGCGGCCGCGCCTTCGGGTCGAGCGCCATCGCGCTCGCAATCACGTCGTCGAGCGGCAAGAGCCGTGGGTCCGCGTCGCTCGGTCGAGGGTGCGGGCCGCGCATGGCCGCCTCGATGTCCGCGGCGTTCGCTCGTCGAAACGGCGCCTTGCCGCTCCAGAGCTCCGCGAGAAGCACGGCCACCGCGAACACGTCCGCGGCCGGCGTCAGCTGCTTGGCCTCCATCTGCTCGGGCGGCATGTGGCCCGGCGACCCGAAGACCCCCCGGCCGCTTGGCGTCGTGGCGACGGGGGCGGCGATCCCGAAGTCGATGACCTTGATCTGTCCCTCTTCGTCGACCATCACGTTGCGCGGTGTCACGTCGCGGTGAACGACGTTCATCTTGCGGTGCGCGTAATCGAGGGCACGGCACACTTCGACGCCCACGTACGCGCCCTCCTCGGGCGTCAGGCCACGTCGGTCCTCGCCTGGCGCGCCATCGCGCGTGGTCGAGCGCAGGAGTTCGGCGAGGCTCGCGCCCTCGACGAACTCCATGGTGAGGTAATACGTCCCGAGTTCGACCCCGAGCTCGTACACCGTCACGATGTTCGGGTGGGCGAGGGTCACGGTGGTCTTCGCCTCCTCGACGAAGCGGGCCACGAACTCGTCGTCGCACGCGAGCTCGTCGCGAATCTGCTTCACGACGAGCTTTTTCTCGAATCCTCCGGCGCCGCGAAGCGTGGCGAGCATCACCCGCGCCATCCCCCCCCGGGCCAGCTCGCGTTCGAGGACGTACTTGCCGAAGACTTGAGGATACATTCGTGGCCGTGGGCGCGGAGACGTTGGCGTGAGCCGTTTCCATCGTAGCAAATGGGGACCGCGGCGCGGCGGCCGCCCGCTCGCGGCCATGCTCGCGGCAGCCGTGCTTTTCGAATGCCGTCGCGCCCCCGAGGTCACGACGCGAACGGTCACGCTGCACGCGCCGCAGAGCTGCGTCACGGCGCAGACGCCGCTCGACGCGCAGGCCTACGTCGCGTTCGACGCCCTGGGCGACTTCGATCCCCCGTCGTCACCTTCGACCGGTCTCCTGCTTGGCACCCTGGGTGCGCAGCTCGCCGAGATCGAGCCCGACGCGCAGGTGCTCGTCGCCGAGGCGACGGAGGCGGATCGCGAGTGGCAGGGTGTGGGTACCGTCGCGGCGATCGGAAATGTCGACCTCCTCGTCACCCCGAGCCTCGCCTCGTGCCCTCTCACGACGCCGGCGGTGACGGGCTCTCGGTCCGGTGCGGCGCTCGCGCCGTTCGGCGAGAGCTTCGTCCTTCTCGTAGGTGGCGCGAGCAAGGAGGCTCCGCCGACGTACTTCGCCGACATGAACACCGGGGCGGTCCAGCCGGCGGATCCCGACTTGCTGATGCCCCGTCGCACGGGCGCGGCCGTCACGGCGTTCGGCTCCGGGGCGCTCGTCGCGGGCGGCGTCGACTCGCAGACAGGATCGGTCCTTGCCGAGGCCGAAGTCTTCGACCCGGCGATCGGCGGATTCGACCAGCAAAACCCGATCATGTTGAGCCAGCCGCGCGCCAACGCTGGCGGGGCCGTTCTGGTCACGGGCGAGACGGTTCTGGTCGGAGGCGTGGGACCGGACGGGACGTCCGTTCTCGCGTCGATGGAGATCGTCGATCCCGTCACGCGGACCGTGCGCACCGAGAACGTCGCGCAGCTTGCCGTCGCACGCAGCTCGCCCACGGTGCTGCTCTTGGCATCGGGCGAGATCCTGGTCGCCGGAGGCTTCGACGGATCGGGCAATCCGGTGGGTACGCTCGAATGGTTCTCCGCGGACGTCAGTAGCGAGATCCTCGAGAGCCAACTGGTGGCAGGGCAAGCGCAAGCGGCCGTAGCGCTCGAGGGCGGAGGCGCGCTCGTGGTCATCGCGCCGGGCACGGACTCGGGGATCCAAAATGTGTGGAGGGTCGACGCCGACCGCGCCCTCGAGTCCGCGACGCCCATCGCCGGTACTCTCACCCAACCCGTGCTCTTCGGGGCGGCGCAGGGGGCGCCGCTCTTGTGGACGGGCGACCGATGGCTCAGATGGCAACCGTGGCAAGGGGCGTTCGGCGACGCCGACGTGCTCGACGCAACGCCCGCCAGGGTCGGGGAAACCGTGGCCTCGCCCGACCCGGGTCTCGCGTTCTGGCTCGATGCCACGGACCTCGCGCTCACGGCCCTTCGCTTCGACACGCAAGGCGAATACTCGTCGCTCCCGGGCCCGCTGCTCGTCGCCGACGACGCCAACACGACACCCGATCGCCTACCGGGGCCGGGGGTCATCACTTTTGACCCTTCCACGGGCGTGACGCTCGCAGCAGGAGCGAGCGTCTTCGTCACCGATCGCACCTACGCGGACGTGGCCATCGACGTCGATCAGCCGACGGGCGAGCCCGTCGTGCTCGTGTTGCGCGACCAGACCGGGTTGGAGCTCGAGGTCGGCGGCGAGACCTGCCCCGGAGCCTTGTTGGAAAGCACGCTCCGTCATCCCTCGACCCTGCACGTGCAGCGGACGGGCACCGCGGTCGCGTGGAACCTCGCCGGCAAGCCGCCCGTCCAGTGCGCGACGAGGCTGGCCGAGGGCGCCCGCGTCTCCATCGGCCTGCGGGGCCCGGCCAACGCGACGGAGGCCATCGCCACGAACCTCCAGATCGCAAGGCTTTAGTTAGCGGGATACCCGTTTCACCATGTG
>PLIR01000578.1 GCA_003139415.1 Myxococcales bacterium | reverse complement strand
ACTTCGATCTTCCTCAACCTGCGCGTCGCCGATGTCGAGGCCTGCTACCGGGAGTGGAGCGCGAAAGGCGCCAACTTCGTCACGCCACCGATCGATCGCGGGGCCGAAATCCGCTGCTACATCCGTGATCCCGACGGTTACCTGATCGAGGTCGGCCAGGCCACCGGGGTGCTGCGCGGCAAGCTCGCGGCAAAGCGCCCCGAGGATCTGCCTGGCTGAGTGGAAGCCAGGCCTCACGTCTGAGGCCGCACGGTGAACTCTGGAACCGGAGGCTTCCACGTTGGAACGTTCGGCTCGCGCCGCGCCCGCGCGCGCGATGAGGCTACACTGCAGGCCAAAGGGGGCCATGATGAAGCGTGTCGTTGCTCTGCTTGCTGTCGCTCTTGTAGCGCCTCTCGCGCCGACCGCAGCCCGGGCCGACGTCACGTGGTCGCCGCCCCCCACGTTCATCCCGGTGCCAACGGCGCTGACGCTCCCACCCCTCCTCGGCGAACCCACGGGCCCAGCGGGCGGGCTCGCCCCGTGGCTCGCCGTCATGCCCCTTCGCCTATCGCTTCTGTGGACGAGACTCCCTCTCGCCACGCTTCCCGGGGATCCCTGCGCTTCGCGCGAGGATGCGAGTGGCAATTCTCAGTCCGGGTTCCCCGTGCAGCATCAGGTCTACCTGGCCATGACATCGCGCCTCGTCCTTCACGGGTTCTCGAAGCTCGGCTGCCCGCTCGACGCGAAGGTCGCTGGAGGCGCGACGTATACGATGCCCGTCACGCAGGACGTTTCGATCGTCCCCAGCGCCGGGGTTTCCGCAAGGACGAGCTTCGCGCAAGGGCGTGTCGTCTCGACGGGTCAGGCTCGCGTCGATCTGCTGCTGAACACGTCGAACGATGGAACGCTCGGGATCGGCGTAGGCAAGAAGCGCGGCAGGCAAGGGGTGCAGCTAACCGGGACCTGGTAAGGCCGATCTCGGACCCGAGCCCATCCCCACCGGGCGGCCCGGCGCACCATCGCGAAGCCATGAGACGGGCCCGGGTCAGACCGGATGCCCAGCCCGCGTCAACGCGACGAGAGGGCCGAGCCGGACGCGCCGCGCGCTTTCGGCTTGTCGTCGGTCTTGCAAGCGGCGCCTTGACCGACCTTCAGCGCGTGCACTTCCGTCACGAGCGCGTCGATCTGACGCTGCTTGGCGGCCATCTCCAGGTCCGTATAGCCGCAGCCGCCGAGCATGGCGCCCGCGCCGACCATCACGACCCACGCACTCCATTTGACCGTCATGCTTGTCTGCCTCATCGTCTGTAGGGCGACCTTCGCTTGCCGCGCGCAAATGGCAAACTTTCCGGTCGGCTCCTCCCAACAGGCGGCTCGCCGAGGTGACGCTCGAAGTTGGACGGTAGGCGAAAAGACACGGCCATTATTGGCGGTGCCCTGCAGGGTCGAAAGCGCGGTCCGCGCGGCGGAAGGTCCGGTCCGCGCGGTTTGAAGGACGTTCTTCGCGTTTCAGAGCGCCTTCGACGGATTGCAGGCGGGTTCGATGGCCCTCGTTCGCGATAAGAACCAGCCTTTTCGTGTTTTGGCGGCGCCTCGAAGACCCTCCCCGAAACGGTCACAACCGACGGAGACAAGCGATGAAGACCGATAATGCCGCCCTCAAGACGCGCGACACCCGCGTGATGGCGGGCATCGACAAGCACATCGCCGCGTCCATCACGATCGCCGGGACGCCCTACACGCACGCCAACCTCAAGACGGTGTTCCAGTCCCGGATCACCGTCCTCGACAAGACTCACGTTCGCCCCCGTCGCCGGCCTCCCGCGCGACTCCGCTGGGCACATCGCGCCGACATTCGGGCTCGTGGGGTCGTTTTAGAACAACTTGGTTATGCCGGACCCACGGGCTCGCCTCAGGGTGGCGGTGCCGAAGAGGAACCCAGCCTGTCTGCCAGGAACGCGGCCATGATGGTCAGCGACTTGTCCGCGGCCTCGAGGCTTCCCACGTTCGACTGAAATACGTGCGTCATCCCTTCCCAGACGTGAGCCATTGCATCGNNCGCCCGCCTGCCGGGCACGCGCGACGTAGCGAAGAGTGTCGTCGAGGAGGACCTCGCGGGTACCCACGTGGACCTGAATCGGCGGCAGGCCCGTCAGCGTGCCCTGGAGAGGGGAGGCGAGCGGTCCGCTCGCANNTGCGTGCGCAGGTAGGCCGCAGCCGTGGCGGCGAGCATGCCCTTCGTGATTAGCGGGTCGTCGTCGGCGTGGCTCTGAAAGCTTGCCCCGGCCAAGGTCAAGTCGGTCCACGGCGACATCACGGCGGCCCCCGACGGAGCCAGCCCATGGCCGGCCGCAGCTTCGGCGTGCGCAGCTGCGAGGAGGACCAGCGCGAGGCCACCTCCGGCCGAGTCACCGGTAATGACGATCCGTTGGGCCCCTTGTTCCGTGATGCCACGGTAGACCGCTCTCGCGTCGTCGACGGCGGCCGGGAAGGCATGTTCCGGGGCGAGTCTGTACTCGGCAACGAAGGCCGATGCGTTTGCACGCGCAGCGATCTGGCCGACGAAGTGCCTGTACGCGTGTGCCGAGCCGAGCACGTAGCCTCCGCCGTGCAGGTGCTGCAATGCGACGCCCGGCCGTGCGCCTTGGGGGCGGCA
>PLIR01000172.1 GCA_003139415.1 Myxococcales bacterium | reverse complement strand
TCGACAACTACGACTCGTTCACCTTCAACCTCGTCCAATATCTCGGCGAGTGGGGGGCCGCGGTCGAGGTGGTGAAGAACGACGGCGTCGACGTGGCCGGCATCCGCCAGCGCAACCCGAGCGCGGTGCTCATCTCGCCCGGTCCGTGCACGCCGAACGAGGCAGGGGTGTCGCTGCAGGTCATCCGCGAGCTCGGGTCGGAGCTGCCGATCCTGGGCGTCTGCCTCGGGCACCAGGCGATCGGGCAGGCCTACGGCGGTCACGTCGTGCGCGCTGGGCGCCTCATGCACGGAAGGACCTCGCCAATCCTGCACGACGGCCTCGGCGTCTTCGAGGGGCTCCCCTCGCCGTTCGAGGCTACGCGCTACCACTCGCTGCTCGTCGAGCGGGCGTCGCTGCCCGAGGCGCTCGTCGTCAGCGCGTGGACGGCCGAGGGCGAGATCATGGGCCTGCGTCACGTCGACCACGACGTCGAGGGCGTTCAGTTTCACCCCGAGAGCGTGCTGACCCACGAGGGCAAACGCCTCGTCGGCAACTGGCTGCGTCGGGTGGCCGAGCGCCCGCGAGCGTGCGTCGCCGCGTCGGCCGGCCCGAGGGCGGCGGCTCCATGAGCTCGGACTTCTCGAAGGTCGTCGGCCGCCTGATCGCGCGAGAGCCACCGACGGGGCCCGAGGTCCGAGCCGCGTTCGACGCGATCCTCGCGGGATCGTGGACGCCGGTGCAGGTGGGCGCGTTCGCGGTGGCCCTGCGCATCTGTGGCGAGAGCGCCGAGTCGATCGTCGCGGCCGCCGAGTCGATGCGCGCGGCCATGACCGTCGTCGTGCACGACCTGCCCGTGGTCGTCGATACCTGCGGGACGGGAGGCGACGGCGCGCACACGCTCAACCTCTCGAGCGCCGCGGCGCGCGTCGTGGCTGCGTGCGGTCTGCCCGTCGCGAAGCATGGCAACCGGTCGGTGTCGAGCCGCTGCGGAAGCGCCGATGTCTTCGAGGCGATGGGGATCCCGCTCGACATTCCGCCGGCGCGGCAGGGCGACGTGCTGCGGCAAGCTGGGATCGCGTTCCTCTTCGCGCCGGCGCACCACGGGGCCCTCAAACACGCCGGGCAGGCGCGACGCGAGCTCGGCGTACGCACCATCTTCAACGCGCTCGGTCCTCTGTCGAACCCGGCGCGTGCGACGCACCAGCTCCTCGGCGTGTACGACGACGCGCTGCGCCCGATCGCTGCGCGGGCGCTCGGCCGCCTAGGGACGAAGCGCGCGTGGGTGGTCCGGGGCGAGGACGGCCTCGACGAAGTGAGCCCCTGCGCGCCGACGCGCGTCAGCGAGCTTGCCGACGGCGAGGTGCGCGAATTCGTCGTCGCGCCCGAAGACTTCGGGCTCTCGCGCCTGCTCCCGTCCGCGATCGGCGGCGGCGACGCCGCCGCCAACGCGCGCGCCGTGGAGGAGCTCCTCGCTGGCGCAGACCACCCTGCCCGCGACGCGGTCATCCTCAACGCCGCCGCCGCGCTGGCCGTGGCCACCGGCGAGTCGCCGCGCGCTTGCGCCGAGAAGGCGCGCCGCGCGCTCGACACCAAGGCGGCTCAGGCTGCGTTCGATCGGTGGCGGACGGTGGCGAGGCGCGTGCGCGCCGAGGTCGCGACGTGAGCTTGCTCGCCGACATTGTGGCCGTTCGTCGAGGTCGTCGAGGTCGCGTTCGAACGAGCTGACGCGGCGCTCCGCGGTGAGACCCTGATGCGCCGGGACGACCCTCGGCCGCTTCTGCGCGCGATGGTGGACGCAGCCCGCGTCCGGTAGCGCTCGGTGCCAGCAAGGGGTTCGAGTCCGGAAACTCGCGCCCAGGCCGGCGCCCAGCCTAGGCTCGGTCCGATGGACCTGCAGGGCTGGATCGACGCCTACCTGGATCACCTGCGCGTCGAGCGGTCGCTCGCGTCCAACACGCTCGAGGCCTATGCGCGCGACCTCAACGCGCTCGCCGCCCACGTCGGCGGCGGAGCCCCGCCGGGCGCTATCGGTGCAGAGGCCATCGCTTCGCTCATGGTCGAGAACGTGCGCCGCGGATTCGGGGCGCGGTCGAGCGCCCGCCAGCTCTCCGCCATCCGTGGCTGGTTGCGGTTCCTGGTCCGAGAGCGCGCCATCACGGAGGACCCGAGCAAACTCGTCGATCGCCCCAAGCTGGCGCACAAATTGCCGCGCGTGATGTCCTTCGAGCAGGTCGAGCGGCTCCTTGGCGCGCCCGACGTCGCGACCGACCGCGGCGCGCTGCACGCGGCCATGCTGCACTTGATGTACGCGTCGGGGCTGCGCGTCACGGAGCTCTGCACCTTGCGAATCGGCGACATCGACCTCGAGCGAGGGCTCGTCGCGCCTCGTGGCAAGGGCGGTAAACGGCGCCTCGTACCGGTGGGCGAGGTTGCGATGGATCACGCGTCTCGCTACCTGCGCGACGTCCGCCCGAAGTACGCCCAGGCCGGCGAGCGCGTCCTGTTCGTCTCCCCCCGCGGCGGCGCGTTTACTCGCGAGGGGTTCTGGCGCATGGTGCGGCGCTATTCGGTGGCGGCGGGCATCGTGCCCCTGGCCCACGCCAGCGACGGCCTCGGCTCGATCCGCATCCCGGCCGCCTGCTGCGGCCTGGTCGGCCTCAAGCCGACGCGCGGGCGGAACCCGCTCGGACCCGAGGTCAACGATCCGTGGATGGGTCTCGTCGTCGAGCACGTCGTTTCGCGCAGTGTGCGTGATTGCGCGGCGGCGCTCGATGCGACCGCCGGTCCGGACCCGGGCACCCAGAACTTCCCGCCGCCCCCGCCCCGGCCGTATCTCGACGAGGTCGGCGCGCCGCCCGGAAAACTGCGGATCGCGTTTTCGCGCACGCCGCTGATCGCATCGACCTACGCGCCCGAAATCGTGGCCGCGCTGGACGCGACGGCCGGTCTCCTGTCCTCGCTCGGTCACGAGCTCACGGAGGCCAAGCCCGCGCTCGACGGGGCAGCGTTCGCTTCGGCGCTATTGACCGTGATCGCCGCCGAGACGGCCGGCGACGTCGAGTACTACAGTTCCGCGCGCGGCCGTAAACCGCGCCGCGGCGAACTCGAACTCGCCACCCGCGGTCTGCGGAAGCTCGGTTACGCGATGAGCGCGGTCGATTTGAGCAACGCGGTTCGCACGCTGCGCTCGCAGGCGCGCGCCGTCGGCCGGTTCATGGAAAACTACGACGTCTTCCTGACCCCAACGCTGGCGAAACCGCCGGTGCCGCTCGGCTCGCTGATGCCGTCGGGCGCCGAAGCGCGCGGTCTGCGAACGCTCGTCAATCTGCCCGTGGCCAAAGCCTTCTTGCGCAGCGGCGGTCTCGAGAAAACCGCGCTGAAAGTGTACGAGTTCGTCGACGGCACGCCGATCGCGAACGCGACCGGGGCGCCCGCGATTTCCCTGCCGCTTGCCCGGAGCCCGGACGGCCTTCCGCTCGGGATGATGTTGACGGCCCGATTCGCCGACGAAACCACGCTGATTCGCCTGGCGGCTCAACTCGAAGAGGCCGCTCCGTGGTTCGACCGCCGGCCGCCTATCCTCCGAGGCTGATCGCGCCGTGGCCGAAGAGCGGCGGAATGTAGTGACCGGCGGCCCACGATATCGCGAAGATCAGCGAGCCGATCGCCACGATCTCGAGGCCTTTGCGAACTGGTGCGCGGCCGCCGAGGCGGCCGGCGAAAAAGCCGATCGCGAACAGCGTGGCGACCGAAAACGCGAGCGCGAACCAGCGCGCCGCGTCGAGCGGAAGGCCGGCGGCGTAGGGAAGCACCGGTAGCGCGGCACCAAGCGCGAACGAGCCGGCCATCGCAATCGTGCTACGGAACCCGCCCGCTTCGGCTTCGCGCAAGTCGATTCCGAATTCGTCGCGCACCATCTCGTGCAACCAGATCTCGGGATTCTTTTCCAGGCGCTTGACGATCGTCACCGCCTCGTCGTCGGTGAACCCCTTGAGCCGGTAGTACGCGACCTGTTCCGCGAACTCGGCTTCGGGCATCGTGGCCATCTCCCACTGCTCGAAGTCGATCGCGTTCTGCACGACGTCGCGTTCTGCGCGCGCACCGAGAAATTCGCCCGCACCCATCGAGAGCGCGCCGACGAGTAGCGCGAGGGAGCCCGTAATTACGATCGTCGCGCGATCGGCCGATGCGCCGCCGACGCCGGAAACGATGCCGAGCGTCGTCAGTACGCCGTCTTGCGCGCCGAACACGATCTCGCGAATGCTGCGCTGTTTCTCGAGCCGTTTGCGTTCGGGCGTATCCGGGATGTGGGCCGCATTCTTGCCGCGGTTCTCGAGCGAGGCGACGCGATTGTCGGTCTCGATCCGGAGAGAGTTCGGCGGGTCGGCCATACGCTCGACACTTGCACGTACGCGCAGGAGGAGGCCTTCCTCACTGCAGAGTTAGGCGCGCCGAACGCGAAGCTATCAAGCGTGGAACCCAAGGACGGCCAGGAGAATCCGAACCCGATCGTCGCGATGGCGATGCGAATTCGCGCGCGCAAGGACGTCGCGGGTGCGATCGATTCCGCGACTCCGGCCGGCACGCCGCCGCCCGGCGCCGACGCCGCGGCCTCGCTCGAGACGTTCGCGCAGGCGCTCGCCGTCGGCGCGCGCCGCCTCAATTCGATCCTGGGCAAGAACGCACTGACCTTCGTGCGGCTCGAGCGGCCGATGCGGGTACGATTGCGCTTCAAGGAAAAGCGCGTGGCCCTCGATCTCGACGAAGGCCGCCAGTTGGTTCTCATCCATGGTCTCGAGCTCGACGGCGAGTACCAGTTCGATGCGAGCTCGGCAACACAGGGCCTCATAAATCTTTCGATCTTGTCGACCGATCCCGGTTACGGCGATTCGCTCACGCCGAACGTGCTGCTCAAGCGAATCGCGCAGGATGCCGAAATCCCGCGCCCCGCGCATCTCGAGAACCTCGGCCCGATTCAGTTCTAGGCCGTCTTCTTCTTTTTCGCGCGAGCTTGTGCGCGTAGCGCGCTCGCGACCTTCGGCGCGGTCGGGCAGAGCGCTTTGACCGGGCAACGCGAGCAGAGCGGCACCGGGGCCTTACAGATCTCGCGGCCGTGCAGGATCAGCCAATGGTGCGCGTAGCGCAACTTTTCGGCCGGCACGAGTTTGACGACGTCGTCCTCCACCTGGCGCGGGGTCTTGCCGAGCGTCAGCCCCAGCCGGTGCGCGACGCGGAAGACGTGCGTGTCGACGGCGAAGGCGGCCTCCGCGAAGGCGACCGACATCACGACGCTGGCCGTCTTGCGGCCGACGCCCGGCAACGCTTCGAGTTGCTCGCGTTCGCGCGGCACCTCGCCGCCGTATTGCTCGGCGACCCCGCGCGCCGCCGCCGTGATGTTCTTGGCCTTCATCC
>PLIR01000423.1 GCA_003139415.1 Myxococcales bacterium | reverse complement strand
GGTAAGCAACAATCGGGCGAACCCGCTGCGACGGCCCCGCGCAGCGTGGGCGTCAGGTTCTCCGGCTTACATCCTGCGGCGCCACTCGTCGGCGCTCACCGGACCTGCGCCAAAGTACGTGACCAGGAGCAAGGCCCCGACGAGCGCCATGTTCTTGAGAAACTCGGCTTGCAGCATCTGCGCGGCGGCCGGGTTCGGTTCGGACCAGAAGGCGTGCATGAAGACGGTGACGGGCACAAGAAAGAGGACGAGGAGCCCCGCACCGATGCGGGCGTGATAGCCGAAGGCGACGCTCAGGCCGCCGACGAGGGCGATGATCCCCGCGAGGGGCACGAACAGCGTGGGCAGCGGCACGCCGTGATGCTGGGCCTGCGCCGTGGCCCCACCCCCGATGAGGTGCGGTGCCGACACGATGAAGAGGAGAGCGAGGAGTGTCCTGCCCACCGGGACGATGAAACGCTCGGCGGTGGAGCCGTAGCCGAACCGCTGGCGGGTGCCGAACACGGGCATATGAATGGCCATGAGCTGCCTCCTGAGTAAGCGCGAGCGCGCAATCCGGCCCCGGTGCAAGAGGTGCGCCCGTGCTCACGCGAGCGGCGTGAAGGAAGCTCACCCGAGGCGCAGTAGTTGGGCATGACCCGACGACTCNNGTGGGCTCCGACGACGGCGGGCCATCGTTCGTCCTGGCGGCGAGCGACGCGAGCGTCTCATCGCTCTCCGTCGTGGAGTCTCCGGCGGCTCCCGTCGTCTGCCCCGGAGGGTGCGTCGCGCTATCCGCGCGAGCCACCGGGGGCACGGCCCCGTACACCTACCAATGGGACCACGGTCTGTCTCCCGACGGAGGGCCCGTGACCGTCTGCCCGACCACGACGTCGACGTACGCGGTGCTCGTCACCGATAGCTCGGGTCACTCCGGCGGCGAGTACTCGGCCCCGGACCTGACGGGCACCGCGAAGGTGACGGTCACGGTGTCTGCGAGCTGCGCCGACGGCAGTGTGCCGCAGGCGCCGCCGGAAGGCGGGCCGTGCAACCCCGATGCGTCCGACCCGGACGCCTCCGGGATCGCCCCGCAGACGATCGAAGTCGATGCGAATGGGAGCACGCGATACGTGATGGGAGGGGCGTCCCTTCCGGCCGGAAGGTATCAAGCTCAATGGATCGACGGCTGTATGAGGTACGCCGTGGGCGGCCCCATGTTCGGGTGGGACGTCAACGATCCGCCTCCCGCGGTGTATCCGGGGCCGACGGGAGTCTCGACGACGGACCCCGGATATTGTGTCGTGGTCGACGATCAAAACGACGTCGTCACCGAACTGCCCGGGCTTACCGGCTTTGGCACGAACGACTATTCCTCTTGCGTCGCCGAGGTATCGAGCACTGCTCCGGTGGAGTTCAGTTTCCCAGGCGGCAAGATGGGAGTGCTCGCAAACGACTTCGGGGCCGGAGACAACGTACAAGGGGAGAGCGCCGGCGGTGCGAGCCCCACGTGGCGGATTACCTTTCTCTCGGCGTGTCCCTGAAGGGATCATCGCGCTGGGCCCGGCAATGCCGATCGCATGTGCCGGGTCGATGGCGTTCTGGACGGAGTGCGCGCCATCGCGGCATCAAGCTCGTCGACTTGACGGCTTCGCGTTTGCACCCGCGTGAGACATCGCATTTGCGATTCCCCGCGGAGGACGTTTCGATGACTCGAGCGATGTGTATGGCGGCGGTTGCCCTTGGTTTCGGCTCGTTCGCGCTCGGCGTGGCCGCGTGCGATAGCAGCTCGAACAGCTCACCCGCCGGAGCCGACGGCGGGGTCGATGCGACTGTCTTCGGTACGGCAGGTATCGCGTATGCCGGCGTACGCGACGCCTCGTCGGTCAGCCCGTCATGCACCCCGTTCGACGCGTCGGGGCTCGACGAAGCGTCCGTTGTCGCCGGGTTCGCAGCGGCGTGGACATACCGATGCTGGGCATGCCACCAGCCCGCATCGATGCCCGTGACCGATGGCGGCTCCGGAATGGTGCTGTCCGGCAACAACGACTGGCTCGGGAGCGCGGGCACGATGTATCCACCGAACTTGACGAACGACCCAACGGGAATCGGCTGCTCTACCGACGATCAAGTCGAGACAGCCATCCTTCTTGCGATGGGTCCGGATGCCGGCCCGTACTGCGGGATGCCCGCATTCGGGAAAGCACTCGAGCTGCCCGACGGCGCCCCCAGGCCAGGCACCCCCATGGACGCCGGAACGGCCGCCGAGATCGTCGCCTTTCTGCGGAGCTTGCCCCCCGTGTCCAATCAGGTGCCGGCGACCATCTGCGCCATCCATCTCGAGGCTGGCGTCGCGGACGAAGCCGGCCCGGCTCAGCAACAGTAGTCGTCGCCCGCCCAGGGCAGAGCCACCGACGGTCAAGTCGGTACCTCTACTTATTTTGCGCGGGCCACGCGACGGCCGAGCCACTCGACGACGCGAGGAACCACCAACAGGGGCTGGGTGTTCAAAAGCAGGTGCTCGGCCCCCTCGAAGACGGCCATCTCCACCGTGGCATTGGTGAGCTTTTTGGCCTGTCGTTTCTGGAAGGCGAGCGGGAAGATACGGTCGTTTCCGGCCGCGATGGCGAGGATGTGGTGCCGGATCTCGCGAAACGGCTTCGGCGGAGGAGCGGACGACAGGTCCGATGTGGCACGCAGGGAATAGACCGGGACGCCGAGCGGATCGTCCTCCAGGAACTGCGCCGCGGAGGTCCAGCCGAGCGACTCCTGCCCCAGGTTCACGTACGTCGATACGGGGATCGGGACCGTCGGGAGGAACCGCCCGAGAAGGGGAAAGAGCGCGCGCACTGGCTTGAGACGTCCCGCGAGCGTCCCCTTGCCGAGGAGCTCCGCGCTCTCGGGATCGGATAGATCGGCGAAGGCCTGCGGGATGATGCCCGCGAGCTCCGGGAGCAGCGTGGAGGCGTACACCGCGACGATCCCTCCCTGGCTCGAGCCGCTCAAGAAGTAGGGGCCGGGGCAGGTCCTCTGGGCAAATCTCACGACGGCGACCGTGTCGCGGACGAACTCCGCGATGGTGAAGTCGCCGCGCGGCCCCGAGGAGCGCCCGTGTCCGCGCGGATCGAAGGCGAGCACGGTGAAGCCCTGGTCGGCCAGAGCGCAGCCGAACTCGACGTAGGCCACGACATGAGTGCCGGTGCCCGGCACGAAGACGACCGTTCCCCGGCTCGTGCCCGCGGGGGGTTCGAGCCTCTCGACGTGCAGGGTTGCTCCGTCGACCGAGAGGGCCATCGGGTTCTGCCGGGCGTGGAGGTGTTCGAGCTTCCGATAGGCAGCGACCTTCAGGAAGAACGCCTCGGCGGCGGGGGGCAGGGGACGCCCCGCCCAGTCTCCCCGTTCCAGCTCTTTGCGCAGAGCTCTGTCATGGGTCGTCACCAGCAACGCCCTGTCGGGCCCCACTGTGCAGAGCGCCGACGTGGACGTCGTGCGCGGCAGGTTCTCGGGGAGGCGTGCATGTTCGACGTCGACGATAGTATCCTCGCGCCATGCGATCCACGTCGAGTCATGCCGTGGCTCTCGTGCCGCTCGCGGTCTTCGCCTTCTGCCAAGCCGAGTGCGGGAGCTCCCGCTCAGGGGCTTCTGCAGGAGCAGGCGCCATCGACGACGCCGGCGCCAACGTCCTCGCCGACGCGGGTCTCGGCACCGAAGGCGGAGGCGCGCCCCAAAGCGTGTCCGACGGCGCGCCGACCGACGCGGTCGCTTCGGACGGATCGTCACAAAACGACGGCGGAGACGGCTCCGCGACCCAGGGCCCCGTGTACCCCGAGCCGGGGCAAGTGACCGGCACCGGCGTCTTGCCTCCCACGGTCTTTGGCACCACGTATCTGGGCAAGCTCATTTACGACGACAGCGCGATCGTCCGGGACCTCGGCTTCTCGGGCGTCGTCAACGGTCAGATCATCTGGACATTTGGCGACACGCTGCTGCTGACGGGCGATGGGAGCACGTCCGATTTCTGTTCGAGCGACAGCTCGGGCCTCGGCGTCTTCGGCAGCCCGCGCGTGGTGCACGACAAGGCGCTGCAGTCGAGCGGCTGCCCGAAGGAGTGGATTCCGCTCGACGGAATGGAGCAGGAGGGCGGTGGGCTCGGTCAATTCGCGGAAGGTGGGACGAACGTCATCGAGTACGCGCCCAACAAGGGCCTGGTCTGGTTTCTCAAGAACGACCGCGGGGGCGGCGGCACCGGCATCGTCGGTGCGGGCGTCGCGACGGTGACCGCGAGCGCCGCCGGCGCGGTGGCTACGCGGCCGGACGACACGATGTGGGGCGCGGACGAGCCCTGGTGGGGCGACGTCGGGGTCACGTACGACGCGCTCGATCAGAACGCGTACGTCTTCGGTCATGGTCCGTCGACCGCGAACTTGAGCAACTACGTGTACCTTGCCAAGGTCTCGGCCGCGCAAGCGACGGACGTGACCGCGTACCAGTACTGGGACCAGTCGGCGAGCGCGTGGACTACGCAGCGCTTTGCCAATGGCGACGGCGGCACCCTCGCCGTCACGAGCGCGCAGGCCCTCTTCCCGGAGGACGCGCTCAATCAGTCGAACGCGTTCTGGAGCAACTATTACAACACCTGGATGTTCGTATATGGCGCGGGCGTCGGGTACACCGACGTGATGGTGATGACGGCCCCGAACCTCGAGGGCCCGTGGACCAAGGGCTTCACCGTGGCTTCGACGTGCCCGAACAACGTGTGCAGCGACGAGCGGTACGCGATCGCCCCGCACCCCGAGTACGACCCGACGGGCAAGACGATCTTCGTGACGTGGACGGACTCGAACTCGATCTACAGCGTGAAGATCGAGTGGCAATAGCGGCGCCTCCGCCAAAGCTCAATCGACGCCTTGCTGGCAGAGCCGTCCGTGGAGGAACGCGGCATGCATTACGTCGCCGATCATGACGACCGAGAAGCATGTCGACGGTCGCGTTCCGGAGGCGTCTCGAGAGTTGTGGCCGCCGGCCAGTGCGGCAGGGCCGAAGACGCGCATCGTCGTCGTGGGCGGCGGCTTCGGGGGAGCCCTGCTGGTGGGGCACCTCGACAAGCTGTTCCGCCCCCGGCGCGACGTCGAGGTGCTCCTGGTGAGTCAGGACAACTACTTTCTCATGACGCCTTTCTTGTTCGAGGCCTGCACGGGCACGCTCGAACTCCGTCATTGCTCGGTCCCCATCCGCGCCTTCTTGCGCCACGCTCGGTTTCTCGAGGCGGCCGTTCATCGCGTCGACCTCGAACGGCGCGTCGTGCATGCCGCCGGCAGCGATCGGACGGGGTACGAGCTGCCCTACGACCACCTCGTCCTGGCCGCGGGCTCGGTCACCAACACCTCGCGCATTCCGGGCTCGGCGAACGCCTTCACCTTCAAAGCTCTGGCCGACGCCCTCGTCCTGCGTAACCACATCATCGAGCGCTTCGAGCGGGCCGAGGTCGAGGCCGACGAGGCGCGACGACGCAAGCTCCTCACGCTCGTCATCATCGGCGCGGGGCTCATCGGGATGGAGCTCGTCGGCGAGCTCACCGCCTTCGTCGACCGGATCGTGTCCTATTATCCGCACGTGCGAAGGAGCGAGGTCCGCTTCGTGGTGTGCGAGGGCGGCGACCGCATCTTGCCCGAGATCGTCCCCAGCCTCGCGCAGTACGCGGAGCGAGTCCTGCGCGATCGACCGGGGCTCGAGATCCGCACCGGGACCCGCGTGATGGCCATCGAACCGGAAAGGGTGCACCTCGCCGGCGAGGTGCTCGACGCGGGGACCATTGTCCTCTCCGCGGGGGTCCTACCGAACCCGCTTGTTGCCACCCTCCCGGTCGAGAAGGGTCGGCACGGCGCAATGGTCGTCGATGCGACGATGCGGTGCCCGAGCCGGCCCGAACTGTGGGCCCTCGGCGATTGCGCGGCCATCCCGAGCCCGGACGGCAAATCCTACCCGACGCTGGCTCAGCATGCTCTGCGAGAGGCCAAGACGCTCGCGAAGAATCTCCACGCGGTCCATAGCGGGCGGTCGCCCCGGCCGTTCGTTTACGAGACTCGAGGTCTCATGGGGTCGTTGGGCCACAAGAAGGCATTCGCGCAGGTCTGCGGGATCGCCTTGAGAGGCTTTTTCGCGTGGTGGATACGGCGAACGTACTACCTGCTGCAGATGCCGGGGTGGGCCCGTCGCCTGCACGTCGCGATCGACTGGACCATCGCGTTGCTGTTCCGGCCCGACATCGTGAAAGTCGACACGGCCCGAGAGGCCGATTTGCTCGCACGTGACGCCGCGGCAGGTGGGATGCCGGAGGCCCACCCGAGGGCCCTCGTCGCCCATCGTAGCCACGCGGAGTGAGACAGCGTGACTTCAGTGATTGGCGGGCACGGGCGGGGGGACGCAGGTAGACGGCCAATCGGACGGAAGGCCGTTCGCGTACGGCTCGGGCTTCACGCCGAAGGGATGGACCCAGAGCATCTGGATGGCCTGCGGCGCCATGGCCGTGCGGGGCCCCGTCGACAGATGGTTGCCCCCGTCGTCGCAGTCGACGATGAACGCGCTGGGGTTATCCATCTCCCACGTGTGGCTCGCCTGATTGAAGTCCACGACGATGACGTCCTGGCCCGCGGCGCCATGCGACGCCAGCCCACACGGCTGGTGCGTCGGGTCTTCGAGCGCCACATGGTTGATGGTGATGTCGCCGCCCGAGTAGCTGATGACGCCCGAGACATACCCCGACCGCGCGTACCACATGTAGACGGTCTGAAGCGCGCCGGCGCTGTAACCCGCGACCCAGATGCGGCGGGTGTCGATCTTCTGCTTTTGCACCGCGCACGCCACGACTTGATCGGCGATGGTGACGTCGCCCGTGTACCAGACGCCGTCGCCCGTGTTGGTGCCCGTGCTCGTCGTGGTCACTTGGGCCGCCACCATGCCGCCGGCAGCCACGATGCGCTGGATCTGCGGTGACTGGATGGCCCACGTGGGCTCCATCGAGTTGGACCCCGTCGCGTACCAGTAGATGAGGAGCGGGCCCGGACCGTCGGTCGGATCGCCGGACCACACGGTGTAGGCCTGGTTGTCGATCGTCACGTTGGTCCCGTTGAGGTTCGACATGTCCGGACACGCGACCGTCGCCGTCGGCAACATCGTCGGGTTGACGCCGCCGTTCCCGCCCGCGTCCGCCGACGACGCTGCGGCGCTGGAACCGGAGCTCGACGACGACGCAGACGAGCCTCCCGAGTGTCCGCCGCTCGAGCTGCTCGCGCTCTCCCCGCCAACCCCGGAGCTCGACGTTCCGGAGGGCTCGCCGCCGCCATCGCCCCCCGGCGAGGCCGCCGCGTCGGACGAGGTCGATCCGACGCCATCGTTGCCGCCAACGCCTTCACCGAATCCGGACTTACCTTCACCGTTGCCGTTTGCGGCGCACGCTGCGCCGAAGCAAGCCGCGGCCAGCGCCAGAAACGATGTGGACGAAACGATGCGCGGCGTTCGCACGGTGCACTCTCCTCGGCGGCGACGGGACGCACTCTGGGAGCCTGCTCGCGAACCGAGGAGGACAGAGTTCCCTCAACTCGGGTCACCGATCCAAACGCTGCAGAAATTCACAGGAGGACCGGAAGACGGAGAGGCGGTCGAACATCGGATCCTCCGAATCGCTCTTGTCTCGGACGCCCTCGGACGAGCGTTGCTTGTGGCCCGCGCAGGCCGGGGGCAGACTTCGTACGTGGGGTCGCGCCGCGCGCTTGGGCACTACTTTCGCGTGGCGCACGTGATCCATCTCATCGACGTCGTCAAGCGGTGGGACGTCCGCGGTGAGGACTTGCTCGCCGGCTCCGGGGTGACGGCCGCGATGCTCGAGGATCCGCGCGCGACGCTGCCGGTCCCCACGATGGTGCGCTTGCTCGAGCGGGCGCGGACGCTCACGCGCGAGCCCGCCCTCGGCGCGTACATCGGCCTTCACACGCGCGCGACCCTCTATGGCAGCCTCGGCTTCGCCGTCCTGAGCGCGTCGACGATCCGCGAAGCCATCGACGTCTCGCTGCGGTTCGGGCCGATCGTCACCACCGCTTTGACGGTGCGCTTTCGCGAGGACAAGCGGACCGCGTCGCTGATCGTCGACGAGCACGCGGACTTCGGGAGCGGGCGCGACATCGTCGTCATGACGACCCTCGTGGCGCTCCGTCAGGTGAGCGTATCGCTGACCAGCCGTGAGCTTACGACGAGCACCGCGGAGTTCTCGTTCCCTGAGCCGGACTACGCGTCCCGGCTGGGCATCACCGGGCTGCGGATTCGCTTCGGTCGACCGGTGCATCAGCTCACCTTCGACGCCCGCAGCCTCGACCTTCCGTACACGATGCCCAGCCCCTCGGCGTTCAAGCTCGCTGGCGAGCAGTGCCAGCGCGAGCTCGACGCGCTCGGCCTCGGCGGCGACGTGGTCGCGCAGGTCCGCGGTCTCATCGCACACCCGGAACGCGGCGCCCGCACTCTCGAGCAAGTGGCGGAGGCCCTTCATCGCTCGCCGCGCACGCTCAAGCGACAGCTCGGCGCCCAAGGCGCGAGCTTCTCCGGGTTGCGCGACGCAGAGCTTCGCGAGCGCGCAATGGTGCTGCTCCGCGCTCCGGAGCTGTCCCTGGCCGACGTGGCCAGCCGCCTTGGGTACTCGAACGTCACCAATTTCGAACGCGCGTTCTTCCGGTGGACGGCGACGACGCCCGCGACCTGCCGGCGGACGATGGGCTCCTCGGCGACGGAAGCGCGCTGAACGCGCCCGTCAGAAGTGCACGCCCAGGTGGCTCATCGCCAGTACCCCGATCCCCGCGCTGGATCCGGAGTCTTGATACAGAAGCGCATACGCGGGACCCTGCGTCACCCCGGAGGGCGGCGTGAGCGGCGGCCGCTCGAGAAAGAGAAACTCGGCGTCCGCGTCGAGGCCGATCGAGATGAGCTTGGAGAGGTAGAAGTCGAGGTCGACGGTGGGCCCGACGTTCCACCCGTGCACGGTCACGTTCGACGCGGTCGTCGTCATGGACGTCGCGATGGCGTCGGAGCTGAATTGCCCGAGAAAGGCGTAACCGCCCCGCGCGCCGATCGCGCCGTCGATTCGCCAAATTCGAAAGTGCAGCGCCGCTTCGAGATCCGTCTCCCACATGTTGAACGACGTCATCTCGAGGTCCCGCACCCGGATGCCGGCCGATAGAAAGACGATCCGCACGCCCGCCCCGATCCCGAACGCCGGCCCCGTGGCAGTATTGTCGACGATCTGCCAGTTCGACGATCGCAGCGATACGAGGTTGGTGTACGCCGCGCCAACATCGGCATTGAGGTAGAGCCACTCGAGCCCCAGCCCGCCGTCTTCGACCTGTCGCGTCACCGTGTCCTTGTCGCTCTTCTCGACGACGACCACGGGCGCGGGCGCAGGCGCCGCAGGTTCCGGCGCGGGTGCGACCGTCGCCGGATCCTGCGCGGGCGCCGTGCTGGCAGGCGGCGGAGGGGGCACCGGCGCCGGGTCTTGTGCGGCGGCTGGACGCGCCGCGACGCAGACGAGCGAGACCGCAGCGACCGCGACGGCGCGCGTTGGATTCACGAGTGCGAGTGGGGCAGAAGGGATTCGCATGCGGGCAAGGCACCCACGCAGTGCAACGCGCGGTCCAGCATCCATTCTCGCGGCGCGCGACGTCGGGAGCCTGCGCGATGCGCGGGGCGTCGCGCCAAATTCGCCCCCCCGAGGCGCGACTGCCCATTGAACGCGCCGGCCCGGCGCGTCGATGGATGGTACGGGAGGGGACGGACAAGTGATGATCCGCCCGCGCCTCCTCGTCTCGACGCTCTTGTTCGCCATCACGATGGCGGCCCTGTTCTTCACGTGTCGACCGGTCCGGCCCCCCGCGCCGCCGAGCGGCGGTCCCGCGCCGGCCATGCGGCTCACGCCCGCAGAGGCCAAAGAGGCCTGGGCGAACGCCGAGACCGTCTTCCAGACGCGGTGTGTGGTTTGCCACGGCTGCTACGACGCCCCCTGCCAGCTCAAATTGACGGCGTTCGAGGGGATCGATCGGGGCGGCACCGAGAAGCAGGTGTACGAGGCTGGGCGCCTCACCGAGGCCGAACCGACGCGCCTCTTCGTCGACGCGCACGACACGCCGGCCTGGCGCGGCAAGGGGTTTCACCCCGTCCTGCCCGAGGGCACGCACGCCGACCCTCGCGCCAGCGTGCTCTTGCGAATGCTCGACCTCAAAAGGTCGCACCCGCTCCTGCCCGACACGGACATCGAGAAAGACTTCACGCTCGATCTCGACCGCAAGCAGACCTGCACCGACGCCGAGCACTTCGACGGCTACGCCCGCGCGCATCCTCTATGGGGCATGCCCTACGCGCTGCCGGCGCTCGACCCGAGCGAGCACCGCGCGCTCGTGAACTGGGTGCAGGCGGGCGCGCCTCACGTCGATGCCGCCCCGCTGGCCAAGGACCTCGCGGCCTCGGTCGACGAGTGGGAGACGCTCTTGAACGGCCCGACGCTCAAGGCGCAGCTGGCCGCACGCTACGTCTACGAGCATCTGTTCCTCGCCGACCTCTACTTCAAGGGGCTCGACGAGCAGACGTTCTTTCGCCTCGTCAGGTCGCGGACAGCCGTTGGCCCGGTGGACGAGATCGCCACGCGCAGGCCCTTCGAAGACCCGAAGACGGATCGCGTGTACTACCGGCTCGTGCGGCGCGAGGAGCGGCCGCTCGCGAAGACGCAGATGCCCTACGCGCTCGGTCCGGCGCGCCTCGCGCGTTATCGCGAGCTCTTCCTCGACCCGGACTACACCGTCGACCACCTGCCGACGTACGAGCCCGCGATCGCGTCCAATCCGTTCCGAGCGTTCGCCGCGATCCCGGTGAAGTCGCGCTATCGCTTCATGCTCGACGAGGCCGAGTTCACCATGATGGGGTTTATCAAAGGGCCCGTCTGTCGGGGGCAGGTCGCGCTCAACGTGATCCAGGAGAGGTTCTGGATCGCGTTCGTCGATCCGGACGCGCCCTGGATATCGGACGAAGCGTCATTCTTGGCGAGCGAGGCGACCGACCTAGCGCTCCCGGCGCAGGGCGGCAGCAACGCTGCTCCGACGCGGTGGCTGGGGTACGGGAGGGCCCACGACCGGTACGTCCAGAAGAAGAATGCTCTCCTCGAGGACGCCGCGAAGCGCAAGGGCGGACTCTCGCTCTCGATGCTCTGGGGCGGAGAGGGAGTCAATCCCAACGCGGCACTCACGGTGTTCCGGCACTTCGACAGCGCGACGGTCACGCAAGGCTTCGTGGGCGGGCCGCCGAAGACGGCCTGGCTCGTCGACTACTCGATCTTCGAGCGCATCCACTATCTGCTCGTCGCCGGGTTCGATGTCTTCGGCAACGTGACCCACCAGGTGACGACCCGCCTCTACATGGACTTCTTGCGCATGGAGAGCGAGGCGAATTTCTTGGCGCTGCTGCCGTCGCCGCGCCGTCGAGAGCTGACGGACGCCTGGTACCGGGGGCTCGGTGGCGAAGGCAAGGCGCGCGTCGACCGCGAGCTGACGAGCCTGCGCGTCGAGCCGGACATCCAGTATCACTCCGCCCGGCCGGAGGATGAGCTGCACGCGTTGTGGCGGGCCCGCCTGGGGCTACTGGGTGCGAGCGGCTATGCCCTCGACGGCGTCGACCCTGGCCTGCGTCCCGCGCTCGAGCGGCTCGCCAAGGTCGTCGGCCCGGGCGCGACGGCGCTTCCGGAGATTTCATTCGTCACCGTGCGGAGCGGACAGGACGAGAGCTACTTCACGATCTTGCGCGACAGTGCCCACAGCAACGTCTCGCACCTCTTCGACGAGAGCGCGCGCCGGGTGACGGCCGAAGACTCGCTCGCGGTCGTGCGCGGGTTTCTCGGGGCGTACCCCAACGCGCTGTTCGAAGTGTCGCGCGGCGACCTCGACGCCTTCGTCGACGCGATCGCGCACCTCGACGGTGAGCCGTCCGCCAAGGCCCTTCGCAGGCGCTTCGGCGTTCTGCGCGCGAGCGATCGATTCTGGAGCTACAGCGATCGAATCCAGGACGCGTACCACCGTCAGGCGCCGACCGAGTCGGGACTCTTCGATTACAATCGCCTCGACGGGCAGCAATAGGGCGGGGCAACAACGACGTCTGGGTACCGCATTTGCAGCTGCCACAATGCATGAGCCCAAAGGCGGCCTGGGGGATCCTGAAAGAGACGGGGCAAAAGTGGGTCGACGACCGCGCGATGAGCCTCGCGGCCTCACTCGCGCTCTATGCCCTGTTGTCGCTCGCCCCTCTGCTTGTGCTGGCCGTGTCGGTCGCGGGCTTTGCGTTCGGCGAATCGGCGGCGCGCGGCGAGCTCACGCAGCAATTCCGCGCGATGCTCGGCCCCGACGCGGGCGCCGCCGTCGAGAGCGTATTGGTGCACGCGCAGGAGCCCCACGCCAACGTCATCGGTACGGTGATCGGCCTAATCGTCCTGTTCTTCGGCGCTTCGGGCGTCTTCACCGAGCTCCAGGACTCGCTCAACGCGATCTGGCAGGTCAAGCCGAAGCCGGGCCTTGGCGTATTGGGGATCATCCGGGCGCGCGTCTTCTCGTTCGCGATGGTGCTCAGCGTGGCCTTCTTGCTCCTCGTGTCGTTCATCATCAGCGCGGGCCTCGAAGTCGTGGGCAAGGTCATGGCGTCTCGGCTGCCCGGCGGGGCCGCGGTCTGGATCGGCGTGAATCTCGTGCTTTCTGCGGGGGTAGTGACGGTTCTCTTCGCGCTCATCTTCAAGGTGATTCCCGACGCACGGGTCCGTTGGCGCGACGTCTGGTACGGGGCCGCGTTCACGGCCGTGCTCTTCACGATAGGCAAGGCGCTCATTGGCCTTTACCTCGGCCACGCCGGCGTGGGATCGCCGTACGGCGCCGCAGGCTCGCTCGTCGTCCTCGTCGTGTGGGTCTACTACTCGGCGCAGATCCTCTTCTTCGGCGCCGAGTTCACCCAGGCCCATGCGCGGCAGGACGGCTCACGCATCGAGCCCAGCGATCACGCCGTGGCAACGACAGTCTCCGCAGCACAGCTGCAGCCGAGGGCGGGTACCAGCCCGTAAATGACCGCGTCCTTCCGGTGTGAAGACGAGGCTCCAAGCGAAAGGGCGAACCGCCCGAGCTTCGGAGGCCGCGCCTTTCCGCTGACCCGAGCGACGGCTTCGCGCTGCGCCTGACGTAGATGGTGATCTCATGGTCCCTCGCACCGACCGTCGGTAGAGTCGGGGAGAAGGGGACCACCGCGAGCTGCAGCAGCCCTGCGTCGAGCCTCAGCGGTGCACCACCCGAAGCGAGTCGTGCTCGCGGATGTCGGAGAGGGGCATCTTCCTCGCAGAGGCGCGCCTCTTTGGACGGGAGTGGTGCTCGCGGATGTCAGAGAGGACCATCTTCTTGGCACGAGTGCGCCTCTTTGGACGGGGATCGCGCACGAGCATGTCAGAGTGGAGCATCTTCTTCGATGGCTCGCGCATCTTTGGACGGGGGTTATTACGGGACTTTGGTCGCCGCCGCCCGGTCGGCATACGGTGCCGCATACGGCACCCGGAAGCGTTCGCCCGACGAAGCCTTGAGCATCAGCAGGATGGCGATGCCGAGCCAAGCGAGCTCCACCAGCCGCTCCAGCAGCAGCAGGAACCCGGCCGCGTGGGGCAAGAAGGTGCCCAGGAAGAACCCGCCCAGGATGAGAAGGAGCAAGTTCAACGTCCCGAAGACCACCACCGATTGCGCGGCGTGAAACCGAACGAACGGGCGACGGTCGAAGAGCAGAAAGACGAGTCCGCCGACCCAGCCGAACAGGTACGCGAGCGTCGCCGCCACGTTCTCGGTCAGATACGCGGACAAGGGCTTTGCCGGCCTACTCGGCTCGGCACGCCGCTGCAGCGTCCCGTCGGGACTGACAGTGCCCGGGTTCGCGGGAGGTGTTCGTTCGGTCATACCTCGAGGGCTGCATCTCACGTGCCGCGGCGACCGCCCATTAGACGCGGTGCGTGATTTGCTTCCCCCACGGTCGTGCCCGTCCCATCGGCCGACGAATCCTCCGCGCATACCCTCCCCGGCGCTGCCGAGTCCGGGGGGGCTGTCGTGCCGATCGCCGACGCTTCAGGCAGTATGACAATCCGGCCCAGCCTGGTCGCACTTGCGCAATCGCGGCACCGCAGCGCGCTCTTCCGGCTCTGGACGCTCCTGGGCGTGGAGCCGAAACGCATCGCATGGGGCGCTGTCTGGCAGACCCTGCAGGCCGTCTCGCATATCCCCTTCACCGCCGGCCTCGGCTACTTCATCGACCGGATTCTGCCGGCCCACCGGCTCGACTACATCGGGTATTACGCGCTCGCCAACCTCGCGCTCTTGCCGGTCCACGGCGCGTTCGCGCTTGCGGCCTACGTGAACGCGCAGCGCCTGGTGCGTGCCACGGTCGCGCGCCTGCGTCGCCTCGTCGTCGACCAGATGCAGCGGCTCTCGCTCTCTTATTACGCGGCCAAAGGCGCGGGCGCGCTCTCCAGCCAAGTGACCCTCGACATGAACCGCGTCGAGGTCTTTCTCGAGCACGTGAGCAACGCGCTCATCGTCAACGTCGCGGTCGGCGCGGCGACGCTCGTCTACCTCTTTACCCAGAACGCGATCCTCGCGTGGGTCGCGCTGACGGTCGTGCCGGTGCAGTTTCTCCTCGTCTACTTGCCGCGCCGCCGCGCGCGCCGGCTGCAGGCGCGCGTCCAGGCGCGCGGCGAGGGCTTCTCCGAGCGGATGGTCGAGCTCGTCGCCGGCATGCGCGTCATCAAGAGCTTCGGCAACGAACGTCACATGCGTGACCGGATCGTCCGGCAGATCGACGAGCTGCGTGAAGCCGG
>PLIR01000082.1 GCA_003139415.1 Myxococcales bacterium | reverse complement strand
TCGGGCGGCCAGCGGCAGCGCATCGCGCTCGCACGCCTCTTTCTCCGCAATCCGTCGATTGTCGTGCTGGACGAGCCCACGAGCGCGCTCGACATGCAGACCGAAGCGCGTCTCGAGCATGACTTGTCGGCGCTCTGCGCGGGCCGGACGACGTTCATCGTGGCCCATCGCTTGTCCACCCTTCGGTCGGTCGATCGTGTCCTCGTGTTCGAGGCCGGCCGCATCATCGAGGACGGGCCGCCTCACGAGCTGCTTGCCGACCGCGATACGGCATTCGCCCGACTGCATGCCCTCGCGACCGACGGGGCCTCGGACGCGCGCCGAGAAACGCAGAGTTTACGGAACGTATCGTGCAAGGCCTGAGGTCACTCGATCCATCGTCGACGCGCAGGCCCAAGTAAGGAGACCGCAATGCGTATCGCGCTCGTTTCATCGTGTGCCGTTTCCGTTCCACCCCGCGCCTACGGCGGGACGGAGCTCGTCGTCGCCGAGCTGGCCAAAAACCTGACTCGCCTCGGGCACGACGTCACGACGTTCGCGACGGGCGACTCGGAGCCCGCCGGCAAGCTCGATTATCGATTCGAAAGGCCCATCTGGCCGCCGTTCGAGTCCGCCGAGATGCGCCACGCGGCGTACTCGTGGAAGAAGATCACGACGGCGCCGGGCGGGTTCGACATCGTGCACACGCACCAGGCGCCGTCACTCGCGTTCGCGTCGCTCGCGCCATCGATTCGCACGGTTTACACTGTGCACCATTGCCGCGACGAGCGGCTCATCGAGCTTTATCGCGACTTCCCCGACGCGACGTACGTCGGCATCTCGCGCCGCCAGGCCGAACTCGCCCCCGAAGTTCCGATGGACGAGATCATCTTGCACGGACTGGATCCCGACCTCTACGAGGCCGGTCGCGGCGACGGCGGTTACGTGGCCTTTCTGGGCCGCTTCGCGCACGAAAAGGGCCCCCACTTTGCCATCGACGCCGCGCGGCGGGCGGGCGTGACGTTGCGGATGGGCGGCGGCGTCCACCCACCCGACCGGCCGTACTTCGAGAGCGAGGTTCGCCCCCGCATGGAAGACGGCAAGGGTGGCATCGAGTGGCTGGGCGAGTTGTCGCACGTACCCAAGCTGTCCTTGCTCGGCGGAGCCCGCGCGATGATCTTTCCGATCGACTGGGAAGAGCCGTTCGGCCTCGTCATGATCGAAGCGATGCTCGTCGGCACGCCGGTCATCGCCTTCCGGCGCGGCAGCGTCCCGGAAGTGGTCGAAGACGGCGTCACCGGCTTCGTCGTCCGCGACGTGGCCGAGATGGCCGAACGGATTCGGCAGCTCGATTCGTTCGACCGCGTGCGGTGCCGCGAGCGGGCGCGCGAACGGTGGTCGTCGTTGCGGATGGCCCGAGAGCACGTTGCCCTCTACGAGCGTGTGCTTTCGCGGTCGACGCGAGGCCGGCCGGCAACGGCCGTCCCGAACGCCATCCGCGTGACGAGCGGGCCATTCAGTAGATTGTGACGTCCGTCTGCAAGGGGCCGCCGCGCACATCGAGCCGCTCGACGCGGCACCCCTTGCCCGCCCGCTCGAAGCGGATCGAGACGCGCGCATCGCCCACGCGTAAATCGTCGATCTCGAGGCGATTGACCGACGTGGGCAGCGAGGGATTCGTGATGGTGAGGCGGCCGTTCAGCGCGTCGGCTTCGATGCCCAGGACCGCCTGAAGCAGAAGCAGCGGCGCGGCCGACGCCCACGCCTGCGGGCTGCACGCTACCGGATAATGTACGAGGCTGCCGCCGCTCCGCGGGAGGCCGCAATAGAGCTCCGGCAAGCGGCGATCGCGAAAGTGGGAAGCCGCGCCCAGAATGCCGTCGAAGACGCGCATCGCCGGCGCGGATAGGCGGTAGTGCGCCATCCCCTGCGCGATGAGGGCGTTGTCGTGCGGCCACACGGTGCCATTGTGGTAGCTGAGCGGATTGTAGACGGCCTGACCGGTCGCGAGCGTCCGCACCCCGAAGCCCGAGAACGAGCTGCCGTCCATGAGGAGCTCGGCCGTGCTTCGTGCGCGGTCGCGGTCGACGATCCCCGACCAGAGCAGGTGCCCGAGGTTCGAGACCACCGTATCGAGCTTGCCCCCGTGGCCGTCGATGGCATACGCGTACCGCCCTGCCTCCGGCAGCCAGAACTCCGACTCGAATCGCTGGCGGAACGTCTCGGCGCGCGACCGGTAGGTGGCCGCGAGCTTCGCCTCGCCGAGCGCCGCGAGCAGGCGCGCGGCGCGCACGTAGGCGTCGTAGCAGTAGCCCTGCACTTCGCAGAGCGCGATGGGCGGGGCGGCCCGCCGGCCGTCGGGATACGACACGCCCGCCCTCGAGTCTTTCCATCCCTGGTTGTCGAGCCCGCGGGCCGTCTTCTTCTCGTACGTGACGAAGCGCGTTCCGCCCTCCGAGCGACGGTCGATCCATTCGAGCGCCGCGACGACGCTGTCGCGAAGCGAGCGCGCGACGTAGAGGTCGCCGGTCGTCGCGAGCGCGGCCTCGGCGAGCACGACAAAGAGCGGCGTCGCGTCGACGGAGCCGTAGTACGGCGAGTGCGGCATCTCGCCGGTGCTCGCCATCTCGCCGAAGCGAAGCTCGTGGAAGATCTTTCCCGGCTCCTCTTCTCTCCATTCGTCGTAGCGTTTGCCCTGGTACGCGGCGAGCGTCCGCAGCGTCTCGGTCGCGAGGTCCGGGNNGTCGCGACCGAACGGGCAGCAAAACCAGGGGATGCCCGCGCCGACCACCCGGTGGTCGCCGAACTGGATGCGCAGGGTGTGAAGGTCTGTAACGGACTGATCGAGCAACTGCTGCACGAGCTCGCTGTCGCAGCGGAACTTGGTCGAGGCGCGGCGGAACTCGGGCACCTCGTCGGCGAGGCGCTTGGTCGCCGCTTCGAACTGCCGCGGGGCGCTCGTGACGAGGCGGTGGGGTGTCACGCGGACCGATAGCGTCTTCGTCTCGCCCGGAAGGATGGCGAGCGTGAAGTGCACCTCGCGAGGCCCAACCGTCGTCGGCTCTGGGGCAAACGTCAGTTGCGCTCCGCGCATCACCCCATCGAGCCCCACGTACCGGAAGTCGACCACGGCTGGGTCGCCGCCCGTGGCATCGGGCGGCTCCGCAAGAAGGCCGCGTCGTGGGCGCCGCGCGCCCCGGACTTCGAACACGTCGGCGAAGTCGACGTCGAACGTGAAACGCACGTCGAGCGAGACCTTGCGCCTGAAGAAATTGGTGAATGCGACGTCCTCGAGGAGGCCCTGCTCGACGAGCTGGCGCCGCCGGATGTGCACGTAGTTCTGGGGGTCGTCGAGCAGCTCTTTCTCTTCGAGACCCGACAGCATCAAGTCGATCTGGTTATACGCGTCGTCGGTGGTTTCGGCCGACAGGTAGACCATGGTCGTATTCGCGACGCCGAGCTCGTAGTGGGACAGGTACCGCGTGTCGTCGCAAAAGAGGCCGAGCTCTTTGGCCCCACGAGGGGCAATGTCGCCATACCGATTCGTAATGAGAAACAGCGTCCCGCGCGCACGGGTGAGCTGCTCGACGCCCCCCGTCGAGGTCAGTGTGAGCTCGGTACCCTCCCTGTTCGGCATCGATTGATCGGAAGCGCTTGCCATTGGAGGACCCCTCCGTCGACGTGGGCCTCTCGTGCACGTCCGGTGCCGGGGCGGACCGATCAGCCCCGCCGGCGTCGTATTTTCTCGATGAGGGAAGCGACGACGACGAGGAGCTCCGCCGGCTCGATGGGCTTCGTGAGGTGCATGTCGAAGCCTGCCACCAGCGCCTGCGTGCGGTCTTCGCTCCGCGCGTAGCCCGTCAGCGCGATCGCCGGGATCAGCCCCCCCTGCTCGGGCGGCAGGTCGCGCACGCTACGGATGAGCGCATAGCCGTCGAACTCCGGCATCCCGACGTCGCTGATCAGCACGTCGTACGTACCCTCGCGCACCGCGTCGGTCGCCCGGGCGGCGTCGTCGACGATGGTGACGAGGCTCCCACACTGCTGCAGGAGGTATCGCAACAACTCACGCGTCTCGGCCTCGTCGTCGACGACCAGGATCCGCGTCCCGGCCAGCGACGCCGGGCACTCGAGGGCTCGCGGGTTCGCCGACTCGCCCAAGCCCTGGGCGCTCGGCGTCGACGCGTCGGCCCTGAGCGGCGCCGTGGGAAGCCGGACGGTGAACGTCGCCCCGCGGCCCTCGCCGTCGCTCTGGGCGCTGACGACGCCGCCGTGAAGCTCGACGATGGAGCGCACGATGGCCAGGCCCAGCCCCAGGCCGCCGGCAACGCGCGTGCTCTTCGCGTCGGCCTGCCGGAACCGGTCGAACACGAACGGAAGAAACGACGGCGAGATTCCCTGCCCGTCGTCGGCGACGACGAGCTCCACGTGCGATTGCTCGCGCCGCAAGCGCACCTGCACGCGCCCGTCACGCGGCGTGAACTTGATCGCGTTCGACAGCAAGTTCCACACGATCTGCTGCAACCGGTCGGCATCGCCGACGATCGTCGCGTGCGAGTCGAGGACGGGTTGCAGGCGCACGCCCTTCAGCTCGGCGGCCGGTCGGACGGCCTCGAGCGCCGCCTCGACGATGCGCACCATCTCCGTCGGTGCGACCGACAGCACCACCTTGCCCTGCTCGATGCGGGCGAGGTCGAGCATGTCCTCGATCAGCCGGGCCTGGAGCAGCGCGTTGCGCTCGATCGTCTCGAGGGTCTTGGGGATCTGCGCCGCCGCGACGTTGCCTCCGCGCAGGAGCTTCGACCAGCCTACGATGGCGTTGAGCGGCGTCCGCAGCTCGTGGCTCATCGTCGAGAGGAATTCGTCTTTGGCGCGGCTCGCGCGCTTCGCCTCCTCGAGGGCGCGCGAGCGCTCCGCGTTCGCGTCCTCCAGCTGGGCCAGGGCGCGCTCGCTGACCCGGCGCGCGAGCACTTGGACCGTGACGTCGAACCCACTGATGAGGACTCCCTCGACGACGCCGTCGGCGTCGCGCAAAGGGGCGTAGACGAAGTTGAAGTACGAGTCCTCGAGGGCGCCGTTCGGCCCGCTCGGCAGCCGCGCGATCTCCTCGCGACCCTCGTACGCGACGCCCGTGCGAAAGACGCTGTCGAGGTATCCGACGAAGGGCTGACCGGCGAGCGCCGGCAGGGCCTTCACGAGAGGCAATCCCACGGCGTTCGGCCCAGTCCCCCAGGCCGCGACGATCTTCGGATTGGCGAGCTCGATCGTGTGCAATTGGCCTTTGAGGACCGCGACCAGGAAGGGCGCCTGCATGAAGTGCCGATAGAGGTTGGCGCGCTGCGTCGCCTCGAAGGCCTCGCGCTCGCCGGCGGCGCGCGCGGCGGCCAGGTTCGAGGCGACCCGCACGACCAGCTCGCGCGCCGAAAACGGCTTCGCGATGTAGTCGTTGGCGCCGGAGGAGAGGCCCTTGGCCGCTTCGTCCTCGCCGGCGCGCGCCGACAGTACGATGACGGGGATGGCGCGCAGCCCGGGATCCGACCGGATCGCCTGGACGAGCGCGAAACCGTCGAGGCCCGGCATCATCACGTCGCACAGCACGAGCGCGGGCGGCGCGCGCCGAATGCTCTCGAGCGCCTCGGTGCCGTCGCATACCGCCTCGACGTTCCAGCGCTCGCGCAAGAGGCGCGAGACGTACTCGCGCATGTCGGCGTTGTCGTCTGCGAAGAGGATGCGCTCTGCGGGGTCAGCGGCGCGGCGCAAGAGCGGGTCCGACGGGTCCCCGGTGTCGTTCGACGGGAGCGCCCATCGCGCGACCTCCTCGACGAATCCCCTCGCGCCAACCGCCGTCGACGCGAGCGTCCGCTCGGCCCGGATGCGCGCTGCGGGCAGGTGCGCCGAGCCGCGTGGCAGGTCCACCGTGAACGTCGTCCCCATCCCGACGCGGCTCGTCACGTGGATCTCACCGCCATGAAGTCGCACGAGCTCCTGGATGAGCGCGAGGCCGATGCCGGACCCTTCGTGGCTGCGCGAGCGCGCGCCCTCGATGCGATGGAAGCGCTCGAAGAGGCGCGGGATCTCGTCGTCGGCGATGCCGGTGCCCGTGTCGGCGACCTCGAGGCGTGCGCGGCTGCCCGCGATGCCCAGTCGGACGGTGATGGACCCGTCGAACGTGAACTTGAACGCGTTCGAGAGCAGGTTGAGGACGATCTTCTCCCACATCTCGCGGTCGACGTAGATGGGCTCGGGCAGGGGTGGGCACTCGACGGAGAACGCGATCCCCGCGCGCTCCATTGCCGCCCGGAAGCTGCTTGCCAGGTCCGACGTGAGGGCGGAGAGGTCGACGGGCTCGTAGACGGCGTCCACACGCCCTGCCTCGATGCGCGAGAACTCGAGGAGCGTGTTGACGAGCTTCAGCAGCCGCAGCGCGTTGCGGTGCAGCAGGTGCACGGCGCCCGGCTCGACGGCGGCGCCGGCGGGCATCCCGAGCATGTCCTGGATCGGCGCGAGCATGAGGGTGAGCGGGGTGCGAAACTCGTGGCTGACGTTGCTGAAGAACGTCGTCTTCGCCCGATCCAGCTCCGCCAGCGCCTCGGCCCGCCGCTTCTCCGCCTCGTAGGTCGCGGCGTTGCTCACGCCTTGCGAGATGCTCGCGGAGAGCAAGTTGTGGAAGCGACCGTACGACGCGGACGTCCGGAGCAGGGGGCTCAGCCCCGCGACGATGAAGCCCAGCGGCCTGCCACCGCCGGCGCCTTCGATAGGGAGGATGACGGCACCGCGCGCGCCTCCCGGGCCGTCTTCCAGCGCGACGGACCGCGGCGGGCTCGGGGCGGCCGGATCGAACGGCCACGTCGACGAGTCGCCCACGGCGATCGATGCCGGCGATCGCGGGGTGCCGGCCTCGATGTTCGCCACCCCGGCGAGGCGGAACGCGGACGACGCGTCGTCCAGCAAGTAGAGCAGCGCGAAGGGGACGTCGTTCGGCGCGCGCGCGATCTGCGCTGCGGCGAGCGCACACGCTTCGTCCGGAGTCTTCGCCTGCGTGGCGTCGGCCAGGGCGTTGAGAAGGCGCAGCCGGCGCCCCTCGATGACCTTGTCGGTCGTCTCCAGCACGGCGCAGAACACGCCGCCGATGCCTCCTGTCTCGTCCCCGATCGGGCTGTACGTGAACGTGAAGTACCCCTCCTCCGGGGCCTCCCCGCGCACCAGAGGGAGCATCAAGTCCTCGGACCAGATGGCCTCCCCCGTGCCCACCACCTTGTCCAGCATCGGCTCGATGACCGCGCGGATCTCGGGCAGCACCTCGAACGCGGGGCGCCCCATCGCCCACGGGTGCTTGTTCGCGCCGACCATCGGCAAAAGGTCGTCGTTGTAGAGCATCACGTACTGGCGCCCCCAGTAGAGGGCGATCGGGAACCGCGAGCTCAAGCAGATGCTGAGGGACGTGCGAAGACTCTGCGGCCAGTCGCTCGCCGGCCCGAGTGGCGTCGTGCGCCAGTCGATGGAGCGAATCAGCGCGCCCGCCTCGCCGCCCCCGGGGATGAACGCAGCCTCGC
>PLIR01000214.1:3292-20361 GCA_003139415.1 Myxococcales bacterium | reverse complement strand
GACGGCGTCATCGCCGACTTCGAGATCACCGAGGCGATGCTCCGGTACTTCATCGCGCGTGCCCATAGCCGGCGTACGCTGGTGAAGCCGCGGATCATCATCTGCGTGCCCTTCGGCATCACCGAGGTCGAAAAGCGCGCCGTCAAAGAGAGCGCCGAGAGCGCGGGGGCGCGAGAGGTCTACTTGATCGAGGAGCCGATGGCCGCCGCGATCGGGGCCGGCCTGCCGATCACGGAGCCGAGCGGGAACATGATCGTCGACATCGGCGGCGGCACCACCGAGGTCGCGGTCATTTCGCTCGCGGGCATCGTGTACTCGCAGAGCGTACGCGTCGGCGGCGACAAGATGGACGACGCCATCAGCGCCTATCTGAAGCGCAAATACAACCTGGCCATCGGCGAACAGACGGCCGAGCGCATCAAGATCCAGATCGGCAACGCGTACCCGCTGGAGAAGCAGCTCACCACGGAGGTCAAAGGGCGCGACCTCGTGGCGGGCGTACCCAAGACCGTCGTCGTCAACAGCGACGAGATCCGCGAAGCGCTGACAGAGCCGATCCACGCCATCACCGAGGCCGTGCTGATGGCCCTCGAGAAGACGCCGCCGGAGCTCGCGGCGGACATCGTCGACAAGGGGATCGTGCTCACGGGGGGTGGCGCGCTCCTGCGAAACCTCGATGTCCTGCTTCGCGAAGAGACGGGCCTCCCCGTCATGGTCTGCGACGATCCCATCAGCGCGGTCGTGCTCGGCAGCGGCAAGGCCCTCGACCACATGGAGCTCCTCAAGGAGGTCACGATCTCCTGAGGGTCGTGCTCCTGCGAGGCTCTGCGGCGATGAGGTAGGTGCTGGCCGTGGCCCCCCCCTTCAAGTTCTATCGGGATCTGGTGATCGTCGGCGCCCTGCTGACGATTCCGTTCTTCGTCCTCAAGGCGAACGTGAAGTCGCCGGAGAGCCAGAACGCGATGGACCGCGAGATCGTCCGCCTCGCGGCGCCCTTCGAGATCGCGGTCGCCACGGTCGCCCGCGGCCTGGGTGACGTGTGGGACGACTACGTCTACTTGGTCGACGTGAAGCGCGACAGCGGCCGCCTCTCGTACGACAACGCGCGCCTCCGCGAGCGGGTGCACGCCCTCGAGCAGGCCCAAGTCGAGAACCGTCAACTGAAACGGCTGCTGCAGCTCAAGGACTCCACCCCGGGCGACTCGATCAGCGCGCAGGTCATCGGCAAGGACTTCACGGAGTTCTTCCGGGTGACCCGCGTCGTTCTCGACAAGGGGGCGCGCGAGGTGCGCCCGCACATGCCGGTCATCTCGCCCGATGGCGTCGTCGGATCGGTGCTCCACGTCGCCGGCGACACCGTCGACGTCCAGCTCGCCGTCGACGCGGCGTTCGGCGTCGACGTGGAGGACGAACGCACGAGGGCGCGCGGCTTCGTCCGCGGCACCGGAGACCCGGCCCGCTACGGCTGCAAGGTGGAGATGGTCGACTCCCGCGACGACGTCGAGATCGGCGATCTGCTCGCGACGAGCGGCAAAGGCCGCTGGTTCCCGCGCGGCATCCCCGTCGCGCGCGTGACGAAGGTCATCAAGCGCGAGCTCGGACGCGACCAGGACGTCGACGCAGCGCCGACCGTCGACTTCTCCCGCCTCGACTCGGTCCTCGTCCTTGCGACGCCGCCGAGCGAGGAGGGCCCCAGCCTGAGCGGACCGACGAGCGCCCGCGGGAGGCTCTGATGCGCAACATCGCGTTCCTCGCCCTCGGCCTGGGCCTCATCGCCTTGCAGGCCAACGTGTTCCGCTTGATCGACGGCACCTCGCCCTGGGTGGCCGCTTTGATCGTCCTGGCCGCGCTCGCGGCCGACGTCGCGCGGACGGTGCGGCAGGGGCGCGGCGGCCCGACCCGACCCGGCGTCGTCACGGGCTTCCGGGTCGACTGGCTGCTGCCGGCCCTCGTGCTCTTCGGGTATTCCGCGGCCTTCGCCCTGGGGCACCCGCGGGTCGGGCGCCCCGTTCCGGCGCTCGTCCTCCCGATCATCCTTTTCATGGGAGTGCACGAGTACTCGCTCGCCCGCGGCGCGGCCGTAGCCTTCGTGCTCGGGTACGCGACGGACGTCCTCGGCATCGCGCCCGTGGGCCTCTACACGTGCACGTACGTCGCGACGTTCGTGCTGGCGCGCGCGGCGGGCGTTCGCCTGGCGACGCAGACGACGTGGATGCAGGTGCTCCTCGCGGGGGCCTTCGCGCTGCTGCAGAGCACCATGGTCCTCGTGCTGCTGGCGATCTTCGGGCGTGACGCGTGGGCGCCGCGGTCGCTCTATCCCCTCGCGCTGCCCCACGCGATCGCCACGGCGTCGGTCGCCCCGGTCATCTTCCGCTTCGCCCAGTCCCTGCACGTCGCGACGGGCAGCTCCACGCGCGCCGACGCGCGGGTGCCGGCCGCGTGACGAACTTTCTCGTCCCTCGCTCGGACGTCGGCGAGTTCCGCCGGCGCTACAGGTGGATGGCGCTCGCCGCGTCGATCGCGTTCCTGATCATCCTCGGTCGGCTCTTCCAGCTGCAAGCCCTCGACGGCGCCGCCTACTCGACGATCGCGCACGAGAACATCATCCGGCGCATGGTCTTGTCGACGACCCGAGGGGTCATCCGGGATGCAAACGGCAAGGTGCTGGCTTCGAGCCGGCCCTCTTACGACGTCGAGATCGTCCCCGGGCGGGTGATGCCGAGCGCCCGCCCGGTGCACTACCGAAACGGCCAGCCGATCGTGCGCGACCCGGACTCGTGGCCGCGGCTCGCCGAGATCCTGCGCCTCAATCCAGAGGAACGGCGCACGTTCGACGCTCGGATCCGCGCCGCTTGCGTGAGCGACGACGACAAGTCGCCCTGCTGGCACACGCCCATCCTCGTTCGCGAGGACGTCCCCCGCGACACCGTGGCAGAGCTCAAACAGCACCATGACGAGCTCGCGGGGGTCGACGTCGTGGGCGTTCCGGTGCGGTTTTATCCGTACAAGAGCCTCGGCGCTCACATGCTGGGTTACGTGGCCGAAGTGGATCCCGAGGCCCTGGCGAAGGTCCGGCCGCACGGATACGAAGACCTGTCGCGCGAGGAGCAGCAGCGCAACAACCCGCTCGGATACGAGGCCGGCGACACCGTCGGCGCGACGGGCATCGAGCGCGCTTGGGAGTCGTACCTCCGTGGTCAGCGAGGCTGGGAGAAGCGCGTCGTCGACGCGCGCGGCCGATACCGCACGGGGCCCGCGGCCGAGGATCTCGTGGATCCGCCGGCCCGCCTCGATCCCATCCCCGGACGCGACCTCCGATTGTCGATCGACGCCGACCTCGAGCAGGCGATCGACAAGGCGATGCGGCCCCACGCGGCGGGCGCAGTCGTCGTCGTCGACGTGCGAACGGGGCGCCTGCTCGCGCTCTACTCCAAGCCCGACTTCGATCCGAACGACCTGTCCGGCGGCGCGGGCCATGCGCGGGTGCGCGAGGCCTTCTCGCGCCTCTACGCCGACCCTCTCAGGCCGATGCTCGACAAGACCATGAGCGGCGCCTTCCAGCCCGGGTCCACGATGAAGCCCTTCAGCGCGCTCGCGGCGCTCGAAGACCACGTGGTCGACCCGGACCACACCGAGAAGTGCGAGGGCTACGTCGTCTTCGGGCGGCGCATCTTCCGGTGCAGCCACGTGCACGGGTCGGTGCGGCTGCGCGAGGCCATCGCGCGGTCGTGCAACGTGTATTTCTTTCACCTCGCCGAGGCCGTCGGCATGGACCGGATCGCGCGCGTGGCGCAGTCCTTCGGGCTCGGAGAAAAGACGGGCCTCGGCATCAACCCCGAGTCGCCGGGACGCATCCCCACGCGATCGTGGTACGCGCTGCGGTACCGGGGGCAGTTCCGCGTGGGCTTCACGCTCAACATGGCCATCGGCGAGGGCGACGTGACCGTGACCCCGCTGCAGCTCGCCATGGCGTACGCCGCCATCGCCAACGGGGGCACCCTCTACCAACCGCAGGTCGTGCGTTCGGTCGAGACGAGCGACGGCGCGGTGGTGCAAGAGTTTCCGCCCCGGACGCGGCGCCAAGTGCCCGTGCCGGCCGAGGACCTCCGCCGGGTCACCGACGCCCTCTTCGACGTGGTGAACGACCCCAATGGAACGGCCTACCCCGCGCGAGACCCGTCCCTCGACGTGGCCGGCAAGACGGGCACCGCCCAGACGGGCTACGTCGCCAAGAAAGAGGAGGAGCCGAAGCTCTCGTCGTTTCTGTCGCAAAACCACGCCTGGTTCTCGAGCTTCGCGCCCGCGCACTCCCCGGAGGTCGCCGTCACCGTCCTCGTCGAGCACGGCGGGTCGGGGCCCGAGGTCGCGGTGCCGGTCGCCATGCAGATCGTGCACGAGTACGAGCGGCTCCAGGCGGTGCGCCTCGGGCGGCCCATGTCCGCCAAGGTGCCCACGGTGAAAGCCAAGGGGCCCGGGGGCAAGCCGTGAGACTGCACCACGACGAAGGCCTCATGGGGCGGGTTCGCGAGCACTTCGACTGGACCCTGTTCATCACGGTCGCCGCGCTCGCCGTCGTCGGCGTCATCAACCTCTACTCGGCCACCAGCGTGGCGCGCGGCGGCCACGCGGAGGACTACATCCAGCAGATTTACTGGCTCGTCGGCGGCGGCATCATCGCGACCGTCATCGCGGCGATCGACTACCGGCACTACGAGCGGCTGGGGTACGTCCTCTACGCGAGCGGGGTGATCTCGCTGCTCCTCGTCTTCATCTTGGGCCGCGAGATCCGGGGCAGCTCGAGGTGGATCTACATCGGGTCGTACAGCTTCCAGCCGAGCGAGTTCATGAAGCTCTTCCTCGTCATCGCGCTGGCCAAGTACCTTCACGACGACCCGAAGAGCGAAGGGCGAACCCTCCGAGACCTCGTCGCCCCGGCGATCATCGCGGCCATCCCCACGGCCCTCGTCCTCTTGCAGCCCGACCTCGGAACGGCGCTCATCCTCGTTCTCGTCTTCGTGTCGATCTGCGCGCTGACGCGCGTCCAGACGAAGAGCCTCCTGTGGCTCGGCGCCGTCGGCGTGATCGTGGCGACCGCCTTCTGGAGCTACGGCCTGCGCGGCTACCAGAACGAGCGCATCACGGCATGGCTCAACCCCAACGAGAACATCCTCGGGTACAACTGGGATCCGCACCAGGCGCGCATCGCCGTCGGAAACGGCGGGTGGCTGGGGCAGGGCTTCATGCGGGGCTCGCAGAACCAGTTCTTGTTCTTGCACGAGCAGCACAGCGACTTCCCGTTCCCGGTCTTTGCCGAGGAGTGGGGTTTCGTGGGGAGCGTGGCGCTCGTGACGCTCTACGCGCTGCTTGTCCTATGGTGTCTGCGGGTGGCCGCCTCGGCCAAGGATCGCTTCGGGGCGGTGCTGGCCGTGGGGGTGGGGAGCGTTGTCTTCTGGCACGCCGTCTTCAACCTCGGGATGGCGACGGGCCTCCTGCCCATCGTCGGCGTCACCTTGCCGCTCTTCTCCTACGGAGGATCGAGCGTCATGACGGTCCTCGTCGGCGTCGGCTTCGTAATGAACGTCTCGATGCGACGCTTCTACGCCTCGCCCGTACGAGCCTCGCAGCTCTTCTAGGGAGAGGAGAACCACCAGGACGCCAAGGACACCAAGAGAGAGTGAAGAAGGGGCATGGGCCGTCCCTCTCACGGTCATCTTGAAGCGAAGCGAAGGACCCCACCTCGAGTCTCTGGGGTCCTTCGGTCGCTTCGCTCCCTCAGGATGACAGCAACGCTTGTCCCTTCTCGACGGCGGTGCACGAGGCCAAGCGACGGGCGCATGAGCGAGCCAAGAAGATGCGCCTCTCTGACTGACTCGCGCAGGACTCTCACTGAGAGGCACGCCACTGAGCCAAGAAGACGCTCCCCTCGGACACGCTCACGCACGACTCCAAGCGGAACATGCACCGCCGAGGCTCCTCCGAGGGCCGCCGCCGCTCGCGGGCGCGTCTCTCGGCTCGACCCCTCCGAGAAGAACGCGTGCCAGAGCCGGGTGAGACCGAGCGAGTTCGCTGGCGGGGCGAGGAGCCACTCTCACGTGCGGTGACGACCCCCGCCAGCGAAATCGCGAAGGTATCGCCCGGCTATGGCGCGCGTTCTTAGCCCGTGCCGCCTTTGGGGGCGCCCTGAAGGACCATCAGGTGGAACTTGGCGAAGCCCGACTGGCCGAGGGTGTACGTCACCTCGGTAAGGAGGCGGTACGGCATCGACTGGTCGCCGATGAGGATCGCTTCGCTGTGGCTCGGGTCCTTGCCCGTCGCCATGCGGATCCGCTTGTCTGTCTCGCGCCAGGACGAGAGCGAGTCGCCCAGCGGGACGATGTAGAAGTCGGTGCGGTTGCCGCGCTTGTACTTGAGCTCCACGCCGTTCAGCGATGCGTCGGGGGGCACCGGGCACACGACGCTGTCGCCGACGACGATCTGGGACTTCGAGACGATGACCGCCAACCCCTCGGGCTCCGAGTCGGGCGCCGACGACAGGGTGCTCTTCGGGATCTGGAGGTCGTTGGACTCCGGCGCGAGCGGCGACGAGCTGAGGCTCTTGAGGAGGAAGACGAGGATGATGGTCATCATGTCCATCATCGCCGTGATGTTGAGGAAGTTGATCTCGGGCTCGAGCGCCCGCTTCTTGATCGCCTTGCGCAGCTCGCGCTTGTACGTCGCCATGCTGGCCGCCTTCTGGGGGGGCAGCTTCGGCTTCGGCGGTTCGACCTGATCCGTCACTTGGGGACTCCGAAGTTCACGTCGGGGAACAGCAGCTGGCCGTCGTCGCCCTTTCGAATCGCGTCCATCGTCGAGATGATCACGCGATACGGGGTGTCATGGTTTCCGATGAGCGTGGCGTTCGTCTCGCTCTCGGCGTCCGGCACCTGATTCTTCAGCCGCTTGGCGCAAGCCGTGAGCGACGCGTAGTCGTAGTCTTGCGTCCCGGAGGCGTTCGGCTTGAGCCCGACGGCGACGCCGGAGCCGGTNNGCTGGCCTATGGCCGAGACCAGGAACCCCTGGTCGACGACGACGATGTTGAGCGAGAGCGTGGGCTTGGTGGGCGCCCGCGCCCCCGGCCCGCCGATGCCCGGCGGCTGCGTCTCGATCATGGTCGTGAACGTGACGCTGATCGTCGCGAGGACGAACATCAGCACGTTCGTGATGATGTCGAGGAACGGCACGATATTGAGCTCGCCGCCCTCTTCGTCGGGCGAGAGCTCCTTCGGCGTCGACAGGCGCCGCACCCGGCTGCGCTGCGCCGCGCTTAGCTTCTCGGTCTCCTCAGCCATGCGTGGCTCCCGGACCCGATCAGTACGACCGCGCCTGGATCGTCAGCAGGTTGAACATGCGCTCCTGCGTCGAGTCCAGGTCGTGCTGGATGTTCTTCGAACGCTGGTGCAAGAAGAGGTGCGCGATCATGCACGTCACGGCGATGCCCAGTCCGAACGCCGTGTTGTACATGGCCTCCGAGATACCGAGCGACAGCATCGCCTGGCGCTGAGCCGCCGAGAGGCGCGGGTCTGCGATGGCGCCGAACGTCGTGATCAGACCGACGACGGTTCCGATCAGGCCGATCAGCGTCGCGATGTTGGCCAGCGACCAGAGCGACCCGATGCGCTTCTCGACCGCTGGCCGAAGCTCGCCCATCTTCTCGCTCATCGCCGCGTCGATCTCGTCGGGGCCCTTGTTCGCGTGGGTGAGCCCCGCCTTGACGAGCTGCAAGGTCGGGTAGTCCCCGGCGTCGCAGAGCTTGATCGCGCGGTCGATGTTGCCCGCCGTCACGAGTTTTTTGATCTGAGCGAAGAACTCCTTCGAGTTCACGCTGTACTTGGAGAGCTGGAACGCAGCTCGCTCGATGATCATCGCGATGACCACGGCACTCACGATCAAGTTGCCGACGAGGAAGGTCGGCTTCTCCTTGAACGCTCCCATCAGGCCGCCACTCCCGCCCTGCGCCGCCTGCTCCGCCACTAGCGCCAACAACATCCCCGATGCTCCTTTCTAAACTCTTGTGGATCCGCCCAGAGTGCCCATGACCTGCGAGACCTGCCGAGACTAACGCCCTTGTCGCGACGTGATGCCGTAACCTCGCGCGTGAGCGAGTATAGCGGGAGGCTTGGAAGAAATGGGAAATCGCCGCATCGCGTCTGCCAGCTCGGCCAGCCCACCACGAACTACATACTGCCTTGTGTCGGCCTTCGTGTCGGCGGTCTTGCTTCCTGACTCACGTTGCCCGAGAGCGAACAACTCGTTGACGAGCCGCTCGTATGGGCGAGAAAGCAAATGCCGCCACTGCTTCGGGCGACGATAACGCTTTGCGATCGGCCGCGTCAATCCAACGCGTGAGTGAGAAGCGAAATGACGGCGACAGCGGCGCTCTTGGGAACGGCCGCCGCGCAGTTTGGAAGATGTGGGACCGCTTCCTTACAAGACGCTTTCAAGACGTGAGAAGTGAAACCGCCGGGACGCCACAAGACACCAGGGCCAGAAGAGGCCTGGCCGAGAAGAGGCCCGGCCGAGAAGACGCCTGGCAAAGCGCAAGCGATCGGCGGGGGCTCGATGTTCGTCGACTCTTCTGGCGTTCCTTGGCGTCCTGGCGGTCGTCTCAATCCGCTCCCGGCAATCAGGCGCACGGACGCGCACGGACGAACGAGGCGGCCTCGCCCAACGGCCCATCGCGGTTGTCCATGTTGAGCTTGAATCCTGGAGCCTCGGCATTGCACCTGTGCCGTAAAGTTTGCCAACGCAAGGATTCTGTAGGCTTTTGTGAGGTCCAAAAGAACGTCTCCAATGCTCCTCGCGACCCAAACTCGCTTGACGGGCTTTGGTCGGACCTGTCACGCTCGGCGTCAGCCTCGCACGAGGGCTCGCTCGCTCAGGACACCCGCGACGAGCACGAGCGCGCCAGCCGCGCTTCGCTCCGACACGGGAACAAACGCGCCCAACGACAACACAGACGAAAGGACCGGTTCATGGCTGCTGCGTGGAAGCATTTCAAGGAAGGCGGATGGGGGATGTACGTCATCCTCTTCTGGTCCATCATCACGGTGGGCATGATCGTCGAACGGGCCCTCTATCTGTTCGGTGCGTCCATCAACAAGGACGTCTTCCTGGCGACGATGCAGAAGTGCATCCTCGCGGGAGACATCGCCAAGGCCGTCAAGATGTGTTCGGCCGCGAACGCGCCGCTCGCGCGCATCGTCCAGGCCGGCCTCGTCAAGGTGAACCGCCCGGACGAAGAGGTGCAAGCCGCGATGGACGAATCCGCGCTCAAGGAGATCCCGCGCATCGCCAAGAACACGGGCTACCTCGCGCTCCTTGCGAACCTCTCGATGCTCAGCGGTCTGCTCGGCACGGTGTCCGGGCTGATCACGAGCTTCGGCGCCGTGTCCGGAGAGAGCGTCGACCCGAGCCAGAAGGCTCGAATCCTCGCCGAAGGCATCTCGGAGGCCATGAACTGCACGGCCTTCGGCCTCATCGTGGCGATCATCGGCCTCGTCGCGTTCGCCATCTTGAACGGCAAGACGCAGGCGCTCGAGGACGACATCAACGAGGCGAGCGTCCAGGTGCTCAACCTCGTCGTGACGAACCGGCAGAAGGTCAACATGGCGGGAGTCGGCTGAACCAGCTTCAGACGATGATGGCCCGCGTGAATCGGAGGCGAGTATGGGTGGCGTAGACGTCGGAGGCGGCGGAGGGAAGGGCAAGCGCAAGTCGCTCGACTCGGAGATCAACATGATCCCGATGATCGACCTTCTCATGGTCACGATCTCCTTCCTTCTGATCACGGCAGTGTGGACGCACATGGCCCGCATCAACGCGGACGCCCAGGTGCCCGGTCCGCCCCGCCCCGACGTCGAGCAGGAGAAGACGGAGCCCGAGAAGCAGCTGCACGTCGAGATGACGGCCGAGGACAAGTTCGTCCTCGTGTGGAAGCAAGGCGCCACGACCGTGGATTCGATCGACGTGCCGCGCAAGGACGACGTCAACATGCAGGGCGCCGTCGAGGTCGTGCGTTACCCCGACCTCGCGGCCAAGATCGAGAGCGAGTGGAAGGCCAAGGGCCAGCACTCGAACCCGACCGATCGCAAGCTCGATCAGGCCATCTTGCACACCGACAACAAGACGGAGTTCAAGTACATCATCGGCGTCATCGACGCGGTCTACCAGACACACCGCGAGATCCAGAACGGCCCGAAGACCGAGAAACTCCCGGCCTTCAACATCACCTTCGCGGTGAATTAGGGAGCCGCAGCATGCCCATTCAAGCCCCCACCCGTCGCCTCATTCATCATGTGGGGCTCGAGTTCGTACGCAAGAAGGTCACCGGAGGCGGACACCGCGCCACCAACGCCGGCCTCTCGCTGACGAGCATGATCGACTTCCTCGTCGTGACGGTCGTCTTCCTGCTGATGACCTTCAGCGCCAGCGGCGAGACGCCGATCGCGAAGGGCCTCAACATGCCGAAGGCCGAGAACACGCTCGACATGATCGACGCCCCGATGTGCGCCGTCGTGGGCAGCCAGATCCTCGTCGACGGTGGTCAGGCGGGCAACACGCGCCCGATCGAAGAGTCCGACCGCATGCAGCGGATCGATGAGCTGTTCAACATCCTCAAGTCGAAGCGCGAGCTCTGGAAGCAGACGCACCCCAACAAGGACTTCCCCGGGGTCGTTCTTTTGCAGATCGATCAGAACGTCAAGGCCGTCGTGGTGAAGAGCGTGTTCCAGACGGCGGCGTTCGCGGGTTTCCCGAACGTCAGCTTCATGGTCAACAATCTCCCGAAGTCCCATACTTGACGGTTCGGAAGGGCCCGCGAGGCCTCGCGAGCATCGCGCGGGCTCGCGGGGAGCGCGCCGCGAACGGCCCGCGCTGGACGACTCGGGCGGGGGCGCTCGCCGGCGGCGCCGTCATCGCCGGGCTTGTCGCGCACATGTTCGTCAGCGAGCACGAGCTCAGCGCAGGGCGGCAGGCGCTCCTCGCAAAGCAGCGCGCCGTCGTCTCGACGCTCGGGACCGAGTGGTTTCCCCTCCGGGATCGCATCGAGCAAGACGTGCTCCTCGCCGCAAAGCCCTACGAGGGCGACGAGGTCCTCCCGCCCGCGCGCTCCGGTGAGTTTCGGACCCAGCCGGGGATCTACCTGCGGATGCGTCTGGCCGACGCGACGACGGCGGGCCGCATCCGGGAGGTCGCGGTGGACGCCAAGCGCGATGCGTTCGCGGCGTGCCTGCTGCGCGAACCGATCAAGCCGCAGAAGGGCGCCTTCGCCGAGCAGCCGTGGAACCTGGGGCAGGCCTACGCGGCGACCCGGATCCTGACGCCCGAGTGGGTGCAGGCCGTGCAAACGGCGGACGACGACCTTCGCCTGCGGGTGTTCGTCGAGCAGTACGACAAGGCGATCCGCGAGGAGATCCCGCTCGCCATCGACGTCATCAAGAACGCGCAGTTCTTCTTGCTCGTCCTCGACGAGGACGTGCCGGAGGGCGTCCCCGCGGACGGGGGCCCGATCGGCGAAGAGTCGCTGCAGCTGGTCGAACACCCCGCGCGCATCTGGCTCTTCGACCTGAAGACGCAGCGCGAGATCCTGCGCCTCCGGCGCTCCGGGTCCGCCCGGGTCGTCCAGGCAGGCGAGCGGGCTGTCTCCGACGACGAGACCCGCGCCGCCATGCAGCGCCAAGCCAACAACTGCTCCCTGGCCAACCAGGTGGAGTTCGCCCTGCACTGAGCGGCGACCGCGCGCCCCTGCCCGCGATTAGGGCGGCAGCCGGTCCGAGAAGTCGACCACGTGCATCTCGACGACCTCGTGCCACGCGATGCTAAGGGCGAGATAGGCCTCACGATCCGACGCTCCGTCCACCCGCCCCGAGGCGAGCGCGCGGTCGCTCCACCGGACGCCCCCATGCAGGCCGATCCACGGCCCGTCCGCCGCGGCGACCAGAGGAAACTCCAGGCCGAGCCCCACCTCGAGCCCCGAACGAGCCCCGAACGACGCACCGGCCGGCTGCAACACGGTGGCTCCGAGCTCGAGGCCGATGGAGTCGAGGGTCAGGTCGACCAGGGGCTGCTGCGTCTCGTGCCCCTTCAGCCAGCGCCCGAGAAAAAGGGGACGGAGCTCCACCCCACCCGCCAGAACGCGCTGAGGGTCCGCGCCCGACGCTGCGAAGGAGCCGTCTTCGTAGGTGGCGAAGAGCCCGGCGCTCTCCAGGTACCGGACGCGCAGCTCCCCCTCGACGCGCGGGCCGCCGGACGCGATGGTGCCGCCCACCGCCCCGACGAGCGTCACGTCCCCTCCCAAGCGACCGTACGTAGGTTCGGACGCCCCATCGCCCCATGCGTCTCCGCCGCTCGCGCCGATCGCGGCGGCCGCCCCGAGGGCCAGGACGCGCGAATCAAAGCCCCAGGGCATGGATGACCGGATCGCGCAGCTCCGGCGCGAGCACCAAGCGAACGCGGGAGAGGACCTGTCCCGCAAGCCGCCCGAGAAGAAACGACACCTCGTGAAGCGGCCGCGCCGGGCCCTTCGCGTACACCACCATGAGGGGCGCCGCTTCGCCGCCGAACGGTTCGACGCTGGCGACGTCGAGCCCGACATGCGTCCGAGGATCGAAGCCACGGCTCCGCGCCACGTCGCGCGCCACGGCGATCACGCGCTCGCGCCCGTCGGCGGTGGCCTGCTCTCCGAAGAGCTCGAGGGTCTTGAACAGCGCGCGGGCGCGGATCCGCTGGGCCAAGTCGGAGAGCGACGGGTCCCCTGCCCGCTCCCACGCGTGCATGGCGTTCCAGAGAACGCCGTCGTCGAGCTCGAGGTAGTCGCCGAGGGCAATGGGCTCGCCCCGCGCCGCCGACCACACGGCCGGCGGCACGTCGTCCAGGCGCCCTCCCGCACGGAGCACCTCGACCGCGCGGGCCAGCACAGTGCGGATCATCCACTCGGCGGCGCGCGTCGCCTTGTGCAGATACACCTGCTGGAACATGAAGAGGCGGGCCGTGATGAAGGCCTCGATGGCCGGCAGTCCCTTGGCGCCGTCGATCGCGAGGGCGGGCGCCGATGCCCCGGCGTCGGGCGCGAAACGCAGGCTTCGCAGCAGCCAGTCGAGGTCGTAGAGCCCATAGCGCACGCCGGTCGCGTGCGCGTCGCGCAAGAGGTAGTCGCAGCGATCGACGTCGAGCTCCCCGCTCACCGCCCTCGCCAGATAAGGCAGCGGATGGCGGCCGTGAACGAGGCCGACGACCCGCGCCGGCAGTCCCGGGTCGACCGACGAAAGCACCCGGTTTACCGCCGTCGAGGGATCGAGGACGACCCGCTCGGTCCACGTCTCGTGCGCCGGCGCGCCCGGGATGGCCTCTTCGAAGAGGTGCGAGAGCGGACCGTGCCCGAGGTCATGAAGAAGGGCCGCAGCGAGCGCCTCGCGCGCGCGCTCCTCCGAGACGCGCTGATGGTCCGGCAGCGGGCCATGGATCGCGCGAAGACGCACGAGCAGTTGCTTCATCACGAAGGCGGCGCCGAGGGCGTGCGCGAACCGTGAGTGCTCCGCCCCCGGAAACGCGAGGGACGTGACGCCGAGCTGCCGCACGCGGCGCAGCCGCTGGACCTCGGGCGTGCCCAAGAGACTGACGACGATCTGCTCCTCGTCCCCCTCGAACGCGACGAGTCCGTGCACGGGATCGCGCAGGATCACCGGGCGTCCTCGGTCCAGGTGGCGGCGCGGCCGTCGTCGTACCAGACCCGGACCGCCAACCGACCCGGCGCGCCTTCGAGCTGGGCGACCCGTTCGACAGGCCGGGCGCGCACGCCGGGCGTCCGCTCCGAGTGCCACGCCCTGCGAAACGGCCCCGACCCGCCCGACGCGACGTCGATGGCCCACGCGAGCGGATCGCGGGGCTCGATGAGCTCGACCCGCACGTCCTTGCCCGGGTGAATCCGGACCTGCGGCGTCGCGGTCGTCGGGTCGCCGTCGGCGTGGCGCTCGCGCCCGCAGCGCTCGACGGAGACGTCGATCCCGGCGCGCAGCAACCGGGCCCTTGCCGTCGCGATGGCGAGCGGCGACTCGTCGCCGAGGACGAAGCGCCGCCCGAGCGCATGCGCGCTCTCGCCCGTCGTACCGCTTCCCCCGAAGGCGTCGACGACGAGGCCGTCCGGGGGCGACGCGCAGGCGACGATCCGGTCGAGAAGCGCGCGCGGCTTCTGCGTCGGGAACCCCGTCCGCTCGGCAGGCGCCGCGTGACGCAGCGGCGGGACGTCGGTCCAGAGGGCGTCCACCCGACGTTCTCGGCACAAGGCGCCTGAGCCGTCCTCGACGAGGAAGTATTTGACGTAGACCTTGCCCGACGCCGTGCGGTGAATTCGGCCCTCGGCGTCGAGCCGCGACACCGACTCGTCGGTGTAGTCCCCTCGCGGCGCCGCGATGAACGGCCGGCCCTGGGCATCGCGGCGGACGCTCTTCGGTTCGATTCGTTCCAGGCGAGTGGGCGGCGCGAGGGTGGCGCGGTCGCCGCCGTAGACGACGAGGGTGTCGAGCGTGCGTCCGAACTGGTGACTCGCCGCCTGCCGGCCGAGGTTCGGCGCGCGACGCCACACGATCTCGTTGACGAAGGCGTCCCGCCCGAGGACTTCGTCGAGGAGCGATCGCACCAGATAGGACGCGCGCCAGTCGACGTGCACCCAGATCGTCCCCGTGCGCGCGAGCAGGCCCGCCAGCGCCTCGATGCGCGGAGCCAGCATGTCGAGATAGGTCCCGACGCCCTCGCCCGCCCAGCGGTCGTCGTACGCCCTTGCCCGGAGGACGCGGCCGTCGGCGGGTCCGTCGAGCCGCGCCTCGTGCACGTATGCGGCTTGCGAGGCGAACGGCGGATCGATGTAGACGAGGTCGACCCGCCCGCCGAGCCCTTCGCCCTCGAGCGCGTGAACGACATCGAGGGCGTCTCCGTGAACGAGCCGCGCGCGAGCATCGCCGGCTTCGTCGACGACGGCACCCTGCGCCGCCCGTACGCGGCGAGCGCGTGGCACCCAGGCGCGCCCCGGCCACTCGAGTCGGAGAGGCGACGGGCCCGCGGCAGCAACGTCACGCACAGGGCCGCGTTGAATGCGCGCTTGCCGATGGAGCATCGCCGACCATCGCCACCTTAGCAGGACGCGGCAGGCGACGCGGCGACCATCCCCCGTCGCGCGCGCCGGCGGTCGGTCGCGGCGCTCGCGGCGCCTTCTCATCGCACCGTCGTCCAAGCCGGACTTGGTATCGAAATAGTTAGGGCGATGCGGGCGCGGTGGACCGGCCGCGTTCCGTTCTTAACGCAGCGATACTCCGGAAACATTCCCGCCAAGATGGGACAAAGATGGGAGAGAAGACGGCAATGACGGGAGAGGATCGCTCGACAAGCCTTTGGATCTTGCATGCATGGCGCTAGTCTCGGCTCTTATAGCGATCCGTGCCTACGTCACGCCCCCCGGAAACGGCCCACCGACTGACAGACATTCTGCGCGCGCTGCCGCAGAGTGAGCTGGACGGGCTCATCGACCGCCTGGCGATCCGGATCGACGCCGCCAAGCGGATCGACGTCCCGTCGCAGATCGCCCGGGCCCTCGTGTCGCTGCCGGAGCTGCGCGACCCGACCCGGCTGCACCCGGCGTGCGTCGAGCTGATCCACCGCGTCGCCGAGGCTCGCGGCTCGTTGGTCGTGCTTTCGGTGCCGCCGGGCCTCGAGCCGCTGCTCGCGCGCGGGCTCATGTTCGCGCGGTCTACGGGCGGCGGGGTGGAGCTCATCCTGCCGAGCGCCTACCTCGTCCAGCTCAAGGCGTGGGAGGGCGAGGACCCGCGAGGCCTGCGCCCGCTGCTCGCCCAAGCCCAGTTCGAGACGATGAGCGCCATCGCTTCGCACTACCTGGGGCGGCCCGCCACGCCGCCCATCGCGCTATCGCTCGAGACGGCCCTCGAGACGCTCACCAACCCGCAGCGCCTCGCCGAAGAGATCGGAAAGCTGTCGCTCACCGAGCGGCGCGTCCTCGAGGGCGTCGAAGCCGAAGGCGGCGAGGTCGATACCGAGGAGCTGCTCGAGCTCGAACGCGAACCGCTCCGCCTTCGCACCGCCACGGGCGCCACGCCGTCGCGCCGAGGGGTCGGCTTCTCGCTCGAACGGCGCGCGCTGCTCATCCCCGTGCACCCGAACCGCCACGTCGTCCCCACCGAGGTGAGCGCGATCATCGGCGCCGTGCACCACAGCCAGCGCGCGGCCCAGCGCGAGGAGGTCAAGGTCTTCGTCGCGACGGGCGACCACGCGCCGCGCCGAGCCCACTTCTCGCTCGACCCTACGCCCCTCGCGATGAGCGTGGCCGTCGCCGCGCGGGAGTCGTCGGTACGAAGCCCCGAGGGGCGTTCGCAAGGGTCCGGCGCGTTCGCGGACGTGCGGGCCGGGGTCGGCACGCCCAAGTCGCTCGTGCAAAAGCTGGCCGCCCGCTTCGGGCGCGACCCGCCGCACGTCGCCCTCGTCGTGTCCCTGTCGCGCGCCATCGGGCTCTGGGAGACGTCCGCCACGAACGCGTCGTCGCCCCCCGGAAGCCTGACGATGCAGGAGCTCACACGGCACCTGTTCGTGACGTGGCGTCGCGGCGGCGCGTGGGACGAGGCTCGCTCCGAGCCAGAAGTCCTTCGCCTCGCGCCCGACTCGCGCGACTCGAGCCCCGCGGGCGTCGTCCGAGAGATGGTCCTCGAAGCCCTGAAGGAGCTGGGCGAGGGGCGCTGGGTGCCTTGGTCGTCGCTCGCAGGCTGGCTCCGCAACGACCACCGGACGCCCGGGCTCGCACGCTTGCTTCGCCGGTGGGCGGAGCGCGTCGGCGCCGACTCGGTCGATCCGGTCGAGGTCGCGAGGAGGATCGTCCACGAGAGCTTGCCCGCGCTCGGCATCCTCGACCTGGGCGAAGACGAGGACCTCCCACACGACCCCGCCGCCGACGGGGACTCGCCCCCCATCGCCTTGCGCCTCACGGCCCGGGGACGCGCGTTGCTTGCCGACAAGACCCCGACGGTCGACGCCGC
>PLIR01000214.1:0-3281 GCA_003139415.1 Myxococcales bacterium | reverse complement strand
CCCGCATCGAGGCCCTCGCGCCGCTCCCGGAAGCGCTCGCACGCACCCTGGCTCAGGCGAGCGTCGTCGTGGGCCGCGCGAGCTGGGTGCCGGCCGCGGGCCTCTTGTGGGTCGAGGACGCGAACGTTCGCGAGATGCTACGCACACGGCGCGCGACTCAAGAGCTGTTCGTCGACCCCTCACCACCGGGCGCCCTTCTCGTCGCGGCCGGGGTCGACCTCGACCGGCTCGCGCGCCGCTGCCGGACAGTGGGAGTCGAGATTCTATCCGATGGCCAGGTCGTGCGCGCCCGCACCGTTCCTCCGCCGTCAGGGCGATCGACCCCGCCGCCCCGGCTCACCCCCTCGCGCGGGGTGGCCAAAGCGGACAAGTAGAGGCACGCGCCCCCGAGCGTGCGCCCGCGTCCGCGTCAGCCGAGGACGTGCACCCGAATCGTGTTGGTGCTCCCGCTAACCCCGATCGGCGCACCAAAGACGATGACCACCCGCTCCCCGGGCGACCCGTACCCCCCGGCGAGCAGGTCCCCCGTGCACCAGTCGACGAGCTGGTCGGTGTCGTGCACGGCGGCCATCTCGCGCGGGACGACGCCCCAATAGAGCGCCATTCGCCGGCGTGTCTTGGCGTTGGGAGAGTACGCGATGATGGGAACGTCGGGTCGCGCGAGGCTCACCGTCATCGCGCTCGAGCCGCTCTCGGTGAAGGCGACGATGTACTTCGCGCCGATCTCGCGGGCCGTGTTGCACGCGCCGCGCGCGATCGCCTCGGCGACGCTCGTGGCGCGCGAGCCGTAGGGGGCCGACTCGAAGAACGGGCTGGTCTCCGCCTCCATCGCGATGCGGCTCATCATCGACGCGGCCAGCGTGGGGTGATCGCCCGTGGCCGTCTCGCCGGAGAGCATCAGGCAGTCGGTGCCCGAGTACACGGCGTTGGCCACGTCGCTCGCCTCGGCGCGCGTCGGCCGCGTGGACTTCGTCATCGACTGCAGCATCTCGGTGGCCACGATGACCGGCCGGCGCACGCGCCTCGCCACGCCGAGGATCTGCCGTTGGATGACCGGGACGCGCTCCGGCGGGAACTCGACGCCCAGATCGCCGCGGGCGACCATGACCCCGTCGCTGGCCGCGACGATGCTCTCGATGTTCTCGACGGCATCGGGCGTCTCGATCTTGGCGACGACCGGCGTTGGCGCGCCCCACGCGTTGCAGATCTCGCGGATCTGCATCAGGTCTTCCGCGCGGCGCACGAAGCTCATCGCGATGTAGTCGACGCCGCTCGAGAGGCCGAAGATGAGGTCCGCCTTGTCCTTCTCGGTCAGCGCGGAGATACGCATCGTCTTGCTGGGCAAGTGGACGCCGACGTTGTCGCGCATCCCGCCGCCCTGCTCGACCGTCGCGCGCACGAGCTCGCCCTCGACGAGCTTCACGTGGAGGGCGATGCGACCGTCGTCGAAGAGGACCCGATCGCCAACGTGCACGTCGTGCGCGAGACCCTTGTACTGGATCGCGATGACGCGTTCGTCGGCCGAAGAGTCGCCCTCGACGAGCGTCACTTCGGCGCCCTTTGGCAGCTCGAACCGTTGGGGGAACGTCCCGGTGCGGATCTTCGGGCCGCAGAGGTCTTGCAACACGGCGACGGCCTTGCGCTCGAGCTCGGAGGCCCGGCGCAGGAGGGCCAGGCGGGCGCCGTGCTCCTCGTGGGTGCCGTGCGAGAAGTTGAACCGTGCGACGTCCATCCCGGCGGCGATGAGGCTGCGCAGGCCTTCGAGCGTGTCGCACGCGGGGCCAAGGGTGCACACGAGCTTCGCGCGGCGCAGGGACATCGGTTGGACCAGGATAGAACGCGCGCGTCTCGAAGCGATAGAGAACCGGATGCTTGCTCGGCCGCTCTGTTCGACGCTAGACAGTGGGAGGCGCTCCGCCCATGCCCGCTTCGCGCGACTCGAACGGCCTCCTGCGTCTCGGCGGGGTGAGTCTTCCCGAGCTCGTGCGCAGCCTGCCTGCCGCGCAATCCGCCACACCCGCGTACGTGTACGACCTCGACGCGATGGCCGGCGAGGTGCGGGCCCTCCGAGGGGCGTTCGATGGGTCGCCGCACCTCGTCGCCTACGCCATGAAGGCCAACACGGCCGGCGCCGTCGTCCGCGCGATCGCGGCCCAGGGTGCCGGCGCAGACGTGGTCAGCGGTGCCGAGTTGCTCGTCGCCCTGCGTTGCGGGGTGCCGCCCGAGCGCATCGTGTACAACGGCGTCGCCAAGACCGACGCAGAAATCGACCAGGCCGTGTCGTGCGGCCCGAGCGGGATCGCCGCCGTTCAGATCGAGAGCGTCGAGGAAATCGCGCGGGTGGAAGCGCGCGCACGCGCGACCGGGCGCCGCGCGAGGGTCGGCCTTCGCGTCAACCCGAGCCTCGACCTCGACGGCGCGACGCATGCGCACATCGCGACGGGCCACGACCGCGCAAAGTTCGGCGTCCCCCGCGACGACGCCGCGCGCGCGGTGGATCTCTGCGAGAGCTCGCCCCACCTCGAACTCGTCGGGATGGGCGCGCACGTGGGATCGCACTTCACGAGCACCGGGCCGTACGTCGAATCCGCCGACGTCCTCTTCGGGATCGTCGGCGCCTTGCGGGCTGCAGGACGCCTGCGATCGATGACCTTCGTCGACACGGGCGGCGGGTTCGGCGTCGACTACGTCGGGCCCGTGCCCGGAGAGACGCGCGCGCCGGTGCCCGCGCCCTCGGACTTCGTGCGCGCGGTACGGGCCGCCCAGGGCCGCGCGCGCCTGGACGATCTGGCCCTCTACGTGGAGCCCGGTCGATCCATCGTCGCCGCGCACGGCATCCTCGTTTCGCGCGTCACGCAGGTCAAGGTGGCCGACGGCGCGCGATGGCTGATGATCGACGCGGGCATGAACGATCTAATCCGTCCCGCGCTCTACGGCGCAAGACACCGCGTCGTCCCGCTCTACGCGCCGCCTTCGGACGAGCCGTGGATTCCCTGGCGCGTCGTCGGCCCCGTGTGCGAGAGCAGCGACGACTTCGGCGAGCATCCGCTCCCGCGGGCCGCCCCGGACTACGTCGCGATCCTCGACGCCGGCGCCTACGGGTACACGATGGCCAGCGTGTATAACGGCCGCCAGCTCCCCGCGGAGGTCTTCGTCTCCGGCGGCCGCGTCAGCGCACGCACGGAGCGGACGCCGGTCGAGGAGTGGGTCGCGGAGAGGGTTGGAGCGGGAGCCGGCTGAGGCGCGGGCGCGGACGCACGCGCGGGCGCGGGCGCGGGCGC
>PLIR01000119.1 GCA_003139415.1 Myxococcales bacterium | reverse complement strand
CTTGGCGTCCTGGTGGTTCTCCTTCTCGATTCTTGAGCAGATTGCCAAGTCGGCCTGCCGCCCCGTTTGCCGCGTCGCACAGGCCTGCGCGGCGGCGCACGCTTGGCGACGCGACTCGAAAGGGAGGCCTGGGAAGCCGTGCTAGTCTGGCGTGCATGGTCGCAGCGCGCGTTGGCTCGGAGCACCCCGTGCTCCAGGGGCTGCGTCAGGCCATCGAAGGGGCACTCGAAGGCAAGCACGACGCCGTCGAACTCGCGCTCGTGGCGCTCCTCGCGCGCGGACATCTGCTCATCGAAGACGTGCCCGGGGTCGGCAAGACGACGCTCGCGCGAGCGGTGGCCAAGGCCGTGGGCGGCGAGCTCAGACGTGTGCAGTTTACAAGTGACCTGCTCCCGAGCGACGTCCTCGGGGTGAGCGTGTTCGACCAACGCCGCGGAGAGTTCATCCTCCGACAGGGGCCCATCTTCGCCAATATCCTGCTCGCCGACGAGATCAACCGCGCCAGCCCCCGCACGCAGTCCGCGTTGCTCGAGGCGATGAACGAGGGGCAGGTCTCCCTCGACGGGCAGACGATCCCGCTGCCGGATCCGTTCTTCGTCATCGCGACGCAAAACCCGCAAGACTTCGCCGGCACGTACCCGCTGCCCGAGTCTCAGCTCGATCGATTCCTCCTCCGCGTGCGGATCGGGTATCCGCCGCCGCAGGTCGAGATGCGCCTCGTCCTCGACGGGCACACCGACACGGCGCGCAACGTCCCCAACATCCTCGACCCGGGCCGCCTCGTCGCCCTGCAGCGCGAGGTAGAGCGCATCACGATCGACGGCGCGCTCGCCGCCTATCTCCACGCCCTCGTCCTCGCCACGCGCACGTCGCCGTTGATGTCCCTCGGTGCATCGACGCGCGCCGCGATGGCGCTCGGGCACGCCGCGCGCGCACGGGCCCTCTTGCGCGGACGACAGTACTGCATCGCCGACGACATCCACGACCTCGCGCTGCCTGTCCTCTCCCACCGCGTCCGTCTTGCCACCCAGGCCGATGGCTTCGTCCCCACCCGGGACGAGGCAGAGGCGGCGCTCCGCGAGGTCATCGGGCGAATCCCCGTCCCCCTCTGAGGGCGCCATGGCAGGTTCGTCGTCCTCGGGGATCGGAGGAAGGTGGTTTTTGGCGTGGCGGCGCAGCCTGCGGCCGCCGCGGCGCCTCAAGTTCACGCGCGAGGGGAAGTTCTTCGTCGGCATCACGCTCGGCGTCGGCTTCGCCGCGATCAACACCGCCAACAACCTGCTCTACCTGCTCCTGGGGATGCTCCTCGCGCTGATCGTCGTCAGCGGGATCATGAGCGAGCTGTCGCTGCGCGACCTGACTGTGCTGCGGCGCCTCCCCCTGCGGGCCCAGGTCGGGCGGGCGCATCTCGTCGAGATCGAGGTCTACAACCACAAGGGACGCGTGCCCTCGTACGCCATCGAGGTCGAGGACCTTCGCGCCGGGCAGCCCGCGGACAAGCGCTGCTTCTTCTTGAAGATCAGCCCAAAGTCGGCCCAGGTCGCCGCCTACCGAAGGACGCCGACGCGGCGAGGACGGGACGTCCACGTCGGCTTCCGCATCGCGACGCGCTTTCCCTTCGGGCTCTTCGAGAAGTCCCGCGAGGTGCCCGCCGACGGGGAGCTCGTCATCTATCCCGCCGTGGACCCGGTCCACCTCTCGGCGACGGGGCAGGGGCGGTCGCCCGGGGCGGACAACATCCTCGGACGCGGGCGCGGCGAGGAGTTCGTGGGCGTCAAGTTGATGCGCTCCGGCGAGGACCCGCGCGACGTGTACTGGCGCAAGAGCGCGGCTGTCGGCCAGATGGTCATGCGCGAGCGCGCGAGAGAGATGCGCCCCGACGTCACCCTGACCCTCGACGCGGTCCGCCCGCCGGGCTCGGGCGACGAATGGGTGGCGACGTTCGAGCGCGGCATCCGCGACGTCGCTTCGCGGTCCGTCGCGCACCTGAAGCGGGGTGACCGCGTCGCGGTGCTCACGACAGCCGGGGGCATCGTCCGCGCGGATCGCGCCTTCGGGGCCGACCCTCTCCTTCGCTACCTCGCCCTGCTCGAGCCGGTGCTCGGTGTGAGCCGCCCCAAACCGCCCGCCCCCGAAGGCGCGGAATGAGGTTCGGCCTCGTCCACCGCATCATGACGGACGCGCTCGCCGCGCTCGGCGTCCTCGCCGTCGTGAGCACGGCCTCGCTGAGCCCATGGACCAACATCGTCCTCGTCGTCGGCCTCGCCATCGCTCTCGCCCTGCCGGAGAGCTGGCAGGGCCGCCCGGCGCTCCGTCACTTCGCGACGATCGCGCCAGTCGCGCTCCTCATCGTCGAGGCCGGACGCCTCCTCGTGGGACGATTTCCGCTCGATGTGGCCGTCGAATTCGCCGCGTGGCTCCAGGTCATTCGGCTCGCCACGCGGCGGGGAGCCGCGCACGACCAGCAGATCATCGTCCTGGCCCTCCTTCACTTCGTCGCGGGCACCGTGCTCGGGGGCAGCCTGACGTACGGGCTCTGCTTCTTTGGCTTCCTCGTCGTGGCGCCGGGGGCGCTGGTCCTCAGCCACCTGCGGCGCGAGGTCGAGGGCAACTACCGTCAGGGCGCGCGCGATCGCACGGGCTTGCCCGTGGACGTGCCGCGCATCCTGCGAAGCCGGCGCGTCGTCGGCCGGGGGTTTCTCGCGACGACCTGCCTGCTCTCGGTGCCGATCCTGCTCTTTACGACGGCGCTCTTCGTGATGTTTCCGCGGATCGGTCTCTCGTTGCTCCTGCTCAGCCATCCCCGCGCCGGGCGGATGATTGGGTTCTCGGAGCACGTCGACCTCGGGGACGTGGGTGTACTGCGCGACGATCCGACCGTCGCTCTGCGCTTCGAGGTGAAAGATCTGCAAGAGCCCCCGCCGATGCGCCTGACGCTTCGGCTGCGGGGCACCGCGTTCGACGCCTACGACGGCCACGCCTGGGCCCGCACGCAGCACGAGATGGCGCGCGAGCGCGACGCCGGCGACACCCTCTCGCTCTTCCGCGGGCCGAACCCGGTGCGCGACCGGGTCGTCTCGTTCGACCTCGAAGCGATCGATCCCCCGGTGGTCTTCCTGCCCCCTCGGGCGGTGGCCATTCGCGTCCGGCCCCCGAATCAGATCCTGCTCGGCGACCAGCTCACCTTGCAGCGCGGCGCCGAAGACGAGATCCGCTACGCAGGCTCCGACGGTCGAGGCCTGCGCTACGACGTGTACCTCGCCGGAGATCGCGAACCGATCGTCCAGGGCCTGCCGCTCTCGGAGCGCCCTCGATACCTGGCGCTGCCCCCGGGGTTACCGGAGAGAGTCGCCGAGCTCGGGCACCAGTGGACGGACGGACTGGCAACGCCCGAGGCCAAGGCCACGGCCATCGAGACGCACCTACGCCGCGACTA
>PLIR01000223.1 GCA_003139415.1 Myxococcales bacterium | reverse complement strand
AGGAGGGCCGTGTGCTGGCGGTTCGTCCCGTTCAGCCAGGTGAAGTCCCCGTACGCGAACGGCTGGGTGATCCCTTCGGAGGGGGAGGGGGACGTGGCGGGGGGCGGCGTGGGCGCGAACGGCAGCGCGGTCGTCGCGGGAGCAGGCGCTGTCGCAGGAGCGGGCGCCGCCGCAGCCGCTGGCTCGGTCGGGGTGGGGGCCGCGGCCGGCGGCGGTGCTGCCGCGGGNNCGATTCATCGACGACTTGAACGAACCCATTGGGCACACTCCTCCTCATGCGCGAGCGTCGGCGCTCACGGTCACGCAAGGGACCGCGCACTGCTTCCGAAGCGCGGGACGCGCCTCGCGTGCATTCAACGCACCGCGCCGGCGTAAGCTACGCCGTCACGATGCCGTCCCGGACGCTGGCCGCCGGATCCGCCCCGCCCCGACCGTCATGGTTCGGGGACACGGAGATCCCTGCCTGCGCCGTGTTGCTCGCTTGATCTCGCACTCGGCGGACCATAGACAGCCGAACTTAAAGATGTCGTAAATTGGATTCGCGTACGCGTAAGTATTCGATCAAGTTCGATGGAGATATGCACGAGAAGACGTGAGGACCACGTCACGAAACACTCCGGACTAATCCGGCTGAGCTCGTACGCGCCGCACCGTCACGTGGTGCGCAGTCGATATCCGACACCGGGCTCGGTGATGAGATAGCGAGGCCGAGCGGGATCCTGTTCGAACTTTTGGCGTAACTGCCCCATGTACACGCGCAGGTACTGAGTTTCCTTCGTGTAAGCCGGGCCCCACACGGTGAACAAGATCTGCTCGTGCGTCAGCACCTTGCCGGCGTTGCGCATCAGCGTGCCGAAGAGCTTGTACTGGGTCGGCGTCAAGCGCACTTCTCGCTCGCCCACGAACGCCAGCCGCCGGCTGAAGTCGATACGAAGGTCGCCGACCTCGAGGTTCGAGTCGAGGGAATCCGAGGTCGCCCGCTGCGTGTGCCGGAGCCACACCCGGATTCGAGCGAGCAGTTCGCCGGTGCCGAACGGCTTCGTCAGGTAGTCGTTCGCGCCGGCGTCCAGCGCCGCGACTTTGTCGTACTCCTCGTCCCGGGCGGAGATCATGAGGATGGGCGCCGGCGTCCACTCGCGGAGCTTGGTCGTCACGTGGATGCCATCGATGTCCGGGAGCCCGAAATCGAGGACGATGAGATCCGGATTGTGGCCTTGGGCCTGGACGAGCGCTTCGCCACCCGTTTCCGCGTCGACGACCCGAAAGCGCTGGTCCGCCAGAGTCGCGCGGAGGTACTTGCGCATTCTCCGGTCGTCCTCGACCACCAGCACGAGTGGCATCACGGCACCGCCGTCCGTCGAGGTCGGCTCGTCGGAGGGGTCGTTGTAGGGCGCGTCGCCCATGATATCGGGCGCCATCGTTGAGCCTCCAAAACCGTCGTAGCCCCACCCCTCGTTAAAATTGTCGTAAAAATAGGGATGGGGATGTTCTGAATGCATTAAGAACGTGCACCTCACGCGGTGGTCGCACGTGCGAAGACCGTTGAATTTACGCCCTTTTGATGATTGCGCGCGTTACAGGCAAGGTTAACGACGCGCGCGCGGGGCGCGCTGTCACCGCGAGTAGTGTGCTCCGGACATGAGTCGTCCACTGGCCGTTCAACCGCTCGTCCTCGTCGTCGAGGACGAGCCGCAGATGAGGCGTCAACTCGTGTCCGCCCTGGCCACGGTCGGCTACCGGAGCTTGCATGTCGAGACGTCCGCCGGCACGCTCTTGCGGATCGTGGGCCACGAACCTGACCTCATTATCGTCGACGTGAGTCACCCCGGCATCGATGCGGTCGGGCTCACGACACAGCTTCGAGAGTGGACCGCTGCGCCGATCCTGGCGTTGACGGCGCCCGGGCGCGACCGCGAGCGCGCGGAGATCCTCGACGCCGGTGCCAACGATTACGTCGTCCGGCCTTTTGCCACCGCCGACTTGCTCGCGCGCGTCCGCGTGTGGCTGCGCCAGGAGGCGCGAGCCCGCCGGCAGGCCCCGCCGCAGGCCGCGCCGAAGCGCTCGAAGCTGCAGATCGATCGCGAGCGGCGGACGATTCTCGTGGACGGCCGGGAAATTCACCTGACGCCGCTCGAGTGCAAGCTGCTCTTCGCCCTGGCGAAGAGCCGTACGAAGACGATGACGGAAAAGCAGCTCCTCGTCGCCATATGGGGCAACCGCCCGGCGCCGCAAGCTCCTTATCTTCGCGCGCAGGTGCGTCACCTGCGGCAAAAGATCGAGGCCGACCCCTCCCGCCCGCGACACCTGCTGCCGGGCCCGGGCGGCGGGTACCGGCTCAAGATGAGCTAGTGGCGCCCCACGCTTCGAGGCGAGTGGTCATGCCGCCGACGACCCCATCGACGCAACGCACGCTCCTGCGGTGGGCGTACGGCCTCGTCGGAAGCGTCGTCGCGGTCTCGGCCGAGACTGCCATTTTCTCCGTCGGCGCGGGGCGGCGCCTGCCCGACGTCGCGATGCTGTATCTGCTCGGCGTCGTCGTGATGGCGATGCAGTTCGGGTATCCCGCGTCGCTCTTCACGGCGGCGCTCAGCGTCGCCGCGTTCGATCTCTTCTTCATCCAGCCGTATTTCAGCTTCGACGTCGAGGACAAGCGCTACGTCCTGACGTTCGCCATCATGTTCGCCGTCGCCTTCGCCTTCAGCAATCGAACGGAGTCGATCCGGCGCAGCGAGGCCGCCTCCAAGCGCCGCGAGATGAGGACCGCGAAGCTCTACGCCATGAGCCGCGAGCTCGCGATCGCGCCGACGAGCGACGAGATCGTCCGCGCTGCCGCCCGCCACGTGAAGGAGGCGTTCGGAAACGACGTCGCCATCCTCCTCGCCGCCGACGGGGGGCGTCTCACGGCACCGCCTGCGGCGTCGGCCGATTTCGAGATCGACGTGGCCCTCGAAGCGGCGGCGCGCGCCCTCTGCGCGGCGCCCGTTGGAAAGGGCAGCCTGTCGAGCGTCCAGTCCGTCCGTGAGACGCGCCTGGTGCTTCTCAGGGCGTCGACCGGGGTCATGGGGGTGCTCGCGCTTCGGCCGGTGTCGGTTGGCCGATTCGTCGACCCGTCGCAAGAAGAGCTCCTCGCGACGTTCGCCAACCAGATCGCCCTGGCCGTCGAGCGCGGCAGGATGGCGGAGAGCGCGCAAACAGCCCAGCTCGAGGTCCAGAAGGAGCGCCTGCGCAACGCGTTGCTGAGCTCCGTATCGCACGATCTGCGCACGCCGCTGGCCGTCATCAAGGGCGCGGTGACGGCGCTCATCGACGGGGACGCCGCCGCCCCGGCCTCGCGGCGGGGCGAATACCTGGCCACGATCTCGGACGAGGCGAGTCGGCTCGATCGCCTTGTACGGAATCTCCTCGACATGACGTCCCTCGAGGCAGGCGCCCTTCGGGTCCGCAACCAGGAGTGGCAGTCCCTCGAGGAGGTCGTGGGCGTGGTGCTCAACCGGCTCGAAGACCACCTGGGCCGGCGCCCGGTGCAGGTCCGGATCGCGCCGGACGCGGCGCTCGCGCCTTTCGACGCGACGCTCATCGGACAGGTCCTGATGAACCTCGTCGAAAACGCCTTGAAATATACGCCAGCGGACACGCCGATCGAGATCACGGCGTCCACGATCGAGCGGGCCGTCGAAGTGGAAGTGGCCGATTCTGGTCCGGGCGTCCCGGTGGGGCACGAGGAGGCCATCTTCGAAAAGTTCCACCGCGTCTCGAACACCTCGGTGGGTATGGGGATCGGGCTGACGATCTGCCGTGGCATCGTGACGGCGCACGGTGGACGCATCTGGTATGAGCGCCGTGAACGAGGCTCATCGTTCCACTTCGTCCTTCCTCGCGAGGGGGACGCCCCCCCCATGGATGCGCTGCCCGAGCTGCCCAGTGAGACGTGAACGGTGAGACCTGAAGCCCGCGGTCGCGCGCTCGTGCTCCTCACTTGTCTTGCCCCCGCCGCCTGCGCGTTGCTGTCGCCCTTGCCCGACCTTCGGACGCCGGCCGACCGGGCGCGAGAGGTTGCTCCGCTCTGCAAAGCGATCCGCGAGGACGACATGGCGCCGCTCCTCTCCCCGGACTTCGTGGACGCCGTCCGGCCCGAGTACGCCACCGTTCCGTCGGGCCCCGCGGAGCGAGAGGCCAGGCTCCGGGGCGCACGAATCAGGCTGCGGCCGATCCCGGGCATGTCGAGCGAGAGCCTCACGCGCAGCGTCGAGTGCCACCAAGCTCGGGTCGCGCTGGGCGAGGTGCCGGCGGGCGTGAACGATCCCTACGTCCTGCCCGGCCGGTGGGTAGACTTGGATGCCGCATCGGCACATGACAGCTTCGTTATCGTCGTGAGCGGCGACGACTTCGAGGACGCTCGTGAGATCCTCGATCGCGCCAGGCGGTTCGTCGGNNGGCCGCGTACGCTTCCGACGGGACGGCCTCCCCCGCGATCCGACGCATCAACCATGGCCCTAAGCGACGTGAACGAGCCGTCCCAGCGCCCGCGCGCAGACGTCGATCGCCCGTCGGGCCGTGGGGCGGCGAACGCGATGCAGGCGTCCAGTCCGCAGGGGCTTTCCGGCTTTCCGCGCTCCGACGCGCTGCGCCCAGAGCGGGACCTCGTCAAGTCGCCGTATCCGCGCGTCGTCGGACGTGCGGTCGAGGCGGCCGCACATGTCCAGGTTCGGGCGTGGGATGCCGCTCTGCGACGTCTGCGCGAGACGCAGGAGGCCACCCTGGCCGAACTGCTGCGGCACGCCCGCTCGACGGAGTTTGGCCGAAAGCACCACTTCGCGGGCGTACGTCACCACGCGGATTTCGTGCGGCACGTCCCCGTGGGCGACTACGACACCTTCTCTCCGTACATCGATCGGATGCGCGTGGGCGAGCGCAACCTGCTCGTTCCAGAGAGCGTCCTATACTTCGGCAACTCGTCGGGGAGCTCGAACCACGGGAAATCGAAGTTTCTCCCCATCACGGCCAGGCAGATCCGGCACCAGCAACGCGCCGGCGCCGACGCCGCCCTGCGGTACATGAACTGGGCCGCGGACTACGACCTCTTCTCCGGCTTCACGCTGGGCCTCTTTCCGCCGACGACGATGCGCCGCGAAGGCTCCGTGCTCGTCACGTCGAACCCGGCCCTCATGATGACGAAGATGCCGCGGTTCACCCGGCCGGTGTACTTGCCGGAGCAGAGCGTTCGCACCATCCCGAACTACGACGAGAAGCTCGGCGTCATCGCGGATCGGTACCTCGACCACGATGTCCGAGCCGTCGCAGGCACCACCTGCTGGTTCACGCTGCTCTTCGAGAAGGTCCTCGCTGCGGCCCGCGCGCGAGGCCGCAACGTGCGTAGCGTCTCCGAGGTGTGGCCCAACCTTCGCGTGCTCTTCGGCGGTGGGGTCGCCGCGGGCCCGTATCTCCCGGTGATCCGGGAGCTCACCGGCCGTGCCGATATCGCGCTCGTCGACACGTACAACGCGACGGAAGGCGGGGTCTACGCCTCCTCCGACTTCCTCAGTGTACCGGGGATGCTCATGCTCCCCCACCGCGGCACGTTCTTCGAGTTCGTACGCCTCGAGGATCGCGGAGCGCCCGGAGCCACGAGGTACCCGCTCTGGGCCGTCGAACGCGATCGGCCCTACTCGATCGTCGTCACCACGGCCTCGGGGCTCTACGCGTACGAACTCGGCGACATCGTCCGGTTTGGATCCGTCGACCCGCCGCGAATCGAGTTCGTGGGGCGCCTCTCGGGGTGCCTGTCGGTCACCCAGGAGTTGACTACGCACGTCGAGATCGAGCGCGCAGTCGCTTACGCACTTGCCGCCTGTCCCTCGATGACCGTCGACTTCGGCGCGGGGGCCGACGTGGCCGTGGACGGTACTGCGAAGTCGCGTTATGTGCTCTTCGTCGAATTTCAGGCCGGCGCGGCTCCATCGGACATGCGAGCATTCGCTGCGGCGTTCGACGAAGGCTTGTGCAAGCAAAACCGAGTTTACGGTGAGCATCGAAAGAACGAGGTCGCGCTGCTCCCGGCCCTGATCGTCCCTCTCGCCTCCGGGGGGGCCCGCCGCTTCCTGGAGATCGTGACTAAGGGGAACGTGCAGGGGAAATTTCCTCGCATCATCGACGACACGAAGAAGAAACTGCTTTGGGAGCAAGCGGGCACCCGCTAGCCTCCCCGGGGCATCGAATTAAGAAGGCCGCCATGAATCGCATCGGAGTCGCCATCGTAGGGATCAACGGGGCCGTCGCGTCGACGCTTGTCGCCGGCGTGGAGCTGATGAAGAAGGGCCTGGCCCCGCGCATCGGCATGGTGACGGAGAAGACCGAGGCGCGAATCCAAGAGTCCATCACGGAGCTTCTCGACTTCGCGCCGCTCGAGGGTCTGGTGTTCGCAGGCTGGGACCTGCACTTCTCCAACGTCTACGAGGGGGCGCTGAATCACAAGGTGATCCCCGCTCACGTGCTCGAGGCGGTCCGCCCGGAGCTCGAGCGGGTGAAGCCGTGGCCCGCGGTCTTCTCGACGTCCTATGTCGAGAAGCTCTCCGGCAGCCATGTGGTCAAAGCCAAGAACCACCGCGAAGAGGTCGCCATCCTCGAGGCAAACCTCGAGGCATTCCGCAAAGCGCACAACCTCGACCGCGTGGTGATGGTCAACCTCGCTTCGACGGAGAGCTTCCTCGAGGTACAGCCGGTCCACCGCGACCTGCGCGCGTTCGAGGCGGGCCTCGATTCGAGCGACGCGGCGATCTCGCCCGCGATGCGGTACTTCTACGCCGCCAACAAGATGCAGATCCCGTACTGCAACTTCACGCCGAGCCTGACGAACGTGCCGGCGCTCGAGGCGCAGGCGATGGAGAAGGGCAACCCGTACGCCGGCATGGACGGCAAGACGGGCCAGACGCTGCTCAAGACGGCTCTCGCCTCGATGTTCCGCGCGCGGCGCCTGATGATCGAGGGCTGGTACTCCACGAACGTCCTCGGCAACAGCGACGGCCTCGTGCTCGACGCGCCGTCGTCGAACAAGACGAAGGTGCTGAGCAAGTCCGCGGTGCTCGACTCGATCGTCGGCTACCACGTGGAAAACCATCAGGTTCACATCCACTATTACAAGCCGCGCGGCGACTCGAAGGAAGCCTGGGACAACATCGACATCGTCGGCTTTGCCGGTATCCCGATGCAGATCAAGGTCAACTTCCTCTGTCAGGACTCGGCGCTGGCGGCCCCGCTCGTCATCGATCTCGTGCGCCTGCTCGATGTCGCGAAGCGCGCCGGGGAGCGCGGTATCCAGCGGCAGCTCTCGATGTTCTTCAAGTCGCCCTACCACGCTGCGGGAGAGGCGCCGATGCACGACCTCTTCAAGCAGGAGAAGCTGCTTCTCGATTGGGCGCGGGCGCACGCGACGGCGCGCAACGTCGTCCACACCAACGGCGCCAAATCCCACGTGGAGCGCACTCCGTGATGGCTCGCGGCGCTGCGCCGCGAGACCGGGCGCACGCAGAACCAGAGAAGCTCGCGATCTTCGGCGGCACGCCGGTCCTCGCTCCCGGCTCGCATCGGGCCTGGCCGATCGTGACGGACGACGAGCGCGCCAGGGTTACCCGCGTGCTCGATCGCGGCGTCCTCTCCGGGCCGTTCGCTCCGGAGTCGCTCGCGCTCGAGGCCGAGTTCGCGAAGTTCGTGGCGGCCAAGCACTGCCTTCTGTCCCACTGCGGGACGGGCGCGCTGGTCATGGCCCTCGCGGCCGCGGGCGTGCACGCTGGCGACGAGGTGATCGTCCCGGCGTACAGCTTCGTGGCGACGCCCCTGGCCGTCGCGCAGATCGGTGCGATTCCGGTGTTCGTCGACGTCGAGGCCGAGACGGGTTGCATCGACCCGTCGCTCATCGAGGCGGCGATCACGCGGCGCACGCGCGCGATCATGCCGGTCCACATGCACGGGTGCGCGGCGGACATGGCCGCCATCCTCGCCGTCGCGCACGAGCGCGGACTGCTCGTCGTCGAGGACGCCGCTCAAGCGCACGGCGCTACCTTCGATGGTCGCCCCGTGGGCGCCCTCGGCCACGCGGGTGGCTTCTCGCTGCAATCGAGCAAGAACTTCGCGGCAGGGGAGGGTGGCCTCTTCGTCACCAACGACGCGGCGGTCGCGGCCGAGGCGAACTCCATCCGCAACTTCGGGCAGGACGTGACGCGCGCCGACGCGGCCTCCCACGACGCGACGCGCCCTCTCGACGGGACGCGAGCGCTCGATTCCCAGCGTGTCGGGTCCATGTATCGCGGAAACGAGATGATGGCGGCCTTCGCCCGCGCGCAGCTCGCGCGGCTGCCCGAGCGAACGGCGGCTTTGCAGCGGCGCGCCGAGAGGCTCTCGGCCGCCCTGGGCGAGTTGCAGGGCGTCATCCCGCCTCGCACGCCCGCGCGTCGGACGTCGGTGCATCACAAGTTCCGCGTGCACTTCGACCCGGCGATCGCGGGCGTCGACCTGTCGCCGCAGCGGCTGCGCGACGTGATGATCCTGGCGCTCCGGGCCGAGGGGCTCGAGGTGGTGCTCTGGCAGAGCGTGCCCCTGCCCGCGCAGAAGGTCTTTCAGCGGCGCGACGCATCGACGGGCTTTCCGCACGCGGCCGAAGGCGGCGCCGATCTGGCGGTCAACTACGATCCCGCGCGCTACCCGGTGACGGCCAAGCTCCTGGCCGGGTCCGTCGTCCTCTTCTCTCAGTCCTTTCCGCTCATCGCCCAATCGGATGAAACCGTCGACGGTTACATCGAGGCCTTCCGGCGCGTATGGCACCAGCGCGACGCGCTCGTCGAGTGGACCGCCCGGCAGCCGTCGTAGCGACGCGGCCCCGACCACGCTGGCTCGTCCGCGCGCTCCCGGCGGTCGTCGGGCTGGCCGTGATCGTTTACCTCGTGCACGCGGCCGGTCCGAGCCGGGTGGCGCAGGTGCTCCTGCACGCGGGGCCGTGGATGCCGGCCATCGCGGCGCTCGAGTTCGTGCAGATGTTCAGCGACGTCGTCGCACTGCGCCTGATCCTCGGAGGCGTCGCGCGACGGATTCCCAGCAGCACGTGGGTCCGTTCGTCCGCGGTCTCGTACGCGATGATGGTCCTGGTTCCCGCCGGAAGGGCGGCGGGCGAGGTGGCGCGGGGCGCGCTCTTCGCGCCGCACATCGGCGTGCCGCTGGCGGCCACCTGCGGAACGCAGCTCCAAGCGTCTTACGTCTTCGCGATCGGCATGTTCTCGCTGGTCGAGATGTCGGCGGTGGCGGCCTTGCCTGGCCCACGGTCGCCACTCGTCGTCTTGTTGGGTCTGAACGCTGCGCTCATGTTGGCCGCGTCGGCGGGACTGCTGGCGATCCTTTGGGACGCCCGTGCCGGCCGGTGGCTCGAGCGACTACGGCGCCGCTTCGCGGGCAACGCCGAGGCTGTGCCGCTCGATCCGGAGGCGCGCCACCGCATCCCCGTTGCGGCCGCGTGCGCATGCTGCGTCGGCCGGACGGCCCAACTCGCGCAGTACGCCGTGATTCTGTCCGCGGTCGGCGGGGCGGTGACCCTGCAGCGCGCCCTCGTGGCCCACGGCCTGCACCTGATCGGAGCGACGCTCGGCGACGCCGTGCCCGGGCAGCTGGGCGTCGTCGATGGGACGTACCGCGCGTTCGCCGCAGCCGTCGGGTTTGCGTCCGCGCCGGAGCGCGCGCTGTCGATCTCTTTCGTCGCGCACGCGACACAGCTCGTGCTCGCCGGCGTGTGCGTGCTCGTCGCCGCGGTCATCCGACGCGGGGGCGAAGCAGCTCGATGAACGGGTCGTGCACGATGCCGTTCGTCGCCAGGACGTTGCCCGACCCGATGAAGTCGGAGCCGCCATCGGGTTCCGACGTACGTCCGCCGGCTTCGCGCACGATGAGCGACCCGGCGGCGACGTCCCACGGCTTGATCCCGAACTCGAAGTAGGCCGCAAATCGCCCCGCCGCGACGTACGCCAAGTCGAGGGCGGCGGCGCCGAGGCGCCGGATGCCGGCGGCCTCCTTCATCGCCGCAGCGAGCCTCGGGAGGTACAGCGCGTGGCGATCGACGGCGTTCGAGTGAGGGATGCCTGTCCCGACGAGCGCGAGGGCGAGGTCGCGGTCGGTCGAGACGCGGAGGCGCTCTCCGTCGAGCCAAGCTCCGGCACCCTCGCGCGCCGAGAACATCTCGTTCTTTGCGGGATCGAAGACCACCCCGGCAACGATGCGGCCGCGCCGTTCGAGTGCGATCGCGACCGCGAAGTGCGCAATGCCGTGGAGGAAGTTCGTGGTGCCATCGAGGGGATCGACGATGAACCGGGTGCCATCGAATCCGCTGTCTTGCGCCGGCGCGCCCTCCTCCGCGAGAAAGCCGAAGGCCGGATACGCACCGAGGAGGCGCGCGCGGAGCGTCTCCTGACTCTCGAGGTCCGCCGTAGACACGAAGTCGGCGCGACCTTTGAGTTCGACGTGAAGGCTGCCGCGATCGCGGAAGTGGCGCATCAAGCCCGCCCCGGCTTCGCGCGCCGCCGCGCTCATGGCGTCCAGCTCGTCGGAGGCGCCCGTCACGTCGCCGATCGTCCCATCCGGCTCATGGTGCGCCGGGCGGCCGCGGCGACCACCCCGTGGTACGAGCCTGGCGCGATCCTTTGCAAGAGGTCGAGCAGGACCGCGTCGGTCCCGATGAGCACGCGGCGCGCGTTTCGCTGCACGCCGCGCAAGATCGTCTCGGCGGCTTCCTCCGCGGTCACGCGGAACGCCTTCTCGAAAGATCGCCGGCTCTTCTCGAGGTCGGTGACGCCGAAGCTTTTGAGGCTCTCGTCGATCCGTCCGCTGCGGGCGATGTTCGTCTTGATTCCGCCCGGGTGGACGCACGTGGCGCTCACGGGCGAACGGGTCAGCTCGAGCTCCTCGCGCAGCGCTTCGGTGAACCCACGTACGGCGAACTTGGTCGCGTTGTACGTAGACTGGCTCGGGATCGCGAGCAGGCCGAAGAGGCTCGACGTGTTGATGATGTGCCCTTCGCCCGCGGCCTTGAGGTGCGGCAGGAAGGCCTTGGTTCCGTACACGACGCCCCAGAAGTTGATCCCCATGATCCATTCGAAGTCGGCGTAGTCGAGCCCCTCGATGCTGGCGCTGTGCGAGACGCCGGCGTTGTTGAAGACGAGGTGGCACCGCCCGTGGTCGCGCACGACGTCATCCGCCCACGCATAGACCTGCTCGCGGGCGGCGACGTCGACGCGTTTCGACGTGACCTTCACGGGGTGCGCGCCGGCGAGGGCGACGGTCTCCGCCAGACCCCCCTCGTCGACGTCGCTGAGGGCCACGTGACATCCCCGCCCCGCCAGCGCGACGGCGAGCGTCCGGCCCATTCCCGACCCTGCGCCCGTGATCGCCGCCACCTTGTCGTCGAACGATTTCATGGGAAGCGTTTATGGTACCGCACGGTACCAAATTCAAGCTGCGCGTGGCGCAAAGGGCTGGTCGGGACGCCTGAGGCTTGACACCGTCCGTTATAGGAGACAGAGTTCTCTCGTGAGGCCAAAGGTGGTTGCCCGATGAGCGCCGCGCGAAGCGCCCCCAAGCGGGCGGGCCGCGGAAGAGGGCTCCTGAAAGCTGTCCTTACTGTCTATTGGGGTGGAGTCAGACAATGAGCAATGCAGCGAGCATCCACAACGTCGCGGTTCACCCTCAGGACACCACCCGCGCTGGCGTGCCCCTCGTTCCCATCGTGATGATCCTGGCGCAGGGCGACGACATCGACTGCCAGCTTCGCGAGCTTGCGCGTCGCATCGAAGGCATGCTCTCGCGCGAGCATGGTCCCGACCGGTCTACCCTTTTCGAGGCGGGAGAACTTCGCGTCGACGGCAGGGCCCACTGCGTGACCGTCGCCGGCGAGCCCATTCGCCTGACTGGGCTCGAGTACAAGCTGCTCGCGCGGTTCGTCGACCGCAAGGACGCCGTCCAGGCGCGCGGAGATCTCCTTCGCGAGGTCTGGGAGCTCAACGCCCGCAATCAGACGCGCACCGTCGATACCCACGTCAAGCGCCTGCGCGACAAGTTGAAGAGCGCGGGGCGATTCATCCAGACCGTCCGCGGTGTCGGCTATCGGTTCAGCGAAACGCTCACGGAGGGCGGCCCCGCGCCCTCTCCGAGGCATCCGACCGTCACATCCCGCACATGAACGTCGCCAGGGACGTGTAGTCCGTCTGCGTGGGGCCGTTGTCGGTGGCGCCGATGGCGCACCACTCGCCCGCGAGGTGACCGGGGCCCTCGAGATCCATCATGCAGTCCGCAGCCTTTTCGTAGCCTTCGCACGCGGAGCACGCCGCCGCCGTCATGGCGCACGAGATCTGGTCGCTCTGCACGGGGCAGTACGTCGAGGTGCAGGCCGCCTCGCGGCACTCGATGCTCGCGAGCCAGGTCTTCGCGCAGGGCAGGTTGCATGACTCTGCGAGCGCGACGCATCCCGCCTCGTTGAGCTCCACCACGTTGCCGGGGAACTCGATCAACGCGCCATACGCCTTTGCGGTGGATTGTGTCTTGAGGCACCCGCCGCACGACGCGTTCGCGGAGGCGCCCGTCCACGTCCCGCAGGCGTCGTCCGTGGCGCCCGGTCCGAGGCAGACGGTGTAAAAGTCGTCGATCTGAGAAGCGGTGCACGAATTGCTCTGCGGCAGGGGAGGGACCCACGTCGGCGAGAAGCTGGTCTCGTCGTGGGGAAAGCAGGCGCCGGTCGACGCGCAAGCCGGCCCGCCGCTCGAAGGCACGTCGGTGACCGCGATGGGCACGCACGTCGCTCCAGTGCCGCCCTCGTCCTTCTCGCCGCCCTCGCTACCCTTCGCGTCGCTGCCCTCGGGCAGAGCGGAGGCCTCCCGGGCGTCGACCATCGCGCTCGTCGCGTCGGCGGAGGTGGCTGCGGCGGAGTCCGGGGTGCTCGCGTCGCCGCCCGCGCCCGGGACTTCGATGAACGTGGGATCCGTGGCCGCGCCGCACGCGGCCACGACGGCCAACGCCGCGCAAGGCGCGAAGGCCGCTGAGGCCCTCACTTGATTTGGGGCAGGCGCTCCCGGAGGCGCGTCGCGAGCCCCTGAAAGTCGTAAAGCTCGGGCTTGCCCCCGCCGGGGAGGCAAGCGATGTCGTTCGCGGCCGCCGCAGCGCGCTTGCGGATCGGTTCGGCCAGGCCGAGGCGATCGCCGAGCGTCGCCATCGTCTCCGACTCGCTCTGCGAGACGACGCCGTCGACCTGGGCGAGCCACGCGGCGAGCGCGTACGTGAATACCTTTTGCGATTCGCTCAGCGGCGCGACCTCGACGTCGGTCAGCTCGAGGCGGCTCTTCGTCGCTCGCTCGATCGCGGCGACGTCGTCGGCTCCGAGGCCCGACTCACGCGCCGCGCGCAGGAGCCCCGTCGCCTCTTTTTTCTGCATGGATCCGTCGACCCAGGCGATCGCTGCCAGGGCGAGGAAGGACTGCGTCGGAAGATTCATGGCAGAGGAGAGCGTAGCCGATGCGAGCGACTTCTCGCCGCCCCGAATACGCTCTTCCCTGCGGGATCTCGGCGGCGACTACATCATCCCACCGGTGATGGCCGAATGCTCGCCCGTCACGGGCGGCGTCACGCAGAACATCTGCACTTCGCTCCCGGTAACGCTTTCGGTGCAGTCGCTGCTCGAGCTGCAGCCGAGTGGGGTGCAGTAGCCGCTCGAGCACACCTGCGTCGGGGTGCCGTCCCCGGAGCTCGCGTTGCACTGATAGTCCGTGGTGCAAGGGATCACGCAGGCCCCTGACACGCACACCTCGTTCACCGTGCTGACCGCGTAGACGCAGTCGGAGTTCGTCGTGCAACCCACCGTCTTGCAGAGGCTCGTCGTCGTGTCGCACGTCGAGCCCGCGGCGCAGTCGATGTTCCCCTGGCACTTCAGGTAGCAAGCCGAATTGACGCAGGTGCAGTCGCCGCCGGCGCAGGTTGCGCCGGCGATATCCGCGATGCTCTTGCCGTCGCAATCCGGGGCCGTCGTCGAGCAGCTCCCCGCCGGCAGGCAGCTCCCCGTCGCGCTACCGGTCGGGATGGTGCATGCGCTCTCGCCGGACGCTCCCGCGCGATTCTCGGTGGGGCACCCGCCGAGGATGTTGTTTTCGGCCGTCGTGCAGGGCGCGGTGTACTGGCACTGGTGGGTCGCGGAGCAGGCCCATGTGCCCGTCGCGCAGTTGCAGTACGTCTCGTAGTAGAAGCAAGCCTCCTTCTGGTAGACGTTCGTCGGGCCGGTCGTGCAGACGGTGGCGCTGCCGCCAAGCGCCGTCAGAACGTCCTGACAGCTATGGACCGCGACGTACTGGGTGAACGTGCTTGCGTCGCTGAGGTACGGTAGCTCGACGTCGAGCGGGAGCTCGCAGCAGTCGGTGGCGTTGCTGCACTGCCCGCTGCAGGTCATCCCCGTCGGCGTCAGGTTGTACGAAACGATCTCGCAGACGGACGCGCCGCCGGAGGCCACGCAGTCGAGGCCCGTGTTGCAGTCCCGCGTCGTCTGACAGGCCTCGCCCACCAGGCCGAGGTGGGGTGCCGTGGCCGTGATCGCGGCGTCACCCGCGTCGACCGCACCCGCGTCGGTGCTGCCGGTGGTGACGGGCGTCTGCGCGAGGTAACAGACGTTGGCCAAGCAGACGAGGCCCGACTTGCAGTCAGCCGTCTGCGAGCAGGATTGCCCCTGCTCGCTCTCGCCCGGCGTCGAGTTGCTGCTGCTGCTTCCGCACGCCACGAGCAAAGCCCCGACGGCAAGCGACAGTCCGCCGAAAGACAAAACGATGCGTCCCCTGATGTTCATGGTCGAATCCCTCCATGTATCCAAAAAAGCGCACGACCACCGAAGTCGGCCGTGCCTCGGACGCAAAAGGGTATCCCTTTCGCATTCGCAATACTCATCTCTCTTTCCGGCGCCGCACCTCAGGTAGGGAGTCGTGCGCCGCTTATCGAAGCAGGCAATGAAGCGGGCGCTCTCGCCCGGCTGGCAGCGGCGCCCGCGCTCCGCCCGCGATTTGCCCCTTCGGGGTAACGCGAAAGAGGGGCCCCGTTTTCGTATTTTGCGGAAGGCTCGTGATAGCGTAGATTCGTCGTGAAATTCGGTCGACACGGGCCGGCACCCGGGCTCGCTGCGGGGGCGCTTGCCGCGTTGTCCGCGGGGCCCGACGCGCGCGCGGACGCGGGCGACACGACGATCGTGGCCGCCTGGCATGCACCGGCTACCACCCCGCCGTCCCATGGGGGCGAAACGCCATCGCCGCCGGATGTGGGCGATTCGGCCAGCGCTTTGCCCGGAATCATCCGCGTGCCCGTCGCGGGCGCGGTCGATCGAACGGGCGTGGGGGTCGCCTCGTCCGCCGGCTTCGGATGGACCGAATCGGTATTGCATCAAGGGGACTCGCACGATCGCGTCTTCGGATCGGTCGCGGCGAGCGTGCGCCCGGTGCGGTTCTTCGTCGCGGCTCTGGAGCTGGACGGCCGTTACGACTGGCACACCGACCCTTCGGGCGCCAGCGGCTGGACGGGCGAGCCTCGGGTCACGCTGCGGGTCGGGGCGCCGCTCGGATCCGGCTTTCACGTCGGCGCGCAGGTCGGCGTCTGGTTCCCCGGGGGCAACGCTCCGTCGTGGGTCTTCGGAGCCACGACGCCGGACGCCTCCGTCCTCGCCTCCTATCGACGCGGAGACTCGCCGCTCGTCGTGACTTCGCGCGCCGGATTTCGCTGGGACAACAGCGCACAGAGCGTTCCCAATGCCGGCCTGCTGTCGCCGTCCGACCGCGTCGCGCTCGGCATCAATCAGGCGAGCGCCGTCCTCGTCGGCCTCGGGGCCGCCCTCAGGGCCTCGGCGCGCGTCGAGCTGCTCGCGGACGCGACGTGGGACCTGCTGGTCGGCAGCGGCGCGCCCGCGGCGCTGCAGTCGCCGCTCGTCGTCAGCGCGGGGACGCGGGTGACTCTCGATCGCCAAGGCACCTGCCAGATCTCGTTCGTCGGCGCGACCAGCCCGAGCGAGCGGCCGCCGTTCACGATGACCGCGCCGCTGGTCGACGTCGAGCCACGCGTCAGCGGGTTCGTCGCCTTCACCGTCCGTCCCGCGGGTCCGCGTCCTGCGCCGACGATGCCTGCTGTTGCATCCGAGCCGCTACCCCCGCCTCCGCCTCCGCTTCCGCCGGCGCCGCCGCCCGTCGCCCGCGTCATCGCGCGCGGTCGGATCGTCTCGGAAGCCGACCATGCGCCCGTGGCGCACGCCCACCTCGCACTCCAGACGACGGGTGGGGCGCCGCGGGAAGCCACGACGGACGACCAGGGCCGATTCGAAGTGGACGATCTCGATCCGGGCGCGGCCTCGATCGACGTGACCGCCGACGGCTTCACGCCCGTCACGCGCACGTTGACCCTTCCGGCAGCCCCGGGCAAGGGGGCGGACGAAGGGGCAGGTGAGGGCGCCGGCGTCGAAATCACCCTCGCCAAGGCCCTGCCGAGCGGGCAGGTGCGCGGCCTCGTGCGGGACTTCAGCGGCAAGCCGATCGCCGCACAGATCCGGGTCGAGCCGGTCGGGGTCGACGCGCAGGCGGCCGTCGACGGGACGTTCGAGGTCAACGTCGCGCCGGGGGCGTACGAGCTCGTCGTGCACGCGTCGGGCTACGTCGACCAGCGCCGGCGCGTCGCCGTCGAGCGGGACGGCGTCACGATGCTCAATGTGGAGCTGCGGAAGGTGCGTTGATGGCACCTCGCTGGCTTTCCCTCTCTTTTGGCGGCCCGTCTTGGATCCGCGTCCTCGTCGCCGTCGCGTCGGGGGTGCTGGCGCCGGGGTGCCGTGCGTGCGCGTCGAACGAGGGCGTGGTCGCGGAGCTCGCCGAGATCCAAGGAGCCGCGATGCGCGCGGGACCCGGGGACGCCGCCTCATGGAACGCGGCGTCCAAGGGGGCGACGTTCGTCATCGGGGATGCCGTCCGCACGGAGGCCGGATCGACGGCCAAGGTCGACCTGGCTGCCGGCGGCGCCCTACGGCTCAGCGAGAAGACCCTCGTCCGGTTCCTTGCGCAAGGCTCGGCGGTCGGCGTGCGGCGCGTTCATGTCGAGACGGGCGAAGCCGAGGTCGAGTCCGGCGGCTCGGGCCTGGACATCGACACGGCCATCGGCGAAGCGCAGATCGAACCAGGCACGCGCGTGCGAATCACGGCGACGGACGCCGACGCGCGGTTTCAGGTGCTCGTCGGTCGCGCCGAGATCGACGCCGACGGAGGAGTGGCCGCGCGCCTCGAGGCCGGCCAGCGATTCACCGTGAGCACGGGCGCCGCTCTGCTCGAGCCGGGCGCCCCGGGCCGCGCCGACGCGGGGGCCTCGGACGCGGCGGCCGATGGCGGGCCCGCGCCCGTGGGCGTCACCGCCGAGGTCCGCGGCGCGGGCGTCCGGATGGCGGCGTTCAGGCTGGGTCCCCTCGTCGCGCTAGGCCCGGGGACCACCCCAATCGCCGACGGAGCGCGGCTGGTCGTGCCCGACGGGGCAAGCGTGGAGGTGTCGCGGGGTGCCGATCGTGCCGTCGTCGCCGGACAGGCGGACATCGTGATCGGCCACGAGGGCGGAGCGCTGCTCGACGCCAAGACGGGCCGGGTGATGATCGCCTCGCCGGCCCCGGGCACCCGCGTGGATGTCCCCGGGGGATCGATCGTGCTCGTGGCCGCCGGGGCGGGCAGCGTGCAGGCGCAGGTCTCGCTCGATCGCGGCTCGGCGCGCGTCGTGTCCAACAACGGCCAGCTCGAGCTCCGCGGCCGCGCGGGCGTCGCGGCGCTCACCCCCGGTCAGGGCGGGACGCTCGACGCGGCGGGGGTTGCCGTGGCCGACGTCAAGGCGCCGTCCGCGGCCGACGTGACGGTGCCCGGCGGCGAGTCGCCGATCGTGCACAGCCCCCGCGGCGCCGCGGCCGTGCGCATCCGCTTCGACGGTGCATGTCCGGGCGACGCGCTCGTCGACATCGGCGCGGGTCGCGCGACGCGTACGATGTTCGTGAGCGGGTCGCTCTCCGCGGTGGTGGTGCCGCTCGCGGTCGGCTCCTACCGCTACCGCGTGCGGTGCGTCGATGCGGGCGTGCCTGGCGATGCGCGCCAGACGGGGACGATCCAGATCCTGCACGACGGCGGGGCCGCCCCTCTGCCCACGTCCGCGCCGCACGACGTCATCGACGCCGACGGCCGCAAGTACAGCATCCTTTACCAGAACGTCCTGCCGCAGATCACGGTGCGCTGGCCGCGCCCGCCTGCGCAGGCGTGCTCGCTGCATCTCGATCGGGGAGGCCGCATCCAGGTCATCCATGCTCCATCGGGGACAGCCGTGCTCCCGGCGGGCGCGGTCGAGGAGGGATCGTACCGCTTATGGTTCGAGGCCGACGCGGACCCGGCGACGCGATCGCCCGACACGACGCTCAAGATCTCCTTCGACAACGCCGCCCCGGCGGCGGAGGTACTGCAGCCGGCCGACGGGCGCGCGGCAGCCGGCACCGTGCACGTGGCTGGCGTCGCCGTCGAGGGCGCCCAGGTGAGCGTCGACGGAGTTGCGATCCCGATGGATCCTGAGTTTCGCTTCCGAGGCGACGTGTCATCGCCCGCCGGCGACCGCTCGATCGCCATTCGCATCGCCCACCCGCTGCGTGGGGTACACTATTATCTTCGTACGCTCGGAGGCGTGTGACCGGATTGACCGCCGATCCGTTCGTCGGACGAAAGGTACTCGGACGCTATCGCGTGGTGCGGAGCATCGGCCGCGGCGGCATGGGGCTCATCTACCTCGCGCGCCTGGAGGGGGCCGCCCACTTCGTCAAGCCGGTCGTCGTGAAGCGCGCCGCTCCCGACTTGCTCGCGAAGGAGCCGTCGCTGCTGCAGGTCATGGGGCGCGAGGCGCGGATCATGTCGCACCTCCACCACCCGTCGATCGTGAGCGTCGTCGACTTCGCGGAGGAGGAGGGCTCGTACCTGCTCGTGCTCGACTACGTCCACGGCTACCACCTCGGGCAGTGGCACCGGTTCATGCGCGGCACGGGTCGCGCGTTTCCCGCAGACGTGGCGATCCACATCGTGTGTCTCGTTCTCGATGCGCTGCACTATGCGCACACGATCGTCGGGCCGGACGGGATCGCCCTCGGCATCGTGCATCGCGACGTCAGCCCCGGCAATGTGCTGCTCGACGTCGACGGCCACGTGAAGCTCGCCGACTTCGGCATCGCGCGGATGCACTCCGACCAGACCGAGACGACCGATCAGCCCGGGCTCATCAAGGGCAAATTCGCGTACATGGCGCCCGAGCTGCTCTCACGTGCATCGCCGAACCCCGTCACCGATGTCTACGCGGCGGCCGTCGTGCTGCACGAGCTTCTCACCGGCCGCAACGAGCTCCGCGCCACCGGATCCATCGAGGCGACGATCGCGCGTGTGGTCCACCACAGGCCCTCGCGCGTCGGGGCCGCTCGGACCGACGTCCCCAAGGGACTCGACGACGTCCTCGCGCGAGCGCTGGCGAAGTCCCCCGACGATCGCTTCCGAGACGCGGCGGAGCTTGCGCGCGCGCTGAGGCGGGTCCTCGGCGTGCCGGACGACGAGCTCGATCGACGCCTCGCGACCGCCATCGCGGCCGACTTCCGTGGCGTCGAAATCGCCAAGACCCTCGAGGTGACCGACCTGGCGACGCTCGACCGGGCCTGGCGGGGGGACCCGCAGGACGGGACGGACTTCGAGGCGGTCGTCGCCGTCCCGTCGCCGCGCACGGACGCGACAGACCGGGCCGAGGGGCCCACCGTGATCGTCCCCGCCGTGCCCGTGGGCACCGCGGCGCGCGGCCCCCAGCCGTCGTCGTCGTCCAAGAACCTCCTGCTCGCAGGGGGGGCCTTCGGCCTTCTGGCGCTGGGAGGCTGGGGCGTTCTCCTCGCGCGTTCGGGGCCCCCCCGGGCAGTAAGCCCCGCGGTCGTGGTGGTGAACGGGCAAGTGAGCGGTGCGGACGGGCTGGTCATCGACGCGGGTCCCGCGGCCGTCGCCTCGGCACCGACGCCGGACACGCCCGCACCCGCTGCGAACCCGATCCCGCTACCAGCGGCATCTGCCCCCGCGGCGACTGTGGCGCACCCGCCAGGGGCCGGAGCGCGCGCCGACGGCGCCGACGGGCTGACGCGCGCGTTCTCCCGCCAGCAGCCGCAAGTGGCGAACTGCTTTGCCTCGCACGCCGCAGACGTCACGGGCACGCCGGAGATCGCGATCCGCTTCGGCGTCGATACGGCCGGGCACGTGACCTCGGCGCAGGTGCTGCCCCCCGCCGTCGCCTCGACGCCCCTCGGCGCGTGCCTTGCCACGGTCGCTCAGGCGACCAAGTTTGCGCCGCAGCCGCACGATGTCTCGTTCCGTATTCCGATCGTCGCGCGCCGGTCTCCCTGACTCAGCCCCGCGCGTCGAGCGGGGGGGCCGGTTACTCACTCAGCGTGGGAGTGCAGAACGAGCGGACGTCGGAGAAGGGGCCGCCCGCGGGCGGGGGGCCGAGGTACATGAAGAACTGACCGAGGCGATGGCCGTTGTTGCCGGTCGTGGTCGGGGACGCGTACGTCACGTTGACCGCGACGTTAAGGCCCACCATGCCCCCCGGCGAGAGCGACCACGTGACGAGGTCGAGGTCTGCGGCCGCGACAAAGGCCTCGAGGACGTAACCCGTCGGCGTTCCGAAGAGCTCGAACGTGCTCGAGGTCCACGGGCCGAGGTAGGCCGCGTTGCGCCAGATCTCGCCCGTCGTGCTCGTCGACGTGCCGCTGTCGGGAGCCTCGGTGACCAGCTGCGACGTCCCACCATCGCTGTCGTACATGGGCGAGTTGGGGAAGAGGCCGTCGTGGTCGACGTAGAGCTCCACGCCGTTGCCCTCCCAGGCGTACTCGCCGGGATCCGCGAGAATGAGGCTCGGACAGGTCACCGCCACGTAGAAGTAGAGCCCGTCCGGCCGCCACGCGGCCGCGAGCATCGCCGAGTTGCCGGCCGGGACGACGCCGGGCCCCGTCCAGCCGACGGCCACGATCGGAATCAGGGTGGGCCCGCAATCGAGCACGCCGTCGATGACGGGCGGCGCTGGAAGGAAAGGCAACGCGGTGCAGTAGTTGACGATGGAGCTCGTCACGCATCCTCCATCGCCTCCGTCCACGGCGCTGGAGGCGTCGGGTTGCGCGGCGTCTTCCGGCAAGCCTCCGTCCAAGCCCGGCTGCTCGACGTCCGCGTCGTCGCCGGACGCCTCGACGGGCCCGGCGTCGTGCGTCGTCGTGGCATCGCGCGCCGCGGCATCCGGCAAGGAGGCATCGGGGTGGCCGCTCGCCCCGGCATCGTCGGAGGGCAACGCGAGCAACGTGAACCCGATGCGCCCGCACGCGCCCAGACCGACGAGAAGAGCGGCCGCCGCGAGACCGGCGCGATGCGTCACCGCCGGGCCCGGACGGTGGTCGCGCCTGCCGCGCGGGCGATCTCCTCGTGGGCGAGCGGAGTTCATGGTCCTCGGCTTGTAAACATTCAATCACCTTGAACTCACCGCGTCACCTTTCGGTCGGGCGCCGAGCGTGCCCCTCGCCTTGACTCGCCTTGACAGGCCGCTCGACGCGGGGTTCGCTTCCCGTCGATGCGCCCTTCCACTGCGGTTGCCTTGCTTGCGTATTCGTCTCTCGTCATGGGCGTCTTGGCCGTCGCGGTCAGCGTCGACGGGTGCGCAGCCGGATCGAAGACCGACGACAACAACTACGCCGGGTTCACCGCGCCGACGTCGACGTCCACGTCGCCGACACCCGACGCGACGACGCCCGTCAGCGGCGATGACGAAGCGTCGTCGCCCTTCCCCGGAGACGAGACGAGCGCGACGTCCGGGGACGACGGGGGTGNNGTGGACGCCGACGGCGGCGCGGACGCGGATGACGCCGACGACGGCGACGACGGAGAGGCTGGCCCCGCGCCCTGCGCCGCGAACCAGACGTGCGTCGACCAGGCGCCCTCGGGCTGGACGGGGTACGTGCAGCTTCGCATCGCTACCGTAGACGCCGGGGCGGGGGCGTGTGCCGTGCCTTACGGCGTGGTCCAGCAGGCGGGCATCGCGGATCCCTCGGGCACGCCCGCGAAGTGCGCGACGTGTTCGTGCGGCGCGCCGACGTCGACGGTCACGTGCTCCTCGGGATTTGCCACGTTGAACTATGGGTGCAGCGCGGCGGACACGTATACGGCGCTGCCTGCCGGGTCCTGCGTCAGCGCGACCTTCGCCAACGGGGGCACCGAGGCACCCTCCACGACGAGCACGGCCACGTGCGCGACGGTCGGCGGGCAGATGGTGGGGACTCCGGACGCTGCCGCGTCGACGCCTGCCATCGTGTGCGCTTTCGGGACGGCCGACGGCGGAACCCCGCCGGTCGCCAACGTGGACGCCGCCGCCACGGTGGGGCCCACGTGCGACTCGACGCAGGCATGCGCGACGGCGATCGTCTCGCAGGCCGGGCCTTCGGGCGTGTGCATCTATCAATCGGGTATCCAGACGTGTCCCACGGCGACCGTGTTCACCGAGCAGCATCTCGTGGGCGCTTCGGCTGTCGACACGCGAGGCTGCGCGTGCGCGTGCGGTGCGGCCCAGTGCCCTGCGGACGGGATCGTCGAAGGGTTCGGCAACAGCGGCTGTACGGGTACGCCGACGGTGACGCTCGACGCGGGCGCGAAGTGCGTCGGGTTCGCGTTCACGGCGCCGTCGCACTTCAAGTACGTCCAGTCCAAGTCCGACACGGCCGGCGGCTGCGAGGTGGATGACGCCGGCCCCACCGGCGGCGTCACGGTCGACACGACCACGGGCGTGACTCTCTGCTGCATCCCGTAGGGGACAGAGGCGGGTTCCAGGCGCAGGCGTTAGGATTGCTGGCGCAGCGGCGCGCTTGCGAAGCGCACGCGCTAGGATCGCAGGCGCGTCGGCGCGCTTGTGAAGCGCGGGGNNAGCGCGGGGGTGAGGATCGCAGGCGCAGCGGCGCGCTTGCGAGGCACTGGGGTGAGCTAAGGGCTTGCGTCGGCCACGGAGCGTGGGGGCGTCGCGAGGTACTCGAGCATCGCGTCCCACTCCGCGTCCGTCATGTGGACTCGGTTGTGATGGTGCGGGAGGGCGGCTGCGAGCTGGGCTCGCGTACGCGTGCCGGGATCGACGCGCGTGTGGCATGCGCCGCAGTGGGACCGGTGAATCGCGGCGACGGTGGCGAAGGGGCCCGACGGGCTTGGCGGCGGCTCGCACGCGAACGCGGCGAACGCGCCGACCACCGCGCACGCGGCGATGCAACCGGGAAGCAGGCGCACGGGGGTGGGGTTAGTTGGGCGCGACGGCGCCGGACGATGCCGCAGGAAGGGCGTCGTGACGCGACGTCCCTTCGAGGTCGAGGACGAAGTCGGACCCGAACGCGAGCGCCGGGGTGAGTGCGCCGTTGACCTGCGAGGCGAGCACCCTCTCGACCGCGCGCACCCCGGCGACGGCGGTGAACGTGTAGCCGTCGAGCGTCTCGAGCCAGGCTTCGGCGGACTGCCCGGCGTCGTTCGACGCACGCGCCCAGATCTGCGAGCGCGACCTGGCCCGGAGCGCGTCGTCCGGCCCTTTGACGGTGCGCTCGATCCGCTGCTCGATCGATCGGCGTACCGGCCCTGCCCCGAGGAGCCAACGCGCCAGGGGCGCTGCCGCCGCGCCGATCGCCCAGCCCGTCTTCGCCACGGTCGCGACGCGGCTCGGCACGGCCATGTACGTCGTGATGTTCGGGATGCCGGTCGTCCGGTACGCCGTCTCGAGATCGCCCCACGGAATCGGCAGGACGGACCGCTCACGGTCCGCGAATCGAACGCGACGTCCCCCCTTGCCGAGGGCCGTCGGCACGAGCTGGCCGCCGCGCCGCAGGAAGCCGCCGGCGAGGGCTCCCTCGAACGTCGATTTCGCCGTTCCGCCGCTCGGTTGCGCGAGACCGGCGAAGGCGATGTCCAGGGTGGTTGCGCCGGGGACGCGCCGGGCGACGTGCGCGGCCAGGCAGTCGGTCGGGACCACGTCGAAGCCCGCCCCCGACAGGAGGACGATCCCGCGCGCCTTCGCCTCGGCGTCGTGCTCGAAGGTGCGCTGGAACACGGGGATCTCGCCGGTGATGTCGAGGTAATGCACCCCGGCCGATAGGCACGCGCGGATCATCGGTTCGCTCGTGTGCACGAAGGGGCCAGCCGAGTGAAAGACCAGGCTCACTCCATCGAGGGCGCGAGCGAGCGCCACGGCGTCGGCGAGGTCGAGCGCAACCGCTTCGAGGCCGAGGCGCTCGGCCATCGCACGCAGCTTGCTCTCGTTGCGGCCCGCAAGCAGCGGGCGGTGGCCGCGCCGCAGCGCTTCGCGGGCGACGAGCTCTCCCGTGTAACCGTAGGCGCCGTAGATCATCCAGGGCTTGGACACGTTCACCGTCCTTGTCGAAGTGGTCGCGCCGGAGGGCCGCGCCACGTCTCCGCGAGTCTGCCGTGTGTCCCCGGCCTGAGTCGAACAGGCGGCCTGAGCTTTAGGAAAGCCCTGCTCTATCCAGCTGAGCTACGGGGACGCATGACCACGGCGCACCGCGCGCCAAGCGGCCACGGACCGGATACCTACTACGAGTCGGGGCACAGCGCTCACTTGGAAACCTAGGTCGCCGATCCGGGGACAGCCGCTAGCGCCGCCGATGGTAACCTAGGCGATCGATGGCGGATGGGAGCGAAAAGGAGCCGCGCGAGGACCTCCGCATCGACGCCACGGGGACGGCGCACCCGCTGAGTGTCCACGCGAGCCAGGCGCTCCGGGCTCGCGCCGGCGAGTGGGCTCTCGTCGAGAGCCCCCCGGAGGTGGTCCTGGCCCTGCGCTCGGGCCCGAAGCCTCGCTCGCTGCGGCTCGCCGGGCAGGTCCGCACGCCGGGCGCCCTCTGCGACGTCGTGGCGATGATCGAGCAGGGCTCGTACAGCGGCGAGCTGATGATTCTCGAGCGGGACAGCGAGCGATCGATCTTCTTCGAGCGGGGCCACGTCGTCGGCGCGGCGACCAACGCCCAGGGCGAGAGCCTGGGCGAGATCCTCTGGCGCTTCGGCGCCATCACGCGCGACCAGCTCGACGAGGTGGTGCGTACGGCGGAGACGATCGGCAAGAAGGTGGCCGAGACGGCCATCGATCTCGAGTTCGTCGAGTCCGAGGACCTCTTTCAAATGATGGCGCGCCAGGTCGAGGAAGTGTTCTACGGCGCGGTCCACGTGGAGCACGCGGCGTTCTACCTATTCGATGCCTTCGACGAGTCGCGCCTCACGCGCCGGCATCACCTCAGCACCGCGCTGCTCCTGATGGAGGCGGCGCGCCGGATGGACGAGCTCCGTTTCTTTCGCGAGAAGGTCCCGAGCGACGCCTGGGTGCCGCTGCGCAGCGCGACGGCGGCGGGCAAAAAGCCGCCGCCGGAGCTCGCCGAGGTGTTCGCGCAATGCGACGGACGGCGCAGCGTGGCGGAGATCGGGCGGCGTATCGGGCAGCTCGAGTTCGAGGTGACCCGCGCGGTGTTCCAGCTCGCGTCGGCGGGGCTGGTCGCCGTCGGCGCGCCGAGGCCGGAAGGGGCCGAGGCCATCACGCTCATCTACAACCGCGCGATGACCGAGATCCACCGCGCGTGCGATGCGGCCGGCGTCGGAGGCGAGCTGCGAGAGGGCCTCGCGCAGTTCACCATGGGCACGGGCGTGTACATGCCGCTGTTCAACGGCGCCGGCCCGCGCGAGGACGGGTCGCTCGATGCCGAGCGCCTCGCCGGCAACGTCGCGTCGCTCGCGGGCGACAGCGCCGACGCCTGGCTCGCGCAGCAGCTCACCGAGCACGCAGGCTTCGCCGTCTTCCACGCCGGATCCGTGCTGCCGCACGACGCCGACCCGGGAGGTCTCGGCGCGCGCGTCGCGGAGATCCTCTTGCCGCTCCGCCGCCCGCTCGAGGGCGAGGCGCCGGCGTCCACGCGGCAGCTGCCCGTCGTGTGACCCGCATCTACGGGGGAGGGTCGGCCAAGGCGTCGGGGCCGGGGAGGGGACCGAGCGCTGGCAGCGGAATCCCACGTGTCTCGGGCAGGACCCAGACCCACGACGCCGTCGCGATCGCGAGCACGAGCGGGACGCTCAGACCGCCCGCGAGGCCCCCGTAGGTCACGGCCGACTGCACCGCGACTGGGGCGAGGAGCTGGGCGGCGCGCGCCAGGTTGTACGTGGTGCCCATCGCGGTGCTTCGCACTTCGGTCGGGAACAGCTCCGCCAACAGGGCGCCGAAGCCGGCGGTGCAACCCGATCCGACGCCGAGCGTGAACATGGCCGCCCAGAAGAGGGGCAGGCGCGCGGACAGCGCCTCCCAGCCGAAGGCCAGCGGCGCGATCGCGGCCGCCGTGAGCAGCGAGTACAGCGCGAACGCGGGGCGCCGGCCGAGCCGATCCGCGACGACGCCGAACGTCAGCATGCCGAGGAGCTGCCCCGTCTGCGCCGTCAGCATCCACGTGAGCGATCGCGCGACCGCCTGGTGCATGTCGCGCAGAAAGCTCGGCAGCCACGTGTAGCAAGTCCAGTACGTGCCGAGCTTGAAGACGCCGAGCAGCCACGCGGCGGCGAGGCGCCCGCGGATGCCGGGGCGAAGCAATGGGCGAAACTGCTCGGCCACGCTCCTCGCCCTCGACGCGGGCGCGTCGGGCAAGTGCACCGATCGGCGGGCGAACATGGCGAGCAGCGCGGTGGCGCTCGACCCGACGAGCACCGCCCGCCACCCGACGCGCGGAAGGACGAGGTAGCCGACGACGGCCGCGAGCGCGACGCCGAGCGGCTCACCCGATTGAAGCGCCGCCGACCAACGCCCGCGTCGCTCGGCCGGGACGGCCTCGGCGAGCATCCCGTGGCCGATCGCCCACTCGCCGCCGACGCCCAGCCCCACGACGGCGCGCCCCGCGACGAACGCCCACGCCCCCGGCGCCAGCCCGCAGAGCAGCGACCCGGCCGAATAGACGAGCACCGTCCACGCGAGCATCGTGCGCTTGCCGACGCGATCGGCCAGCGCCCCGCCCGCGATGCCGCCGATGCCCGACGACCCCAGCGCGACGCCGAGCAACCACGCCTGCGCTGTGGGGGTGAGGTGCAGGTCGTGGCCCACCGGCTCCTTGATGAAGCCGAGCAGCACCAGGTCGTAGAAGTCGAACGCCCAGCCGAGGAGGGCGAAAAGGTAGAGGCGCAAGAGGCCGGACCGGGTCACGGCGCGCCCCGCTGCCGCACCGCTTCGTACAGGGCGATCGCCACGGCGACCGACGCGTTGAGCGAGCCTATCGGGCCCGGCATCGGCAAGCGCGCGAGGGCGTCGCACGCGCCCTTGACGGGTTTGCGAAGGCCCTTGCCTTCGGCACCGACGACGACGGCCACGGGGCCTGTGAGATCGACCCGATCGATCGTCGCGCTGCCGCCCATGTCGAGCCCCACGACGACGACGCCTCGAGCTCGGAGGTCGGTGAGGGCGTTCGGAAGCGAAGAGACGCGGCAGAGCGTGGCGTGCTCGATCGCGCCGGCCGACGCGCGGAACATCGCGGGCGACAGCGGCGCCGAGCGGTGCTCGGGCCAGAGGACGGCGGTCGCGCTCATCGCCACGGCGGACCGCACGACCGCGCCGAAGTTCTGCGGGTCTTGCACCTCGTCGAGCGCGACGAGAAGGGGCCGCTCTCCGAGCACGAGCTCTGCGAGCGACGTGACACGCAGCTCGGGTGCGAACGCGATGGCGCCCTGGTGGCGGACGCCCCGCGAGAGGCGGTCGACTTCGGCGCGCGCGAGGCGCTCGACGGGGGCGCCCTGGTCGCGCGCGAAGCGGGCCAGCGCCTCGAGCTGGGGCGAGGCGTCCGCGCGACTCGTTTCGACGACGACCACGCGGGCGAGTCGCGCGCCGTGTGTCCGGATCGCCTCGCGCACCGGCTGCACGCCGCACACGATCCGCATCGCGCGCGCGTCAGTCTCGGCGTCGCGCGGCGCGGGCCGCGGCGATCTCGTTCGCGATCCGCCGCGCCGCAGCGGGTGGGTCGGCCGCGTCGCGAATGGGCCGGCCGACGACCAGCCAGTCCGCGCCAGCCGCGACGGCTTCCGTGGCCGTCATCGTTCGCTTCTGGTCGTCCTTGTTCGCCGTCTCCGCGGCGCGCACGCCAGGCGTCACGAGGGTGGCGGCGCCGCCGATTGCGACGCGGAGGCGCGAAGCTTCGTGCGGCGAGCACACGAAGGTGCGCGCGCCGGCGTCCCAGGCGAGGCGCGCGAGCCGCTCGCTCTGCGCCCCTACGTCGGAGCCCGCGCCGACCGCGTCGAGGTCCTTGCCGTCGAACGACGTGAGCACCGTGACCGCGGCGATCTCCATCGTCCCCCCCTCTTTGGCCGCGCGCTCGACGGCGCGGCGGACCATCGCCGGGCCTCCGCTCGCATGCACCGTGAGGAGGCGAGCGCCAAGGGCGGACGCTCGCGCGACGGCCCGCTCGACCGTCTCGGGGATGTCGTGCAGCTTGAGATCGAGGAAGACGGGGCGCCCGCACTCCTTGCCGATGGCCACGGCGCGGGGGCCTGCCTCGACGAACAGCTCGAGGCCGACCTTGAGCATCCCGATCTCGTCTTTTACGGCGAGCGCCATCGCCTTCGCCTGATCGACGGAGGGAAGATCGAGCGCGAAGATGACGCGGGGGTCGGCCGCGCGCGCGTCGCCCATCCTACAGACAGGAGCAGAGCGGGTCGCCGGGCGTGCAGTTGCACGGGCCCGACTTGGCCGCAGGCTTGGGCCCTGCTGCGGGACCGGGGGTGGCGGGCCCCGTGTAGACGGGCTGCTTCTTGACCTCGTTGGCCTTGGCCTTGGCGTCGTCGGCGGCCTTCTGGGCATCGGCGAGCTGCTGCTGCAGCGCCGCGATTTTCTCGGGGTCCTTGGTGTTGTTGAGCTCCATCCGCACCTTCTGCGTCTGGGCTTCGGCTTCGTCGATCTTGTCTTGCGCCTCTCGAACGCGGAGCGCGAGAGTCGCCTTTTCGTCGCTCACGTTCTTCAGGTAGACGCCGCCGCCGATCAGCGCGCCGACGAAGAGCACGGCGAGGCCGATGAGGATCAAGCGAAGGTTCTTCTTGCCCTTGTCCTGCGTCAGGGCGTGAAGGTGGCGCTCGTGCTCCTGTCGCGCCGTCATCTCGGCGAGGCGGGCCCGGGCCTCAGCCTCGGCCTTCGCGCGCTCGACCGCCGCGCCCTGCATGGCCGCGAGCTCCGCGGTGCGACGCTTTTCTTCGTAGGCGCGGCGCTCCCGGTCGTCGTCCTCGGCCTTCAGGCGGGCGGATTCTTCCTCCTGCTTGCGGCGGATGTCATCGAGGCGGCGCTGCTCTTCGGCGCGGGCGCGGTTCTCCGCCTCGACGCGCTCCTCCTCCTCGCGGCTTTGCGCGTCGCGAAGGATGTCCTGGATCGAGGCCATCACCGAGGTTTCTTGCCGTTCCGCCATGCGAGAAAGGTTACAGGGTTGTCGGGGGCTTCGCAAACGGTGGCGGGGGCCCTCGCGAGCCACGCCTTGCGAAGGGCCTCGCTGGCTCGGCGCGCGCTCGACCGCGACTTGCTGTAAGTTACGACCCGATGCCGACGAGCGTAAACGCACACATCACGGGGACGGTGTGGAAAATCGAAGTCTCGCCCGGGGACGCGGTGAGTGAAGGACAGACCTGCGTCATCCTCGAGTCGATGAAGATGGAGATGCCCGTGGAGGCGCCGTCCGCAGGCCGGGTGGAGACGATCCACGTGAAAGAGGGGCAGGCCGTGAATGAGGGCGATGTCCTCGTCACGCTGGCGTAAGCCGGCGGTTGCGCTTGGTGCGCTTGGGCTGGCGCTGGGCGCCGCCGCGTCGTGCAGCTCGGCCGAGAAGCTCTCTGGCGTCGGAGGCTCCTGTTTCCTCGTGACCGACTGCCAGGACGGTCTGGTCTGCGTCCTGGAGAATCCGAATCAGCCGAGCGGGTCACGCATCTGCTCGAACAACGACAACGCGATCGTCCCCGATTCGATGGCGCCCGACCTGCCGGACGAGGGGATTCCCACGACGATACCCGTCGTCGATGCGCAGCCAGTCCCCGACGCCCTGGCCCCCTCGAGCGAGGGCGGATCGCCGGAGGACGCGACGACGACGCCGCCGCCCCCGCGCTCGTCACCCCCGCCCCCGATGGAAGCATCGACGCCGCCCCCGATGGAGGCTTCGGTGCCCATCGAGGCCTCTGCGCCCGTGGAGGCGTCGGTGCCCGTCAGTGACGCGTCACACGACTGAACGCCCCACGGCCGGCCGCCTGCGCGGTGCACGGGGGCCGCGTTACTCCCGCCACAAGAACTTCCACGGGTTGTGCTTGAGGTCGCGCACCATCTCCTGCATGTCGTCGTAGATCTCCTCGTCCATCACGAGCGCGCCGACGGTTCCCTTGCCGCTCTTGATGTGCGTCACGATGGTCTGCGCGTCGGCCGCCATCGCGTTGGCCCGCTCGGCGAGCTGCGCGAGGTCGATGAGCGCCTTGCGGATGCGCTCTTGCTGCGCGGGGTCGCCGACCGTCGCCGAGAGGCGGTTGAGGTTTGCGAGGGCCTCGCGCGCGTCCTTGAGCAACGGATCGGCGTCCGCGTGGATCTTGTCGGTCAGGTCGGCGATGTTGTCGACGGTGCGCAGCACCTTGGGGTTGTCGACGTAGTTGACGCGGGCATCGTGGGCGAGCTGCTTGGCCTCGACCGTGAGCTCCTCGACGTTGGCCAGCGTTCGCTCGATGCGCTCGCGGTTGCCGCTGACGATGAAGTTGAGGCCCTTGAGCAGGCCCGCCGTGTCGTTGACGATCTCCGCGATCGTCTCGCGGTTGTTGTTGATGCCGTCGACCGTCGTGTTGAGGAGCTCGTACGCCTTGGCGAGGAACAGATCGAGGCGCGGCGGGTCGATGCCCTTGAGCTCGACACCCTCGCCGAGCAGCGGCCGGTCCGGGCTCCCCAGCTCGATCGCGAGGAACTGCTCGCCGAGCACACCCTGCGACGTCACGAAGAAGTCGGCGTTGTCGTGGATGGCGTCCTTGACGCGCGCTTCGATGGCGAGGGTCGCGCGCACCAGGACGCGTCGCCCCGTCTTCGGGTCGATCTTGCCGCCGAGGAACTCGAGCTTCTTGACGCTGCCGACCTTGACCCCGCCGATGCGCACCGCCGCGCCCGAGAGCAGGCCCCCCGGGTTGTCGAAATCGACGTACAGCGGATACGTCCTCTCGAACGAGAGGCCGCTCATCACGAGGACGAACCCGCCGAGAATCGCGGCCGCCACGAGAATGAGCGCCCCGACCTTGACCTCGATCGATCGCTCCTCAGCCATCGCGCGGCCAGAACCGTAGCTTAAAAGCTAGAGCTCCATCGGGCCCACGGCGTGCCCGCGGATGAATTGCTGCACCACGGCATCTGGGCTCGCGCGCAGGGCGTCGGGCGTGCCCGCGATGCGGACCTGCCCCCTGTAGAGCATCACGATGCGGTCGGCGATCGAGAAGATGCTGACGAGGTCGTGGCTGACGACGATCGACGTGACCCCGACCTTGTCGGAGAGCTCGCGAATGAGCTGGTCGACTCGGCGGGCGCTCACCGGATCGAGCGACGTCGTCGGCTCGTCGAAGAGGACGTAGCGTGGGTCGAGCGTCAGCGCGCGGGCGATGGCGACGCGCTTGCGCATCCCGTCGCCGAGCTCCGCAGGATACCGGTCGCCGAACTCGCTCATGTTGACCTGCGCGAGCCTCCGCCGGGCTTCGTCCTCGGCGTCGCGCGACGAGAGGCCGCGGTGCTTGCGCAGGGGCAACGCCACGTTCTCGACGCACGTCATCGAGTCGAAGAGGGTCGAGTGCTGGAAGACCATCGCGCACTTCTTCCGGACCGCCGTCATGCCCTGCTCGTCTTTGGCGGAGATCTCCTCGCCGTCGAGCCAGATCTCGCCGGCGTCCGGCGACAGCAGCCCGACGAGCTGCTTGATCAAGACGCTCTTGCCCACGCCGGATGCGCCGATGATGAAGAGCACCTCGCCGTCTTCGACCTTCACGTCGACGCCGGCGAGCACGGGCTTGCCCCCGAACGCCTTGTGGATGTCCTTGAAGTGGATCACGAGCGCACCCCGGCGATGCCAGGTTGGCACGGGGCAGGGTGGGCCGCCCGCCCGGCAGCGCGACGCCGGCTACTTCAGGATCTCGGCGTGCTTGGTGCCGTCGAGCAGCGGGAACTGGGCATCGAGGTACGCGTTGCCGTGCGACTGGATTGCGCCCTGGTTCGGGCTCTCGCCGTAGCCGTTGTACAGCGACTCGACGACCGTCATGCCCTTCACGATCTGGCCGAACGGCGCGAACCGCATCCCGTCGAGGCGCGGGTTGTCGGCGGTGTTGATGAACACCTGCGTGCCGCGGCTGTTGGGCATGTTCGTCTGCGCGAACGTGACGAAGCCGAGCTTGTTCGACTCCTTCACCGGATCATCCTGGATGTCGGCGGTCTGCCACTTGCTGCTGACGGCCGGGTCGCCGCTGATGCCGAACTGGACCATGAACTTCTCGACGTTCCGGAAGAAGCGCGTGTCGTCGTAGAAGCCGAGCTTGACGAGGTTGTAAAAGCGGTCGGCGCCGTTGGGCGCCCAGTCGCGGTGCACTTCGATGACGAAGTCGCCCTTGGTCGTCGTGAACCTTGCCTTGAACACGTCGGGGGCGTGGTCCGCCGCCTTCGACGGATCGAGCAGCACCGGGTGCACGACCGACGCGAGCGGCCCGGACGACGTGGGCGCGGGGGCCGGCGCAGGCGCAGGCGCCGCGGACGGGGGCGCCGAGGGGACCAGGGGCATCGCCGAGAGGGGCGTCGAGACGAGCGCGGTCGACGAGCCGTTGCCGCCGCTGCTGCCGCTCTGGACTTCCGGGTCGTACTTGGGGCAGCCGCTGAGCGCGGCGCAGAGCGCGGGGCCTACGAGTGCTGAAAGGACGGGGAGTCGGGGCTTCATGAGGGCCTCTCCCTTATCACCGCGCGCTCAACCCGTCCCGAAGATCAACAGGCTCGCGGTGGAGATCAGGGCGTCGAGCACGATGATCGCGAGCGACGAGTTGACGACAGCGCGCGTCGTCGCCCAGCCCACGCCCTCGCTGCCCCCGAACGTCGAAAGGCCGCAGTAGCCGCTGACGATCGGGATGGCGGCCCCGTAGGCGAGGCACTTGGTGAGGCCCGTGATGACGTGGCCCCAGCCGATGAGGCGCCCGCTGAAGAAGGTCTGCATCGGGACGTCGAAGGCGACTTGGGCGGTCACGGCGCCCGTGGCGAAGGCGACGGCGCCCGCGCAGACGATGAGCGCCGTGCACATGACGATGCTCGCGGCAAAGCGCGGAACGATGAGAAAGTCGATCGGGTCGGCGGCGCACATTCGCAGCGCGTCGACTTGCTCGGTGACGACNNCCCTGGAGGAGCGCCCCGATCGACGCGGCCAGGTCGCGCACCAAGAGCTCGAGGTACGTGGCGCCGAGCTGGGAGTAGTCGGGCACGAGCCGGTGGATCTGCAGGCCCGACTGGTAGACGAGGATCATCCCGATGAAGCCCATCGTGATCGAGACGAAGAAGAGGGACTCGACGCCGATCGCGTACATCTGCCGCACGACGGCGCCGCGGTCGCGCCGCCCGCGGAACAAGAAGTAGAGCGTCCGGACGAACACGAGCGCGAGCTCGCGTCCGCTGACGAAGAGGTCGATGCCGAGAGCGCCGAGATCGTGCGCGAAGCGCGGCGACGCCTTCGCGGCGGGCGGCCGCGACGGACCGGGCAAGGAGGCGGAAGGGGCGGTGGCGTCCGGCATCCTTCACCCGACGACGAAGCTGACGAAGTAATCGAGGATGAACACGCCCGCGGCGCTCGCCACGACGGTCGCGTTGACGCTGCGCCCGACCCCTGGCGCTCCGCCGGTCGTCGTGATGCCGAAATGGCAGCTCGAGAGCGCGATGACCAGGCCGAACGCGACGCTCTTGAACAGTCCGCCCGCCACGTCGCCGAAGTAGAGCAGGCCCCCCGTCAGGCCGTTGAAAAAGCTCTGCGGCTCGATCTGCAAGAGGCCGTAGCCCGCGCATGCCGCGCCAAAGAGTGCCAGGGCGTCGGCGTAGAGCGTCATCAAGAAGAGCGTCGCCACGATCGCGACGAAGCGCGGCGCGACGAGGAAGCTGATCGGGTCGATGGCGAGGACGCGGAGGGCGTCGATTTGCTCGGTGACGACCATCGTCCCGAGCTCCGCGGTGTTGTTGGCCCCGACCCGCCCCGAGATCATCAAGGCCGTCAGGAGCGGCGCGATCTCGCGGAGCGTGGCGAAGCCGGACGCCCAGCCGAGCAGGCCCTCGGCGCCGTAGCGCTTCACGATGGGAGCGGCCTGGATGACCGTGATGGCCCCCGTGAAGAGCGCCGTGATGACGACGATCGGCAGCGACTTGACCGTCATCTTGTGCATGTTGCGCCGCAGCTCGGGGTAATCGATGACGGGCGGCACCGCGACGAGCCGGCGCGCGATCTGGGCGAGCAAGAGGGCCGCCGCCCCGATCGTCCGCGCGAGGGACAGGAACGCCGCCCCGGCGGCCTGCGCGGTCGCCTCGACGCGGCCCGGCTCGGCGGCGGCCGGTGCCTGCGGGGCGATCGTCGACATCGGCCGCGCACGTTACTACAGCCCGAGCCAGTCGACCGCGGTCGCCGCGACGAACTGCGCCGCGATCCCGAGCGCCTCGACGGTCACCAGCAAGGCGAAGCCGATCGCGAACCCCGTCACGCTGGCGCGCGTCTTGGTCCAGTGGATGGCGAGGGCGAGGGGGTGCACGCCGAGCATCCAGAGGCCCAGGATGGCGCCGTCGCGCGAAGATGGCGGCCAGGCGCGCGCGAGCTGGTCGCCGGTGAGACGGCGCTCGTCGCGCACGATGAGGACGGCCGTCGCCGGCAACGTCACGACCCAGTCCGCGATCACCTGCACGAGCTCGACGTTGCCCGGGGTCACGGTCCGCTCTTGCCGGCGTCGGGCGCGATCGAGCCGGTGATCGTGATCCCGACGTGCAGAATCATCGTCCGGCGCTGCACACCGTCGGGCGGCGCGTCGCTCGAGACGACCATGGTGGTCGTGCCCTCGAACGTCGTTTGCGGGACGACGCGCGAGCGGTCGAACGTCGACTTGCCATCGCCCGAGGCGAGCATCGAGTCCATGCGCGCCTGGGCGTTCGGCGTCCCCGGCGTCGGCAGGGGTTGCGACGGCGCCGTCTGCGCGAGGACGTCGTCGAGCCGGCCCCCCGTGCGACCGAGATCGAGCAGCGTGAAGGTGTCGGTCTGAGTGAGGCGCGTGTCCCTCGACGAGAGCTGCGAGAGCTTCTCCCACCGCGCGCCGCGCCCGACGGCCTCCTCGGGGAAGGGTGCAGCCAAGTCGCGCAGGGTCTGGCGGACCTGCTCGATCATCTGCCCGCTGCCGCCCGTCCCCGCCTCGGGCAGCGACGCGGCGTCGATGGCCAGGGCCGTCGTCAGGCCGAGCGCGTTCATCGTGGCCGTCCCCGCGAGGTGCTCCACCGCGACCACCTCCGCGCGCATGCCGTCCGCGACGGACGCGTTGGCGCCGGTGCTCTCGGCGACCTGCGTCGAGACGACGTGCCAGGCGTAACTGAGGTCCCCGGCCGGCGAGACGCTCTGCGGCTCGATCGCGACCGCGATGCGCACGGGCGGTAGCGACATCTCCGGCGTCACCGTCCCGCCCGACTCGGTCGACGCCGCCGTCCGGAGCTCCATCACGAGGCGCTCCGGCCGATCGGCCCGCCACGTGTAGCGGAGCCTCTCGCGCGGGACGCTGCCCGGATCGAGGACCCTCACGCGCGCCGCGGCGGCGGGGGCGAGCCCCGCGTCCAAGGCCCGCTCCGGGCCGATGGCCACGGCTGCCCCACCGTCCAGGACCCCGGAGCCAAGCTCGGGCGCGCCGCCGTCCGCCTCGACCCCCGCGCCTCGCGAACACCCCACAAGCAGCACCAGACAGGCCCCGAAGAGCGCGCCCGCGCCCGCGTTCGCG